>CALDSI010000456.1 GCA_937911395.1 uncultured Labrenzia sp.
TGATGGGACGTTTCACGCCAAAATATGTCGGCGGTCGTACGTCGGATGAAACAGAGTGGATGAGCCCTCTGGAAATTGCCGACAAAACCATTCCAACGCTCTTGTTGATCGTTGCGGTCCTCGGCGGGATATACACTGGATGGCTAACCCCGGTTGAAGCAGGTGCTGCAGGATCTCTTCTTGGATTGCTGATCGCCGCGTTCCGGAAAAAACTAACCTTGCAGTCGCTATGGCAAGCGCTTTTGGAAACCGGTCACATCACGGCGTCCATTTTGTTCCTGATAACAGCAGCTTCGATCTACAGCCGGATGCTCGGTCTCGCAGGTCTGCCGAATGAACTCGGAGATCTTCTGACGGAAACGCAGATGACCTTTTTTTGGGTCATGGTGTTCTATGTGCTGATGATGATTTTCCTTGGCACCATTCTCGATACCGCGTCGATCATTCTCATCGTTGTGCCCTTGTTCCTGCCGCTGGTCGAACCGATGGGCATGTCCCTTGTCTGGTTCGGCATTGTTACGGTGGTCGGCGCGGAAATCGGGCTTCTAACTCCGCCACTCGGCATTTCGTGTTTTGTGATCAAGGCAACGTTGAACGACCCTAGGATTTCCTTGAAGGATGTGTTCATCGGCGCGTTTCCCTTCGCGCTGGTGATGCTGATCGTTCTTATCGCTCTGATCCGCTGGCCGTCTTTGAGCCTGGCCATCTTAAACTAAGGGGAGCTCCATGCGCAGCGTCACCAAAGACAACATAACTGACGTCTTCATGAACTATTTCGGGCCGGATACCGATCCGCGCCTCAGGGAGATATTGCAGAGCCTTGTCAGCCATTTGCATAGTTTTGCCCGGGAGACAAAACTCACCCATGCCGAATGGCGCAAGGGCATCGAGTTTCTTGAATGGGCGGGCGATATCTCGGACAAGGAACGGCACGAGTTTGTGCTTTTTTCCGATGTTCTGGGCCTCTCCTCGCTGGTTGACATGCTGCACTCTCATCCTGAGGGCACGTCTTCGAGTGTGCTTGGGCCGTTCCATATCACGGGGTCTCCACCGCTTCCGATTGGCGGGGATCTGCGTGGTGATTTCAAGGAACAAGTCTTGCTTGCCCAAGGCATCGTGGGGGACACAGACGGAAACCCCATTCAGGGTGCCGAACTCGATATCTGGCAGACAGCACCGAATGGCCTGTACTCCAGTCAGGACCCAGATCAGGACACTTATTCCTTCCACGGAATCCAAACCACCGGCGCAGATGGCCGTTATGCATTCACATCTGTGAAGCCGGTGAGTTACACGGTTCCAAGTGATGGTCCGGTTGGCGATATTCTTCGGGCCAGTGGGCGTCATCCGTGGCGCCCGTCACACCTTCATTACATTGTCACGGCTCCGGGGTTCCGACCGCTCGTCACAGAGATTTTCCCTGATGACGATCCGTATCTGGATCAGGACACGGTGTTCGGCGTGCGTGAGGATCTCGTGATGACCTATGTCGAGAGGCCCGCCGGGAGCTTCCCCGCAAACGGCTTTGAACTCTCAGGTAAGGTGGACGGGCCCTACCTTCTGGCGGACTTTGACCTTGTTCTGGTCCGGGAGTAGGGTCTACAGCCACGAAATAAAAGGGCGGGTCATTTGGCCCGCCTTTTTTGCACCCGATCCACTTTTTGAAAGACGTACTACCGCTTTATTCAGCTGCTTCCGACGTGAAAAGCCGCTCTAAAAACGCACCGGTGCGTTGGTAGTGGTCCAGCAATATGTGGCAGGCGGTTTCTGTATCGCGGTCAACAGCCGCATTCATGATCGCCGTGTGCTCGCTGCCAATGTCACGGGTCGAGTAATCCAATGCCCTACCAGCCAAATAGCGGTAGCGAATATTGAGATCGTAAAGCTGGTTGCAGAACTTCAGGAGAACCTTCGAGGTGCAGGCTGCGAGAAGGTTCATATGGAACGTCTTGTGCAGATCCTCGAACCGTTCAACATTGTTGCGAGGTTCGCGCATCATCCGGTGGTGGCTGATGACCAGGTTGTCTTCCCAGACCTGGTTGGCATGGGCAATGCTTTCCCGCAGCGCCATCTCTTCCAGATGGCACCTGAGTTTCAGGATTTCGGCAAAATTTTCCCGGCCAACCTCCGCACTCCGAAAGCCGCGTTGATCCAGTCTTTCGACCAGGAGATCCGATACAAGCAAGGTCAGAGCTTCGCGGATCGGGGAGCCGCCCATATCCAGCTTCTTGCGTAGGTTTTCGATTTTCAGTTTTTCGCCGGGCGGGATTTCTCCGGTCAGAATCATCTGCCGTACCGCGAGATAGGCGCGCTGGGTCGCTGACGGTTCTTGACCCGGATCGATTTGAGGCTGAATATTCATGAGTGCAATAATATCGATTTTTTCGCAAAAACGCCAGTTATTTCTTGTGTAATCCTACGTGCTTATACGTAAATTATCAGTCAAATTCCCGAGAGTTCGGCCGCATAAGGTGGTTCGGTGCCCCAGCCGTATCTGGACGCCCGTCCAAGCCGATATGTGAGCCGCCCGGAAGAGATCGCTGTTCGATTTAAGTAACTGAAAGACTGATGTAAAACTCAAAGTATCACATTTTTTTTAGAAAATAGTTCTAAGTGTGATGCTTTAGTGCTATACAAAGCTGACCGATCGGTCGGCTAATGCTTGATAGATCGCGAAATGGGAGAGATAAATGCCAAATGCCTTCATCTGTGATGCAGTGCGCACGCCTATCGGCCGGTATGGCGGAGCCCTGTCTTCAGTACGTGCAGAT
>CALDSI010000457.1 GCA_937911395.1 uncultured Labrenzia sp.
GATCTTCGTCATCGACACCAACCGCGAAGCAATTGCAATTCAGGAAGCCCGCCGTCTGGGAATCCCGGTTGCTGCGATCCTGGATTCCAATTCCAGCCCGGAAGGCATCACTTACCCGGTCCCGGGCAACGATGACGCTGGCCGTGCGATTTCTCTGTACTGCGACCTCATCGCACGCGCTGCCATCGATGGCATCTCCCGTGCACAGGGCGCATCTGGCATGGACGTCGGTGCTTCAGAAGAAGCTCCGGTCGAAGAAGCGATCGTAGAAGCGGCTGCAGAAGAAGCTCCGGCTGAAGCTGAAGCAGCGGCTGCCCAAGCTTAAATTGATCTGATTTCTACCGCGCGGCGATCCGCGCGGTAGAAACATGTTGAATTCGCAAGGCGGGGTGCAAATTGTTGCAGGCCCGTCATAAAGGCGCGGAAAGCCATCGGCTAAACCGTGTCTCATCTGAAACCCCCCATCTACGAGGCAATCGATGAGCATTACCGCCGCGATGGTAAAAGAGCTCCGTGAGAAATCCGGCGCTGGCATGATGGACTGCAAGACCGCCCTGACTGAAAACGGCGGTGACATGGAAGCAGCTGTTGACTGGCTGCGCACCAAAGGCCTGGCAAAAGCTGCCAAGAAGGCTGGCCGCGTGGCCGCTGAAGGTCTGGTTGGTGTTGCTGCTGAAGGCACCAAGGCTGCTGTGATCGAGCTGAACTCCGAAACCGACTTCGTTGCCCGTAACGAAGGGTTCCAGGAGCTGGTCGGCAAGGTCGCAACTGTTGCCGTTGGCACCGACGGTTCTGTCGACGCTGTGACGGCTGCCAATTTGGACGGCAAGTCCGTTGCTGATTCCATCACCGATGCGATCGCAACCATCGGCGAGAACATGACCCTCCGCCGGACCGCGATCCTGTCTGTTGGCGATGGTGTTGTGTCCACCTATGTCCACGGCGCTGTTGCCGATGGCCTCGGCAAGATCGGCGTTCTGGTCGCACTGGAATCCTCCGGTGACAAGGACAAGCTGAACGCGCTTGGCCGTCAGATCGCCATGCACGTTGCTGCAACCAGCCCGCTGGCCCTGAACACTGAAGAGCTGGATCCGGAAGTGGTCGAGCGCGAAAAGTCCGTGTTCTCCGAACAGGCTCGTGAATCCGGCAAGCCGGAAAACATCATTGAGAAAATGGTGGAAGGCCGTCTGCGCAAGTTCTACGAGGAAGTTACCCTCGTGAAACAGGCATTCGTGATCAATCCTGATCAGACGGTTGAGCAGGCCGTTGAGGCGCTTGCCAAAGACCTTGGCACCGAGGTCAAACTTTCCGGTTTCGTCCGCTTCGCTCTCGGCGAAGGGATCGAGAAAGAAGAGCAGGATTTCGCCGCGGAAGTGGCGGCAGCCTCCGGGCAGTAAGGTCCCAAGAAAAGCGCCGGTTAGTCCGGCGCTTTTTTTTTGAAGGCTTAATTTTACCCAAGGTGCACAGATGACATCTCCTTTGCGTTGGAAACGGATCCTCCTCAAGCTCTCCGGCGAGGCCCTTATGGGGTCGCAGGCTTTCGGAATTGACCCGGCGATTGTGCAAAGGATTGCGAAGGAAATTGCAGACGCTGTGGCGCTTGGAGCTCAGGTCGGCGTGGTCGTTGGCGGCGGCAATATCTTCCGCGGCGTGGCGGTGGCTGCCAAGGGCGGCAACCGGGTGACCGGGGACCACATGGGCATGCTCGCAACCATCATGAACAGCTTGACCCTTGCCGATGCCTTGCGCCGTCTCAAGGTCAACGCGCGTGTCCTGTCTGCCGTCGCGGTTCCATCCATCTGCGAGACCTTCTCTCAGCGTGTGGCGGACCGTTACATGGAAGACGGTGATGTGATCATTTTCGCTGGCGGCACCGGAAACCCGTTCTTCACCACCGACAGCGGGGCGGCCCTGCGTGCTGCCGAAATGAAATGCGACGCCTTTTTAAAGGGCACGCAGGTGGACGGCGTTTATTCAGAGGACCCCAAGGTCAACCCGGAAGCCGAGCGCTATGAAACTCTCGGCTATGACGAGGTCATCAGCCAGAACCTGAAGGTCATGGACACCACCGCGATCGCCTTGGCCCGGGACAATTCCATCCCGGTCATTGTCTTCTCGATCCATTCGCCCGGCGCGCTGGTCAGTGTGTTGCAGGAAACGGGAACCTACACAGTCGTGGGTGACGAGTAGTTTTTCGGCGCCTAACAGGCTGTAGCACTTGTGTTTCGGTGCGGTTGTGCCATGTTGGCGCGCCGGATCTGATTTGGCTTAAGCAACAAGAACAGTGAGGACAAAATGTCTGTAGAAGGTGTCGACCTGGATGACTTGAAGCGGCGCATGCAAGGCGCGCTTTCTTCTCTGAAAACTGATTTCTCAGGTCTGCGGACAGGCCGCGCATCCGCAAGCATGCTCGATCCGATTTCTGTCGACGCTTATGGCCAGTCCATGCCGCTGAGCCAAGTTGGAACGGTTTCCGTACCAGAGCCGCGCATGGTTGCGATTCAGGTCTGGGACAAGTCCATGGTTGCCGCTGTTGAAAAAGCCATTCGCGAATCAAACCTCGGCTTGAACCCGGTTGTGGATGGTCAGTTGCTGCGTCTGCCGATCCCCGAGCTCTACCAGGAGCGCCGTCAGGAGCGCATCAAGGTTGCGCACAAGTATGCCGAACAGGCCAAAGTTGCGATCCGTCACGTACGCCGAGACGGAATGGATGACGCCAAGAAGGCGGAAAAAGACGGTGAGATTTCTCAGGACGACAGCCGTGTTGCATCTGACGAAGTGCAAAAACTCACCGATGGGATGATCGGCGAAGTGGATGCAATGCTTGCGAAGAAAGAGGCGGAGATTTCGCAGGTTTAAAGGGCGGCTTTGGGCCAGCAGTCGAGGACTAGGATGAGCAGCAACCTGGAACGACAGGCAAATGCAGAGCCGGTTTCGGCTGCGCCTTCGCATGTGCCAAACCACGTTGCGTTCATCATGGACGGAAATGGCCGTTGGGCGTCTTCCCGCGGCCTGCCGCGTACCGAAGGCCACCGTCAGGGACTGGAGGCGCTCCGCAAAATCATCCGTCATGCCGCTCTACGGGGCGTCGGGATAGTAACGATTTACAGCTTTTCGACGGAAAACTGGAGCCGGCCGGAGCCGGAAGTCAGATTTCTGATGGGGCTGCTGCGCCGGTTCGTGCAGCGTGACTTGAGCGAGTTGCACCGGGAAAACATCCGCATCCGCATTATCGGCGAGCGTGATAATCTCGATGCTGGGATCCTCAAGCTTTTGCTCGATGCCGAGGAGCTGACCCGCAACAACACGGGCATGGAGCTGGTTGTTGCCTTCAACTACGGCGCACGGCAGGAGCTGACCGCTGCGGTGAAAAAGTTGTGCGAGAAGGTTGCGCGCGGCGAAATCGAACCAAGCGCCGTCACGGAAGCCCAAATTTCCGCCGAGCTCGACACAGCGGGTCTACCTGATCCTGATCTGATCGTGCGTACAAGTGGCGAACTCCGTCTCTCAAATTTTCTGTTATGGCAGGCGGCGTATACAGAGTTCTATTTCTCGGATCTCATGTGGCCCGATTTCGATGAAGCTGCGCTGGATCAAGCGCTGGAATGCTTCGGTAACCGGGATCGGCGGTACGGTGGTGTCACCGCGCAGGCACTTTGAGGCCGTTAAAAGGTAATGCCTGATCAAGACCTTCCAGCCAAAACGAAAAGCAATCTGCAGCTGCGGGTTCTGTCAGCAGTGGTTTTGGGGCCTCTGGTTCTTGGGCTGATTTATTTGGGTGGATGGGCCTATGCGGTCCTTGTGTTGGCGGCTGCCATCCTTTTCTTGTCAGAGTGGTTTACGATCACCGGGACCAAGCAGATATCGGTTCCGGCGGTCGCCGGGCAGGTAGCCCTCATCGGTGCATGTGGGCTGAAGCTTTTTGGCTTTCATGTTGAAGGACTGTTGGTCGTAGCTGCTGGTGCGGCCGCGACCCTGGTTTTGTCCGGT
>CALDSI010000458.1 GCA_937911395.1 uncultured Labrenzia sp.
TCATAAAAAACGGTACGGTGAGGTTGAGCATCATGGTGATGTCCCAACCGGCATCAGTCACATCATTGGCGGCTTCGCGGGTATTGATCCCAGCCGCATGGACCAGAATTTGAGGCGGGCCGAAGGGTTCGGCGATACTCTCTACAATGCTGGCAAGATGCTCGCGATCACTCAAATCGGCCGCGACGGCTGCGGTCGAACCGCCCGCTTCCTGCCGCCACTTCTCAAGGTCAGCCGCACGCCGTGCAACGCCCACCACGGAAGCGCCCGCCTGAGCAAGCACCGTGGCTGCGCGCCGGCCGAGACCTGAACTGGCCCCGGTGACGCAAGCAACTTTTCCGGATACGTCAAACAGACCGGACATGGCCTTACTCTGCCGCCTCCGCGCTCAAGTCGAAGTTCTCACCTGGGAAATACTTCCGCAGCCGGATGTCGGCGGTGCGGGCGTGACCTTCCATGCCTTCCAGGCGTGAAATGCGCGCCGTTGCCTCGGCGACAGGCTTGGCGCCGTCGCGGGTGGCTCGCTGCCAGGTGACGATCTTCATGAATTTATGGACCGACAAGCCTCCAGTGTAGGACGCCGCGCCGGAAGTCGGCAACACATGGTTGGTGCCCGATGCCTTGTCGCCGAATGCAACTGTGGTTTCTTCGCCGAGGAACAAGGACCCATAGCAGGACAAACGGTCCAGCCACCAATCCAGATCTTCGGCTTGCACCGTAAGGTGTTCGGGAGCATAAGCATCAGACGTCGCCGCCATCTCCTCGCGGGTATCGCACAGGATCACTTCGGCATAATCGCGCCAGGCGGCGGCCGCGTTTTGGCTGTTCACCTCGGGCAGGTCGTCAATGAGTTTCGGCACCAGCGCCATGACCTCTTCGGCCAGAGACCGTGTGTCGGTGACGAGCCAGACCGGTGAATTGTAACCGTGTTCCGCCTGGCCAACGAGATCAGCAGCCACAACTTCCGGGTCCGCTGTCTTGTCGGCAAGGATCAGGCTGTCGGTCGGCCCTGCGAACATATCGATCCCAACCCGGCCAAACAGGATCCGTTTGGCTTCGGCAACGAACTGGTTACCCGGACCAACAAGGATGTTGGCTTTTGGCAGACCAAAAAGGCCGAAGGTCATGGCGGCCACACCCTGGACCCCGCCCATGGCGACAATCTTGTCGGCGCCGCAAACATGAGCTGCGTAGATGATCGCCGGGTTGATGCCGATGCCGGGCCGTGGCGGCGAGCATGCAACGATGTTTTCGCAGCCCGCCACCTTGGCCGTGGTGACTGTCATGATCGCGCTGGCGATGTGGCTATAGCGGCCGCCGGGGATGTAGCAGCCAGCCGTGTTGACCGGGATGCTTTTCTGGCCGGCGATGAGGCCTGGAACGACCTCAACCTCGATGTTCTGGCAGGTCTCACGCTGAGCCTCGGCAAAGCGCTTGACGTTGGCATGGGCGAACTCAATATCGCGCTTGAGTTTATCCGGGACCTTGGCACTTGCGGCTTCGATCTCAGCATCGCTCAGGATGATTTCGCCGTCATACTTGTCGAACTTGGCGGCATACTCCATCGCAGCGGCGTCGCCACCAGCTTCGATCGTATCGAGGATCTCCTGAACGATCTTTGTGGTCTCGGACGCGTCGGTCTTGGAGGTCAGATCTGCTTTCTTCAGATATTCAACAGTCATGGCAGAGCCTACTTGTAAATTTCAGGCAGCAGCGTGGTGGAGATTGCCGGTACATAGGCAATCAGCAAGGTCACGGCGAGCATGAAGAGGACGAAGGGAACGGCCCGGGCGGCGATTTTCAATATCGATTCACCTGTGAGGCCGGAGACGACGAACAGATTGAGACCGAGCGGCGGCGTGATAAACCCGACACCGAGTGCGGTGATCATCATGATGCAGAACTGGATCTCGTTCATGCCGATGTTGTCGGCGAGTGGTTTCAGAATTGGCGCCAGGATCACGATGTTCGGCGTGGTTTCCATGACGCAGCCTGCGGCGATCAAGACCAGGATCATCATCATGATGAGCACCCAGGGCTCATCGCTGATGCCGGTGGCGACCGCTACAAAACCTTGGGGCACACCAATGATGGCAAGGGCTTCTGCAAGGGGAATGGAGAAGGCGATGATTGGAATGATCACACCATTGACCTTGGCCGAACTCACCAGCATGGCCGGAAAGTCCGAGAACCGCAGCGTTCCCAAGATAAAGCCCATGACGATGGTCACGACGACAGCGGTGGCGCCGGCTTCTGTTGGGGTCAAGCGGCCGGAAAAGATGCCGTAGAAGATGATCACCGGGACGATAAACGCATACCAACCCGATTTGATGGCAACCCACAGCCGGGAGAAATACTCACCCATGCTGATGTTACCGCCACCTTCCCAGCCATAGAGCCGGTTCATGATGATGTTGGTGGCGAGGATCGAGACCAGGATGGCAAGGCCCGGAATAACGGCTGCAAGGAACAGCGTCGATGCGGAGATACCCAGCACCAAACCGATGATGATGTACGCGATGGATGGCGGGATCAGAATGCCGGTACAAGCACCGGCTGCGACCAGGGCACAGGCGTAGGGGCGCGGATAGCCGCTTTCCACGAGCCGGTCGATGGTCATGCGACCGACAGCTGCCGCACCGGCCGCATCCGATCCGGAAATGGCTGCAAACATGCCGCAGACAAGGACGGTTGCGGAGCCGAAACCGCCCTTTGCGAATTGCGTGAGCGCTTCTGCCACGTCGAGAAATTTTCGACTGAGCCCGGTTCGGACCAGTGCATCCCCGGTCAGGATGAACAGTGGGACCGCTGTCAACGCGAAGGCGTCAATGCCGCTGAAAAGCTTTTCGCCGACCAGGGAAAGGGGAAGTGCGCCGGACCAGACCAGCATAAGGCTCGCAGCGGCACCGATGGCAGCCCAAACCGGTACAGCAAGCGCGACAAGCAGAACGAACAGGAGAACCGGACCGTAGAAATCCCAGCCAAGTTCAATTGTTTGCGGTTGCATATGTTGCCAAAGCATAGCCGCCCCCTTTAGTCGAAGAGTTTGTCGCCTTCGTAGACGGGATTGCCATCACGAAGGTCGCGGAAATCGCGCAGGAACGACTGGGCGAGACGGAAAAGGATGAGGGCGAAGCCGAGAGGCACGGCGCTGAGGAACCAGACCTGCGAAATACGCAGGCCGTGTGTTACCGATCCGAATTTTGCCGAAACAAGCACGGTTTCCAGCGACCAGTAGAATGCAATCACTGCAACGATCGCCATGATAATGTCGCCGAAGATGTAGAGCAGTGCTTTCACCTTGGGGCTGACATACTGCATCAGAACATCGATCCGGATATGACCACGCTCTTTGACCGCAGCCGCCGCCCCGATCCAGGCGAGATAGATGAAGGAGTAGCGGACAATTTCCTCGCCCCAGATCGACGAGAAAGAGAAGACTTCGCGCCGAACCACTTCAATGAACATGGTCAGCACCAGCATGACGTAGAACAGCAGAAGCAGCCAGCGCTCGCCGTTCTTGTCTACAGCTTGAAGGACAGATGACATTGGCACTCCTCGACCGTTCACATCAGGCAGCATGCCCGATGCGGTGGTCGCGTGAACAGGGAATTGGAAAGGGCACAGTGTGGGCCGCCGGCGCTCTTGATGGCGCCGGCAGGCAATTCATCTTTAGGCGTCGTGGACGTAGAGGCGGCCTTGCGTATTCGCAGCTTCTTCCAAGCGGCCGAAGGCCTCCATGGACCCCGCCATCTCAACCTTGAACTGGTCCCATTCCTCGCGCTGGTAGCCGCCGGCGGCTTGCCACTCGGCTAACTGGTCGTCTGTGAGCGAGTGGAATTCCACGCCTGACTTGGCCAGTTCTGCCATCGCGTAGGAGCGGGCTGCCGGAACCTTTGCAAGGTTCTGCTGAGCCGTGATTTCACCAGCAAACTCAATGCCCTGCTGAACATCTGCCGGCAAGGAGTTAAACCACTCCAGGTTCATGGAGTAGACTTGGCTGTCCGGTACTGCCTGCGTGAACGTTACATGGCTCAGAATGTCTTTGAAGCCGAAGACGTAGAGCGCGCCGACGGATGGGTCGAGCGCATCGGCAACGCCCTGCTTGATCGCAGATGGTGTCTCACCCCAGGCAACCGGTGTCGGGTTCGCGCCGACCATGCGGTAGTACTGCTGAAGCATGGCAGATCCCGGCACACGGAATTTCACGCCATCGAGATCAGCCGGAGTGATGACTTTGTTGCCGCCTTTGCGAACCGCGACTACGCGCGGGTCAATCACAACATAGAAGAGTGCCTTGAAGCCGGAGGCCTCAACCTTCGGGTGGACTTCCTTTTTCCAAGCTTCGGATGTCACGAGGTTGGTGAAGCGCTGGTTGGAGCCGCAGAAGTACGGCATGTTGATCAAGTCAACTGCGGATGCGAACGGAGCGAAGTTGGACAACGAGTGCTGGGCTGCCTGAATGGTGCCGCCCTGAACCGCTTGGGCAAGTGCGCCGCCAGCGCCGAGCTGACCGCCAGGTGCGAGTTTCACGTAGACCTTGCCGTTTGTAGCGTTCTGGATGTTTTCTTTCAGGTCCAGCTGCATGATCGGGTAGCTGCGGGATGCGCCGAGAACATAGGCGGTTGCCAGCGTCATCGTGTGGTCGGCGGCTTGTTCCCGTTCGCGCTCCTCCTGCGCGGTTTGAGCGACGGCTTCGTCGGACCAGAGGGTGCCTGCTGCGCCAGCCACCACGGCAGCGGTGAATGCGCCAGCGCTGCTGAGCTTCAAGAAATTGCGGCGCTCGTGTGAGGCCAAGTCTTCCGTCTTTTTCATGATTTCCTCCCAAGAAATCCTGTCTGAACCTGATGATGCCGGTTACTTTTCTGCTTCCTTCTTGAGCACAGCTGCGGTGAACGCCGCCGAGACAGCGAACAGACACAGCATTTCTCCGACATTTCCGAAAAACGGTGTTCCACCAAAGGAACCGATCGATACATTGATCACGAAGACGGCAAAGAGACCGCCTGCCAACGCCAAAAGCATGATCACCTCCCAACGACCAATTCACCCGGCTGTGAAAAATGTAAGCGCTTACATTTGCCATTGCAAGCACAAAAATGGTTTTGTTTAGTGCGCAAGCCCTGTATGGCGGGACCAACGTTATGTGTCTAAACGGTTTCTGAGCGGTTTGACCGATGGAAGAATTTTCGAAATCGCCTGAGTCCTCAGTGCCGACACTTGCCGATGTCGCGGCGAGAGCAGGTGTGTCGACGGCAACCGTGTCCAGGTGTCTGAACACACCGGACCGTGTCACGGAAAAGACCCTCAAAACTGTCATGGATGCCGTCAATCATCTTGGTTATGCGCCGAATTACAGTGCGCGCGCGCTCGCTGCCGGCCGGACAAACATGATCGGCGCCATCATTCCTACAATGGAAAACGCCATTTTTGCGCGCGGCATCCAGGCTTTTCAGGAAGAGCTGCAAAAGAACGGTTGCACGCTTCTCGTTGCCAGCTCGTCCTATCGGCAGGATCTCGAAGAAGAGCAAATCCGGACGCTGACCGCCCGCGGCGCAGATGCCTTGCTCTTGATTGGGTATCAGCGGGATCCGCAGATCTATGAGTTTTTGAAAAAGCGCAAAATCCCGGCGGTTCTAACCTGGGCATCGGAACCTTCGCAAGACTATCTGTCCGTTGGCTTTGACAACCGCAAGGCTATGAAGGCGCTTGCCACAGACGTTATTGGCAAGGGGCACCGGACAATCGGCTGCATATCTGCAGATACCGCGACCAACGACCGGGCACGGGAACGCGTGGAAGGCATCTGGGCCGCTATGCGGGATGCCGGTCTTGACCCAGACACCCTGCAGGTCGTTGAGACGGCCTATTCGATCGAAAACGGTGAGGCGGCGTTCCAACAGTTGATGTCCGGTGCCAATTCTCCGACCGCAGTAATGTGCGGCAACGATGTTTTGGCTGTTGGCGCGCTGAGGGCCGCAGCTGACCTCGGGCTCAAGGTTCCGGGTGATGTAGCAATCACAGGCTTTGATGACATCGAGCTGGCTTTCGTCGCGCCTGTTCCGCTGACTACAGTCCATGTCCCGCATCGGCGGATGGGACAATTGGCGGCCCGCGCACTCATCGAAGCGTTACACGGCCGGTCGCCGGAGAGCGTCCAACTGCCTACAGAAGTCCGTCATCGGGACACTTTGTAAGTCCGGTCAGAAAAACTCACGTGTTTCCATATAGATACGCTGACATTTGTAAATCCCGACCTGCCGCCCTAACTGTCCAGACAGTGTGTAGAACGTGCCGGCGCGTTGCAAACGGAATGGCGGCCAGTTTGGAGAATGTTGTTGAGCGATCCCAAGTCGCAGAAATCTGATGTGCTCCCCACTGTATTAGCCGGACCCATCATCCGCCGTATCCAATCAGATCGTTTGGCAGTCTGGCTCGCAGTCCGGGCGCAGAGCCCAGTCAAACTTGAGCTTTTCCCACCAGAGATGGACGCACGGATCTTTGAATTGGACCCGTCAGCACCGGAGTTGTTTTGGCTGAGGGCCGGAGAGCAACTCAGTTATCTTCTTATCAACCTTGCCCTGTCTGATCCCCTGCCGGAAGAGGTGTTGATACCCTATCGGCTAAGCCTTTTTGTTGAAAAGCCTGTGGGGGGCGGGGGTCGGTGGGAGGACCACACACACTGGGCAAAGGATCTTTGTTATCCGGGCCGTGATCTCCCGTTCATTCGAATCCCGAAGAATGTCTCTTCGGTCATGCACGGCTCATGCAGGAAGCCGCACAGTTCCTGTGCTGACGGGCTGGTTGCTGCCGACCAGGCTGTTGAGCAGGCGATTTCCGACAACGACGCGCAGCACCCCATGCCGGAGTTGTTGGTCCTGAGCGGCGACCAGGTCTATGTGGATGATGCTGCTGGTCCGATGGTACAGGCCATCACCGCGCTGGTAGACGTCTTGGGCCTGCCGGATGAAGACCTGCCCGGGATTGAGCCTGGGGCGCCGGCAAGTGGAACCGCATTGCGGGACGCCGCCGGCTTTTTATACAAGCGGGACCAGCTCTTGCCGAAGATCGATCAGAATGCCTCGGTCTTCGATGTCATGTTTGGCGGGACGCAAAAACCGATCTTCACATCTCTGCACGCCAGAAATCACCTGATGACCCTGGCTGAAATGCTGGCGATGTACCTGCTTGTCTGGTCACCGGCCTGTTGGGCTGTTCTGCCGGAGCGTAAGGCTCCGGGCGATCTCTCGGACAAAGACCAGCGGATGTACGACCGGGAAGTCCGGCATATTGATGGATTTGTCAGCGGACTTGGCAACGTTCGCCGGTTGCTGGCCCACATTCCGACGGCCATGATTTTTGACGATCATGATGTTACAGACGATTGGAACCTCTCGCTTGCCTGGGAAGAGGCGGCTTACGGACATCCGCTTGCCCGGCGGGTCATCGGCAATGCGCTCATTGCCTATGGCATCAATCAGGGCTGGGGCAACCGTCCGAAAACCATTCGGGAAGACCTGAAAACCGTATTCGAAGCCGCCCTGCAGCGGCCCGGGTCCGAAGACCATGAAGCTGCAATCGACCACATACTCGACTATGAGAAGTGGGATTTCGAATGGCCAACCGATCCGCCCTTGATCGCCTTGGATACGCGCACCCGTAGATGGCGCTCTGAGCGCAACAGTCACTATCCCTCCGGTCTTCTCGACTGGGAAGCGGCGACGGAATTACAGGCCCGGCTTAGAAACAAAGATGCTGTTTTGCTAGTTTCGGCTGCACCGATCTTCGGGGTGAAACTGATCGAGTCTGTCCAGAAACTGTTTACGCTCCTCGGCAAGCCGCTGATGGTGGATGCGGAATACTGGATGGCCCATCCAGGGACGGCGAGCGCGATCCTCAACATCTTCCAGCATCGGAACACGCCGAAACACTTCGTCATTCTGTCCGGAGATGTTCATTACTCGTTTGTCTATGACGTGGAGTTGCGCAACGGGCGGCAGTCGCGTACCCGGCAATCCGGCCAGAACCCGGAGATCTGGCAAGTCTGTTCCAGTGGCATCAAAAACAAATGGCCGGACCGATTGCTCGCCGTTCTGGATCACGGAAACCGCTGGGCGTTTGCGCCGCGATCACCTCTCAACTGGCTGACAAAGCGCCGCGGCATGCGCATTATCCCGCGCAAGCCGGAAGGCACACCGCACGGTCGCCGCATTTTGAACGCTCCGGGGATCGGTTTGGTGGAACTCAGTGACGACGGGGCGCCGGTCCGGATCAGCCAGCTGGCCTCAACGGGCGAAATCTACGACTTTGAACGCCGGGAAGACGAAGCGAATTACGGTTGATGTTCAGGGACCCTAAAAAGACTTCCGGACTTGGGTGTTTCGAAAAGCACTTCGATTTAGTGCCATGAAACAAATCCCGGAGACTGTCCGCGCCAGACCAAAGGCTCAGACTGGCTCCAGGATGTCGGTTCTAATCGTTGCTTATTGTGAGACTGCGGCGACCACAATGATTTCCACCGTGTACTCTGGGGTTGCCAGTTTGGACTCTCCGCAAGCGCGGGCTGGCGGATTGGCAGGGTCTACCCAAGCATCCCAGACTTCGTTCATTTCGGCGAAATCGTCCATGCTGGCCAGCCAGATTGTGGCCTGCAACAGGCGGGATTTATCGCTCCCGGCATCCGCCAACAACTTCTCGATCTTCTGCAGGATGACCTTGGTCTGATCGGCGACGCTCTCGCCCGGATTACCCACCTGGCCAGCCAGCCAGACAAGGCCACCATGTACGACGGCCTGGCTCATCCGTGGACCAACTTGCAGGCGTTTTATATCGGACATTGAAATTCCTTCACATGTTTTAAGGCTGAGATCAGCCACGGCGAATTGAGCGCCGTGGCCATAGCAGGCTTACTTGGCAGGCAATGAAACGCGGGTCAATCTGAGCAGATGCGACGGTAAACGTTCCCAGAATGTGACAGAAGCCCAGCCAGCTTTTCTCAAAGCCATTGATCGCAAGTCTGCCAGTTGTTTCAGCTGCATACCCGCAGACTGTCAACTTCAAAGCCTAGGTCTGATCTGAATTATTGTATTTGTGATCAGAGCCATAATGTCTAGCTAGCTGGTTTCCAAATTGGTTCAACCGGTAAAAAAGACCGATAGATCGGGAGGCATTTCGTCGAAGGTTGGGATCTCAGTCCCCTCAATTGCAGCGGGGAGCGCCCGTGAGGCATAGATGTTAGCGCGCGGGACGACAAAGCTTGGGTCGTCGATTGTGCCCGCCCTTATTACTTTAATCGCCGGGCGTCCGGAATTGCCGTTAAAGAGCTGCGAACCACAGTTGGAGCAGTATTCCTTGGTCATGGTGTTGCCGCTGTCCGCCTGATGCTGGAACCTTGCAGGCTTACCCTTTGTGATTGTAAGATCCGCAACCTTCACAAATACATTTGTGCCATAGCTGGCCCCGGAAGACTTTTGACAATCGGTGCAGTGACAGTTCCACATGTTGACCGGTTTGGCCGCGACTTCATACCGGATCGCGCCACAAAGGCATCCGCCTTTAAATTCGGGCATTCCTTTTCTCCCGTGTGTTCTACTGGTCTGTTGGCATATTGTTTTGTCGAACCGTAACGGCGGAGATGTGCTGCTCCGCCCAGACGCCGGCAGCTTGCAGCGGATCATTGGCAAACATTTTTTCAATGCTTTCGCGGTTTTCAGCCTCAAGCAGAAAAAAGGAACCGCGCATGGTGGACCCATCGTCCTCGGTAAGGGGACCAGAGAGCAGAACCTTTACACCGTAGTTTGCCAGCTCTGTTCCCAGAAAATGCCGGTGCGCTTCCAGAACCTCCAGACGAAGCGGGAGCGCATCGGGTTTGTCGATTGCATAGACCACGAACTGCATGGTGGATCCTATTCAAAGACCAGGCTGAGCGCCGGGATGAAGGTCAGCAGCAAGGTGACAAACGTCATCATGACGACAAACGGAAACGTGCCGATGAATATGTCGCCAAGGGTCGTGTTCCGGTCTGATATTGTGGCTTTCACCACGTAGACGGTGAGGCCGAACGGCGGCGTCAACAAACCGATCTCCACAGCAATGACCGTCACAATGCCGAACCAGATCAAATCACCGCCAAGACCGGTAACAATCGGCAGCGACAGCGGCAGAAGGATCAGCATGATCGAGGTGGAATCGAGGATCATGCCCATCACGATGACCAGCAACAGATAGATCATCATGAAGCCCATGAGGCCGA
>CALDSI010000459.1 GCA_937911395.1 uncultured Labrenzia sp.
CGGGCAGCTTCTTTCCGCGCACACGGCAGGGCGCGGATGAAATTGCGCATGAATCGCGGGGAGAACCCGGGCTGGAACGCAATGTGAAACAGCACAAGTCCGGTGATCGTGTTGTAGAGCCCCAACTGCAGCGTGAGATCCCGGACCGGGACCATCAAGATCTGGAACGGCACGAAATTGCCGGCCACGAACATGAAGAAGATCCAGATGTTTGCACGGAATTTGTAGATACCGAGCGCGAAGCCGGTCATGCAGGAGAGCGCGACCGCACCGATCACGGTCGGGATCGTGATCTTGAACGAGTTCAGGAGATATTGCGGCATGTCCGATCCGGTGAAGACCAGACCGTAATTGGTGAACCCCTCAAAAGACGACGGCCAGCCCCAATAGTTGGCATTCGCAAAATCAGCGTCAGGTTTTACAGAGAAAATGGCGACGGCGATCAGGGGCAGCAGCCAGAGGATCAGCGCAAGCGGCAGCAAGGTCTGATAGGTAATCTGCCAGGAGCGCGGTGTGCGTTCGATGGGTGTTGGGAACATCTCAGCGCGCCTTTTCTTCCTTGTACATCGACCAGAGGAAGTAGGCGATGAACATCAGCATGATCAGGAAAAGGACAACCGCAATTGCCGCGCCATATCCCATCCGGAAGCCGTATTCAGAGAGGGCAACCTCGAACATGTAGAAGCTGAGCACGCGGCTTGCGCCAAACGGCCCGCCGTTGGTCATGATCGAAATGAGGTCAAAGGACCGGAGCGCACCGATAATGGTCACAACGAAAGCAATGAAGGTCGCCGGGCGCAGCTGCGGAATGATAATGTACCAAAGCATCCGCCAGCCTTTTGCACCATCGAGACGCCCCGCCTCGATCTGTTCCGGATCAACGGCGTTCAATCCCGTCAGATAAAGGATCATGCAATACGCAGTCTGCGGCCAGAGCCCGGCAACGATGATCCCGATGGTCACCCAATTTTCGTCCCCCAGAACATTGATCGGCGGGAGACCGACAGATCCGAGCAAGACGTTCAAGATGCCGAACGTTGGGTCATAGAACCAGGTAAAGACCAGTCCGACAACCACTTGAGAAATCACGAAGGGAAAGAAAAACAGCGACTTATAAAGCCGGATTCCTGTCACCGTCTGGTTCAAAAACAAAGCAATGAATAAGCCTGCAGGGATCGCGGCCAGATAGAGAACGAGCCAAATGACGTTGTTTTTGAGCGACGTATAAAACGCGTCATCCCAATAGAGCTCTTCGTAATTGTAAAGGCCAACGAACTCCGCTTCTCCAAGTCCATCCCACTCGTAAAGTGACAAATTGAAGGACTGGAAAATTGGAAAGATGACGTAAAACAGAAAAAACAGGATTCCAGGGGCCAGAAAGAGCCAAGGTGTCAACTGTTGCTGGTTCCTGTGCCACCACGATGTCTGGTGGCCGTCCGTCGTGTAGGCCATTCGGAAACTCGTTGGAAGAGGTCGTCTCTGGTTCCGCCGGCTGGCAGAACAGGAGTTTAAGGCAGGGTGCCGAAACACCCTGCCCGTTTCATCAGATCGGACTTAGTCCTTGTAGATACGCTTGGCCGACCGGTCCAAACGGGCCAGGATCTTGTCCAGATTGTCCGGCTTGACCATGAACTCCTGCATGCCTTCCATGGCAACTTTTGCCATTTCAGCCGGAGCATCCCGATCGAAGAACTGCGCGACACCACCTGGCGAGTTCGTCGACAGCATTTCAAAGCCCTGTTCCAGGAACTTGTCCTGATCAACGGACGATTTCGCGTTGACTGGAAGCTGGCCGAGGTTCTTACCATCGTTGATCCAGGTTTGGACGTCCGGAGACACCACATACTTCAGGAACTCGCGGGCATTCTCTTTATTCTGCGCATTGGCCGGAATGTGGAAGGTATCGGTTGGCGCATCTTCGGCCTTTTCAATGCCCGGCGTGATTTCGACAAACTGGTAGAAATCCAGCTGATCATCAGTCAGACCAGCATCGCGCAGCGGTGCAACGGCGAAGTTGCCCATCAGGTACGCTGCAGCATCGCCCTGGACCATAAACGGCAGCGCTTCCTGCCAGCTGTAGGTCTGATGATTGTCGATGAAGGCGCCCATGTCGATGAGCTCGCGCCAATTGGCGAATGTCGCCCGGACCTTTTCAGAATCCCACTTTTCCTTGCCCTGCAGCAGGTCCATGTGGAAATCGAAGCCATTGGTGCGCATGTTCAGGTAGTCGAACCAGCCACCGGCCGTCCAAAGGAACTTGGTGCCGATCGTGTAGCACTTTTTGCCAGCATCAATGATCTTCTGGCAGTTGGCTTTTTCCTCTTCCCAAGTGGTCGGCTCGGAGAGACCCAACTCATCAAAGATGTCTTTGCGGTAGTAAACACCCCATTGATAGTAGGTGTAAGGCACACCCCACTGCTTGCCATCGATGGTCAGCGCACCTTTTGTGGATGCAAGGTTTTCACCGATTTCGGTGCCGTCCCACAGGTCGGACACATCTTCGAAAAGCCCAGCTTCGACATAGGGGCGCATCCGGTTTGCCGCATACCAGGTCGCAACATCCGGAGCGTTCGCCGTCAG
>CALDSI010000460.1 GCA_937911395.1 uncultured Labrenzia sp.
GACATGTGATAAATTCCTGTTGCGCAAGGGGGCAAATCGGGTCATACACACCCTGCCCAAATTCGCACGTGCCCGTGGACGTTCATGGGATTTCTATGAAATCTCTTAAGGGGTAGCTGCCAAGAAACACCGCCAAGGGGCGGGGCAGTCAATCCGGACGGCTTAAAGCAACGACGTAAGAGGGCCCTTTTGGTCTCTGCCGGGGTTTCCAACCTCCGGGGTAACAGAAGAGGCACTTGTTACATCCTTGCCCGACGTGCGGTTCGGTTTCTCCCGATCCAATCAACGGCATTCCCGACGCGGGAAAGCTTTGCGCATCCAAAACACGGTGCTGCATGGCCCAACCGTCGCTGAAGATCCTTGGTATGCCCTCCGGTTCCATCCCGGGGAGGCGCTCTCGCATCTTTGGCACCCTGCGACGTGAAACTGCAGCGCCTAACAGCGATTTTTAATGGCGGCTGCAGCCAGACATTGGAAAGGGGTAATCCCCATGAGCGAACGTATCCGCGAATTCCTCCGCCGACGCGACGAAGATGGTCCATGCGTGGTTGTCGATCTCGACATCGTCCGTGACAATTTCGAAGCCTTTGCCCGGTCTCTGCCGGACACGTCCGTTTATTATGCGGTGAAAGCCAACCCGGCGCCTGAAATCCTGAACCTCCTGGAAAGCCTCGGTTCTTCCTTCGACTGCGCCTCTGTCGGCGAAATCGAAATGGTTCTGGCAACCGGTGCCGATGCGTCCCGCATTTCCTATGGCAACACAATCAAGAAGGAGCGGGACATTGCGCGTGCCTTTGAATTCGGTGTCCGTCTCTTCGCCGTCGATTGCGTCGAAGAAGTCGAAAAAATCGCGCGGGTCGCGCCTGGATCGCGCGTCTTCTGCCGCGTCCTGTGTGACGGTGTCGGCGCAGAGTGGCCACTCTCCCGCAAATTCGGCTGCGACCCTCAAATGGCGCCCGACGTCCTTGAACACGCCCACCGTCACGGTCTCGAAGCCTATGGTGTCTCCTTCCACGTCGGCTCCCAGCAAGCCAACCTCCAAGCCTGGGATTTCGCTCTCGCCATGGCGGCAGGCGTCTTCCGGGAAATGGCGCTGCGCGGCATCGAACTGAAAATGGTCAACATGGGTGGGGGCTTCCCGACCCGCTACCTGAAAGACGTTCCGGGCGTGCCGCGGTACGGCGAAGCCATTTTTCAGGCGCTGTCCAAGCATTTCGGCAACCGTTTGCCGTCGACCATCATCGAGCCGGGCCGCGGCATGGTCGGCAACGCTGGTTTGATCGAAGCGGAAGTCGTTCTGATTACCAAAAAATCCGAGACGGATGAAGTCCGCTGGGTCTATTTGGACATCGGCAAGTTTCACGGTCTGGCCGAAACAATGGACGAAGCCATCCGGTATCCGATCAAGACACCGTGTGACGGGGATCGCACTGCGCCTTGTGTGCTGGCCGGTCCGACCTGCGACAGCGTCGATGTTCTGTACGAAAAGACGCCGTATGAGTTGCCGGTAAGCCTGTCGATTGGTGACAAGGTCCTGATCGAAGCCTGTGGTGCCTACACCACGACCTATTCGTCGGTTGGGTTCAACGGCTTTGCGCCGCTGGCCTCCTACGTCATCTGACGCAAAGCCATGATCGAGATTGTTGACGAGGCGCAGGCGCATGTCTGTGCCCGCGAGGCGTTGCTCGACCTGAGTTTCGGCCTCGACCGGCATTTGAAGACATCGGAACGCCTGAGAGAAGGCCGTATTCCGGTGTTCGCCTTCACTGCGCTTGACGCCAACGGGACGGTTGTCGGCACTGTGCGGCTATGGGCGGTGGCGGACCGCTGGGGGCACCAGTCCCTGCTGCTTGGCCCTCTTGCGGTGGACCCTGAGTGCCGTGGCCTGAAGGTCGGCGGCCGGTTGATGCGGCATGCACTCAACCAGGCGGCCCTCCATGGTCATGGCTCAATTCTGCTCGTTGGGGATCTGCCCTACTACGAGCGCTTTGGCTTTGCCGTTGGTCTGCTGGAAGATGTAACGCTGCTGGGACCGGTGGACTATCGCCGCTTTCTTGGGCTTGAGATTGCACCCGGTCATTTGGCCGGATTGGACGGAACACTGTTTGCAGCCGGTGTGCTCGATCCCATTGCGTCCTTTTCCGACGCCGGCGATGGTCTTGCGCTTTCCAAGCTCGCATAACTACACTCAATCGAATTGTAAATTTGCCCGGAAGTCTTGCGCTTCCGGGCATAAATTGTCACGCCTACAATGGGGCGCAATCAGTGCGCTTTTGTGTAAGGGGAAACAAGAATTACCGGGCTCGTACATGCATTCGAAGCAGCGAACCGGACAATGAATGGAGCTTTGGAATATGACAGACGACCCGAAGGGCGACGCACCAAAAACCGCAGCGGTGAAACCGGCAACCCGCCGCAAACCAGCTGCAGCGAAAACGACCACCGGGAGTGCGTCCGGTTCGAGAACGTCCCGCACCAAAGCCTCTGCCAGCAAGACCACAGCCGCGGCCAAGCCGGCCGCTGGCTCTGCTGCACGCAAACCCGCGGCGTCCAAAGCTGCTTCTAAACCGGCTGCCACCAAAACAGCTACGACAAGGGCGTCTGCCGCCAAGTCGGCAGCCAAGTCAGCCCCTGCCAAGTCAGCCGCTGCCAAGTCTGCGACAGCGAAGCCAGCTGCAGCATCCAAAACCGCTGCATCGGCAAAGGCCGCTGCTGCAAAACCCGCAGCCGCCAAGCCTGCTGCGTCGAAGGCGGCTCCAAAGAAACCCCGAGCAACCAAGACAACAGCGACCAAACCAGCCGCTCAAAAGTCTGCGGTGGCCAAACCGGCCGCAGCAGCCAAAACCGCTACAGCGGCCAAGGCCTCTGCAGCTAAAACAACACCTGCCAAAACGCCTGCAAAGAAGCCGGTGACCCGAAAGTCGCCGGCGAAAGCAGCCGCAAGAAAATCCCAGCCGGTCCATGGCACGATCACGGGTCCGCTTGTGATGATCGGTCTCGGGTCGATCGGCAAAGGGACGCTGCCGCTGATCGAGCGTCACTTCAAATTCGACAAGTCCCGGTTCACCGTAATTGACCCGGTTGATACCGATGCCAAATTGGTGACGGACAAGGGTTACAAGTTCCAGAAAGTGGCACTGACCCCGGAAAACTTCGAGGAAGTGCTGACGCCTTTGCTAAGCGAAGGCGAGGGACAAGGATTTGTTGTGAACTTGTCGGTTGACACGTCCTCCCTCGACCTCATGAAGTTCTGCCGCAACCTCGGTGTGCTCTACATCGATACAGTCGTCGAGCCCTGGCCCGGCTTTTACTTCGACGACACAGCGAAGGCCGCCGACCGGACGAACTATGCGCTTCGCGAGACGGTCCGCAAGGAAAAGAAGAAGAACCCCGGCGGAACCACGGCTGTGTCGTGCTGCGGTGCCAACCCTGGCATGGTGTCCTGGTTCGTCAAGCAGGCGCTCGTCGATATAGCGACAGACACCGGCGTCAAATTCGATGAACCGTCCAGCCAGAAGGACTGGGCGAAGCTGATGAAAAAGGTCGGCGTCAAGGGCATCCACATCGCCGAGCGCGATACCCAGCGCGCCAAAGAGCCCAAGCCGATGGACGAGTTCTGGAACACCTGGTCGGTGGAGGGCTTCCTGTCAGAAGGGTTTCAGCCGGCCGAACTCGGCTGGGGAACACACGAAACCTGGAAGCCAAAGAACGCCAAGGAGCACAAGAAGGGCTGCCGGGCTGCAATCTATCTGGAGCAGCCAGGAGCCAGCACCCGTGTCCGCACCTGGTGCCCGACACCTGGACCGCAATACGGCTTCCTCGTGACCCACAACGAGGCGATTTCGATCGCGGATTACTTCACGCTGGAGGGGGGCAAGAAGCTGAAATACCGTCCGACCTGTCACTACGCCTATCATCCGGCAAATGTTGCGGTTTTGTCGTTGCATGAGCTCATCGGGTCGGCAGGCAAGATCCAGGAAAAAATACACGTACTTGATGAGAGCGAAATCCAGGACGGCATCGATGAGCTGGGTGTCCTTCTCTATGGGCACAAGAAGAACGCCTATTGGTACGGCTCCCAATTGTCCGTTGAAGAAACCCGCAAGCTGGCGCCGTACCAGAATGCGACCGGTCTTCAGGTCACGTCCGCTGTTCTTGCCGGCATGGTCTGGGCGCTGGAAAACCCGGAAGCCGGGATCGTTGAAACAGACGAGATGGATTACAAGCGCTGCCTGGAAATCCAGAAGCCGTATCTGGGGCCAGTGAAAGGCTATTACACCGACTGGACCCCGCTTGATGGCCGTCCGGGCTTTTACCCTGAAGACCTCGACACCAGCGACCCCTGGCAGTTCAAGAACATTCTTGTGCGGTAACAGACTGGCTCACAAAAACAGACGGGCGGTGCTCCTTCAAAGCGCCGCCCACAGTCCGATGCCGCCGACCAGGATGAGGCTGAGAGCCCAGACCACATCCAGATTGAACCAGCTCTGGGAGACGAATTTCAGTCCTAGAATACGGTAGACCGCGTAAGCGACAGCGCCGCCCGAGAGGATCATCGCTGCGGTGTGAAGAACGGCGACACCAAGGGCAATGCCTATATTGAAACTCATGAGCTGAACAGGCGCACCGTAGTCGGGTCCCGGACCGCCTGGCACGCAGAGACCCAGATAGATCGGGACAAGCATCAGTCCCGCACCATGCGCCATGGCAACCAGAAACGACCAGAGCGCAAGGCGGGACGGTTTGACCCGGGACAAGAAGCGCGGGTGGCGCCGGTTGATAACGAGGTAGAGCCCGGCTGCGATCACGAGGCACGAAGCGCCAATTCTGATTTCCCGTTGATACTCGACCAGCACAAACATCACCGCAAAGGGCAAAAGAATGCCGAGCATGGCGAGCAGGTGGCCGAAGCCGAGTGCTGCCAGCGCACGGAGCAGGGCGGTCCGCTGGCCTTCGAACAGCGCTGCGGACACGGCAAGGGGCCAGCCCATACCGGGATTGATGCCGTGATAAATGCCTGAGGCCACAACGACGAGCCAAAGGCCCGCCGCCGAGGTCATGAAGTCTGACAAGTTCGGTCTCCAGAGCGGGTCGCGTTTAATCGGGTTCATTCGATGGGCTCAGTTCGCTCACCCTTCTGGCCGGACAATTTTTGCCTCTGGCTTTGTTGTGGTCCGCTTATGGTACCCCGCACCACCGCGCGGACCACGCCTCGCCAGAAACAAAAATCGTCTCGGTCAAATGAAACCGATTAAATGCGACCCGCCCTAGACAGACGGATAGCAGAAGCTGTCGGTTGAGCAGTCCCCGCCCTCAAGCCGGATCTGGTGGCTTCGGTAGCCTTTCGGGAACTCGACGTAGAAGTCAGGATCAAGCTCCAGTCCGCCGCCTTCCTGAACGTGGGCAACGACCATCGCCGCACCCCGTTCGCCTGGATAGAACTGGTCATCCCAGGTGGAGTAGAGCGAATTGGTCCAGAACACCCGTTTTCCGTCGCGGCTGATCTCAACCATCTGCGGGCCGTAGCCGAAATCCTTGCCGCTGGGATGTTTGGTTTTCTTGACGATCCCACCGATCTCGACCTTGCCGGCCAGTTTCGGGTTCATTGGGTCGGAGACGTCATACTGGTGCATTTCGCCCTGGCCCCAGCACGAGACATACAGGAACTTGTCATCCAGGCTGAGATCGATATCGGTAACCAGGGCCGGAACCGCGCCGAACCCGGCCAGCAACGGTGGCAGATCTTCGGCATCGGCCGGTTGCGGAGCTATTGTGATGGTTTTCTTGGCTTCAAACGTCCCATCGTCGTTCCGCCACCAGGTGAAGATTGCGCCTTCCAGATTGGTCGTGTCAACGACCACACCAACAAAGCCATACTGCTTGACTGGATCATGCGCAGGGCGGATCTCCAGCGCCATCTGATGGTTTTCGCCAAGATCAATCGTCTGGATGTTCTTACGGCCGCGCAGATCCCAAAAGTGAATCTTGTGGCCATACTTGTTGCTGAGGAGATCTTCCGGGACAATGCCGTTTTCGAATTGTGGCGGCAGCGCCCACTCGGACGAGACCATATAGTCGCGCGGCAGGTTCCACCAGAAATCATAGTGTTTGTCCTGAACGCCGCGTTCGATCTCATACCGGCCTATGATCTCGAATGTCTGGCAGTCCATGATGAAAATGCCGGGAGGCCCGTCCGTTCCGTCCTCACCGCCGCCGCCAAGGGTGGAGACGTAAATACCTTCCGGACCGCAATGGATGGTATGGGGGCGGGAGTAACCTGTCTTTTCAAAGACTTCTTCCGGCTCGATGATCTTGTGGATCTTGGCCTTGAGCGGCTCCTTGACATCAATGACGTAAATCCGGCTCGACCGGATGCCGGGAATGATCAGATAGCGGCGCTCCAGGAATGCATGCCCGGTCAAAGGGGAGAGGGCGGAGGAACAGGCGTTCCAGCCGAAATGGTGAAATTCATCGCCCGTATTGGGCATCATGACGGAGTGCAGAATTTGTCCGTAAGTCTTTGACTTCGGATCGACATCAACGACGGCCAGACCGTCGGGCTGCGAAAAATCCGGGCTCAACATCAAAGTGAAAGCGAGCGTTTCCGCAGGGGCTTCCATGGCGATTTTCGGCGACGCATAAAACGTCGGATCAGGTCTGATTGTCATGCTTTTCCTCCCAATTCGCCTGTGCCTGGCCGTCTCGCAAGTGGACGGAATTGACCTCAGGTGACAGGCGCAACTGGAAGTAAACGCGCGGGTTGGACAGCGGTCAAGAAAAATGCCTGCCGCAGCGTCTTCATTTGGTTATATGGATTTTTTGTCAGGCAGGTCCGGCTGACCCAGTTCAGGAGCCTGTAGCAGCCTGGTCCTGAAACCTCTTGATCCAGTCCGCGTTAATGCTGTCTGCGAGTTTGGCAACGCCTGGCTGGACAGGATCTGCCGCGGATGGCGGAAGGTTGAGGGCGGTCAAAACCCTTTTGAGTTCGGTTTGTGGGTCGCCACACAGATCGTCGTAGGACAGGCGAAGCGGCTCGATAGCCTGCTCGGCAAACCAGTCGTTCCAATCCTGATCGAATTGAATGAACTGATCGCGGCAGTCTTTCAATGCCTCAAAGTCGAATACCGGATCTGCCGGCGGCGACAATCGTTCCAGCTCCGAGCCGTCGGCGGCCCTGTGCCAAAGCCCGCTCTGTTGTGCTTTGACGTAAGACACCGCCTGGGAGAGCTTGTCCGGCCGTGTGAGAT
>CALDSI010000461.1 GCA_937911395.1 uncultured Labrenzia sp.
TGAGTTCGGTCAGCATTGCGTCAGTGGAGCGGGTCGCGGCTGCACTGTCGTCCCACTCGATCTCCAGAAGATCGCGCGCCTTGATGGCCGGCCAGGTGCTTTCTGCGACCACGGCAACGCCATTTGGGATCTGGAAGATGTCGACGACACCTGCAACCTTCTTGGCTTCAGTCGCATCAAAGGACTTGACCGTGCCGCCAAACCGCGGTGACCGCGCAACCGTTGCGGTCAGCATTCCCTCGCGATTGAAGTCGATGGTGTAGGTGTTCGGCGCACCAACTGTCTTGTTCTTGACGTCCTTGCGCGGAAAAGACTTGCCGATATAGACCCACTGGTCCGGTGTTTTCAGGGCCGGTTCAGCCGGAACATCTTCGTTTGCTGCCAAACCTGCAAGCTCACCGAGCGTTGCCGATTTACCGGAAGAGTGGGACACAACACCACCGGAAACGGCGATTTCATTGGCCGGGACGCCCCATTCCTTGGCAGCCGCGGAGACAACCATCGCCTTTGCTGCAGCACCCGCCTGGCGGTACTGCATGAAGGCATTCGGCATGGCTGTTGAACCGCCCGTGCCCTGAACGCCGAACAAACTGTTGGCATAGAGCTGCGGATTGGAAGGCGCTAGCTCCAGCACGATTTGCTCGTGAGAAGCGTCGAGTTCATCGGCAACCAATGTTGCCAGACCGTTTGCCGTGCCCTGCCCCTTGTCGAGGTGCTTGGACAAGACAACGACCGTGTTGTCCGGGCGGATATGCACAAACGGCTGAACAAATTCACCCGCATCGGCAGCGGCCTTCGCCGTGTTGGGCATCTTGGCTGCGATGACCAGGCCACCAACTGCACCGGCTGACATTTTCAGGAATGTCCGGCGGCTCGGCTTGGGAGCTTCAAGGGGTTTTTGAAGGAGATGCAACATGACTTAGGCCTCCATCTTGTCGGCTGCGGCATGGATCGCCTTGCGGATCCGGGCGTAGGTCGCGCAGCGGCAGACGTTTCCGTCCATGGCGGCGTCGATATCTTCGTCGGTCGGTTTTGGAGTGTCGGTCAAAAGCGCCGTGGCTGCCATGATCTGACCGGACTGGCAGTACCCGCATTGCGGCACGTCCAGCTCGTTCCAGGCTTCCTGAACGGCTTTGGCGGCTTTGCCGTTGACGCCTTCGATTGTGGTGATTTCGGCGCCCTCAAGGTCACCGACCATGGTTTGGCAAGAACGGATCGGCATACCGTCCCAGTGGACCGTGCAAGCACCGCATGAGGCGATGCCGCACCCGAATTTGGTGCCGGTCATTCCGAGCTCGTCGCGCAGAGCCCACAGCAGAGGGCTCTCGGGATCCGCATCAAGCGTGCGCGTTTCCCCGTTAATTTTCAAAGTTACAGACATGAGGAGGCGTCTCCCTTGGCTGGCCTAGACTGGCTGAAGGATGTAAACTACACTGTGCAGTGTAATCTCTAGATCTGCATCTGTAAACGCCGTAGTTTACATAGGGCTCAAATTTTGGGATTAAAGAGCGATAAGAAGCGCTGGGTAAACAATGTCGGTATCCGACCAGAAAAAGAAACAAATCGTCGAAGCGGCCATCGCCGAGTTCCAGGAAAAAGGTTTTGCCGGTGCAAGCATGGACCGGATTTCGGAACGGGCGCAGGTTTCCAAACGCACCGTCTACAATCACTTCGAAAGCAAGGAAACGCTTTTCAAAGCGATCAACCAGTGCCTGGCAGACCAGGTCAATTCAGCGCTTGAAGTCCCTTATGACCGGGACAAACCGATCCGCGATGCCTTAATCGAACTCGGCTGGGCCGAAGGCGAGCTGATGGTTTCTCCGTGCTTCATGAACCTTGCCCGCATGGTGATGAGCGAAACGATCCGGGATCCGGAACTGGCGGCGGACATGAACGCCCGCATGACCAAGCTCAGCATTTTCGCAGAATTCATGGAGCGGGCAACATCCGATGGGCGTTTGTCGGTTCAAGATCCGGCTGTCGCAGCAGAACAGTTCCTTGGCCTTATCAAGTCGCGCAGCTTTTTTCCGAACATCTATGCCAATCGGGTCGCCGAACGCGACGAGATGGACAAGATCATCAACGAAAGTGTCGATCTGTTCCTGGCGCAATATGCTGCACCTGAAACTGAAGCCGCAATAAAGTCTGCTTGATCAGTTCCCAAGGTCCTGATCCTAGCTTTTCCCCGAAGGTCCCACCGGGTTATCCAGAAGCTGACCCCAGCGTGTCCGGTCCGCCATTTGCTGTCGAGTCTTGTCGGAAATCAGGCCATCGACATTTTCCGGCACCCAGCCGCCACCGAGCCCCTTGTAAACCGCTACGAGGTTGGTCAGCACATTCGCTTCCGCAGCAATCAGCCGCTCCTCGGCGACAAGCAGGCTCTTTTGCGCATCGACCACGCGATTGTAGGACGCTGTGCCGTCTTCATATTGGGCTTCAACCTCACCGACAGAGCTGCGAGCGGCCCTCAAACTCCGCCGAAGATATAGCGCCTGCTGCTTGGATCGCAAAAACCCGGTCAGCGCGTTTTCCACTTCCGCATAAGCGGACAGCACAGTGTTTTCGTAGTTCAGCAAGGCTTCCTGAAACTTGGCGTCTTGCACCCGGACATTGTTCTGGATCCGGCCGTAGTTCAGGAAATTCCAGGAAAAACCGGGATTGAAGAGGGCTGTTGTTGCCCCGCCCGTAAAGAGATTTGAAAAATCATCTGCCCGTACACCGATTGCCCCAGCAATGGTGAAGGCCGGGAAGAGATCTGCCTTTGCCACGCCGATTTGTGCCGATTGGGCAGCTGCAATGTACTCAGCCTGACGAATGTCGGGCCGGCGGCGCAACATGTCCGCCGGAACGCCGATCGCGACTTCCGCCGGCACCCGGGGAAAGCCAGACCGGCCGGAAAAGCGGGCTTTCATTTTACCCGGCGGCTCGCTCAACAGCACACTCATGGCGTTGTAGGCCTGCGCAAGTTCGGCTTCATAGCCCGGAATGGCCGCAAGCGTGTTGTTGTAAAGAACGGTCGCTTCATGAACATCCAACTGGGACGCAACGCCGTTATCCAGCCGGAGCTGAGTAAGGTTCAGAGACTTTTTCTGAAGCGCGGCATTTTTCCGGCTCGAGGCAACAAGTTTCTGCAGCTCCCGGATGGTAACGTATGTCGCAGCAATATCCCCGGTGAGCGTCACCAGCGCATCATCATAGGATGCCAGGTTGGCGTTCAAGTTGGCCTTGGCGGATTGAACGTCCCGGCGGATCTTGCCCCAGATGTCAATTTCCCACGCCGCGTCAAATCCTGCAGAAACGCGCGAGATGTGGCTGTCCACCAGCCCGGCGCGCTCAAGGTCTCGGATGATCGGATCCTGCGTGCTGAACCGGATGTTTTCCGAGTTTCCTTTCAACTGCTGGACCTGAGGAAACAGCTCGCCGCGCGCGATACCGAGCTGCGCGCGCGCCTGGTAGACCCTGACACCGGAAGCCTGCAGCTCCACATTTTGGCGATAGGCCTCCGCGATCAGGCCATTCAGCGTTTCGTCCTTGAAATCTTGCCACCACGGCACGGAGGCAGCGCTGCGGGGCGTAAAGCCGGTGCGGTGATCAATGGTGAGGTTTGCGCCCTTGCCCCATCTGTCAAGCACGGGTGCTTCGGGACGTTCAAAATCGGGACCGACCATACACCCGGACAGGAGGGCGGCGCCTGCAACGCTGGCAATCAAACCCAATTGTCGGAACACGCTCACCAACATCACCTACACATCAAACGGGATGATGAAATTCACCCACGCATACAACCGCATATTCACCCGGCGCAGCACGGATACCCATTCTCCTCCGCCGCCCGTGTAAATCGCCGCAGCTCCATGAGCCCCGCCCGGAAACCTCTTGAGGGCCGGATCTTCATCCATGACAATCTCAACTGCAAACCGCCCCTGCGGATGCATGAACAGGAAGTTCGGCACATTTCCGCTCGGTTTGATCTGACCTTGCCCGGTCCCTTCCCAAATCGCTTTCACTTTTCCGGTAAACACCTGACCGGGATAAATATCCAGCGCAACTTCAACCGGTTGGCCGGGCTCCACGAATTTCAGGTGTTCCTGATAGAAGGTCCCAAGGAAATAGGGATTTGCATCCGCAACAAACGCGGCGATGGAGGCGATCCGGAAGCCACCGACAACAAGTCCGGGCCGCGCCTGCTGACTGATGCTCCGGCCATCCTCCGGCGCATAGATCGTCGTCTGATCCACGTAATACTGCGCCTGGTCGACCTGGGCTTGAGCTGCGGCCACCTGGGCATTCACACCATCGATTTGCGCCGCGACCGCAAGTTGGGCTTTCGTCACATTCGCTTCGGCCTCGGCCACTTGTGCTTTCGCCCCTGCCAATTGCGCGGTCCATTGATCCAGCGTTTCCTGGCGGGCACCGCCTTTCGGAACAAGATCCGTATAGCGCTTGACCTGCTCAGCGGCGAAAGTTTCATTGGCCTCAGCCTGAGCCAACTGGTCCTGCGCCAAGGCGACATCTTCCTGAAGGATCAGTGCATTTTGCTGCGCCTCGACGAGGTTGGCCTGCGCTTCTGCAAGCTGGGCGTCATACAGCGTTGATTCAAACTGATAGAGTTTGTCGCCCTTCTTTACCGGCTGGTTCTGAGTGACGAACACCTCTTGCAACAAGGTCGGATGCGGCTGTCGGGGTGCGATCTGGATTGTCTGGCGGATCACATGTCCGTCAATTGTGTATGGGGCGAAGAAACGCAAGAACACGACCAGCAGGAAAAGGACATGAAAGCCAACCCAGAAGGTCACCACACCCCAGGCAACGTTGAACTTCAGAAGCTTGAATTTGTAGAAAACCAGCCAGGCAAAGATGCCATAGGCCCCAAGAATCAGAAGGGCGATCGTCATGCCGCGCCCCCGGACTTTGGCTGCTCTTCTGATTGCGCGCTGACCTGAGCCTCGCTACATCGGACGCACTGGACAGCGCCGGCGTCGCCAACAGCGTTTCCAGTCCTCCAACCCCGGTGTCTTCGTTTGTCTTGATTTCACCCCCCTTCGGAAGCTTGCGGATGTCGAATGTCAGGGAGTCGTGGTAGGAACACATCAACGCGTGGATACAGGGAAAGACCGTAAAAAGACCGATCCAACCGCCCAGTTTCACAGATTCAGCATGCGGGTGCTTGCGCTTTTCCGCGAGTTTACCCGGAAGACCGCCCAGCGTGATCATGACATAGAAAAAGGCGATAACCGCTAGAACACCGATCAAGAAGGTCAGGTAGTCATAGCTATCGAGCTTGAAGTCAATCAGGTTCATGGGTCCTCCGCGCCAGCCCCCACATGGTTAAGCTCCGCACTTCCGACACCCTCAGACGCCCGGCTGGCAATTGCAACCCTCTTTGCGGCCCGCTCTACGCGTGTTTGCAGCACAGGATCATTGAAACGGCGATCCTTTGCACACTTCTGGGGCTTGCACGGCGAATAGAACCGGCTAAATTGCCGCAAAATTTCAACGAAGCGGACCTTTCCGCACAACTCACGAACTGGATCCTCCCTCAATGGCGTATGGTGACATCAAGAAAGTCGTGCTGGCCTATTCCGGCGGCCTCGACACGTCCATCATCCTGAAATGGCTGCAAACCGAACTCGGCTGCGAAGTTGTAACCTTCACGGCAGATCTCGGACAGGGAGAGGAGCTGGAGCCGGCGCGCAAAAAAGCCGAGATGATGGGCATCAAGGAAATTTACATTGATGACCTGCGCGAAGAATTCATTCGCGATTTCGTTTTCCCGATGTTCCGGGCCAATGCCGTTTATGAAGGCGTCTACCTGCTCGGCACCTCGATTGCTCGCCCGCTGATCTCCAAGCGGTTGATCGAGATCGCCGAAGCAACCGGCGCCGATGCAGTGGCTCACGGCGCAACCGGCAAGGGCAATGACCAGGTGCGCTTCGAGCTCTCCGCCTATGCCCTCAACCCGGACATCAAGGTGATCGCGCCGTGGCGGGACTGGACCTTCAAGTCCCGGACCGACCTCTTGGACTTCGCCGAGAAGAATCAGATCCCGGTGCCGAAAGACAAGCGCGGCGAAGCCCCGTTCTCGGTCGACGCAAACATGCTGCACTCGTCTTCCGAAGGAAAGGTGCTGGAAGATCCGAACGAGGAAGCGCCGAACTATGTGTTCCAGCGCACCGTTGACCCGACCGAGGCCCCGGACGTTGTCACAGAAATCGAGATCGGCTTTGAAAAGGGCGATGCGGTTTCTTTGAACGGCGAAAAAATGTCCCCGGCCACATTGTTCGCAAAGCTCAACGACTATGGCCGTGACAACGGCATTGGCCGCCTGGACATGGTTGAAAACCGGTTTGTCGGCATGAAGAGCCGCGGCATCTATGAAACCCCGGGCGGCACGATCCTGCTGCAAGCCCACCGGGCCATGGAGTCGATCACGCTCGATCGCGGCGCAGGCCACCTCAAAGACGAGTTGATGCCGCGCTACGCCGAGCTGATTTACAACGGCTTCTGGTTCTCGCCTGAGCGGGAAATGCTGCAGGCCCTGATCGACAAGAGCCAGGAGCACGTCACAGGCACCGTTCGCCTGAAACTCTACAAGGGCAACGTCATCGTCGTTGGACGTGCATCACCTTATTCACTCTACGCAGAAGAGCTGGTGACCTTTGAGGATGACCACGGTGCGTACGATCAAAAAGACGCTGCCGGTTTCATCAAGCTGAACGCTCTGCGCCTGCGCACGCTTGCCAAGCGCAATCGGCTCGGCTGAGCCATGAACGCACCCGCCGCATCCCGCTTTTCCGAAAAGCTTGTTGCGGCGGGTTTTCTTTTGGTCGGGGGTTTTCAGCCGGAGGAAACAGACCATGTGCCGGAAACCGGCGGGGGCTCTGCGCCCAAAACCCTGCTAATTGTCGGCAGCACCGGCCCCGGATTGTGGCCCACCTTCAAGGCGGCGCCGGAAGCTGAAGATGGCAAGCCGGATCCGATGGACCGGTACACACGGCGGGTTTTGAGCGAACTTGCCGCGGACTTCGACTTCGAGCCACTCTTTCCGTTTGACGGCCCGCCCTATCATCCGTTTCAAAAATGGGCTTTGAAGTGCGGAGGGTTCTCCCAGAGCCCGTTTGGACTTCTGACACACATAATATACGGCCCTTGGGCCGGGCTCAGAGCGGCCCTTCTGTCCGCCGATGACCTGGACATCCCCACCCGCTTAGACACACCAGGTCCATGCGTCACATGCAAGGAAAAACCCTGCCTGACGGCCTGCCCGGTCGACGCCATTCAATTGGACACCGGCTACGACATCCCCCGTTGCCTTGAGTATCTGGGCAGCACACCAGATGCCGGATGCTGGACCGGATGCCGGGCCCGCAAAGCCTGCCCCATCGACCAGAGCCACGCGCCTGACGCTGCCAATGGCCGCTTTCACATGAAGAGTTTTGTAGGGTTCGTCTGAGATCTGCACCCCATTGTGACAGTGTTTTTAGTTAACAGCTGGCATCAGAATAAACGACCGATGCACGCCTGCATCGGTCAGTTTGACATTATCATGCTCGTTTCTATGCGATCTCGTCGCAATGGCGATGTGTATACGCGCTCTAAGCTATTCGACCTTTAAACGTGAGCGGCGAACCAATTGTCCACCGAGGTTTAGTGGGTGGAAAAAGCTGCATTAATTGTCGCAAGATCAAAGTGATTTTCGCTCTGACTTTTCGGCTTAAGGTGCATCCAAGCGACGCGTTCTTCTCGAAATTGGCGCCTTCCATGACGCGTAAACAACGGCGGCTGGTGATCTCCAACCAGTAGAATTTCTGTGTCACGCAATAAAGGGTTCATCGCAATATCAGAAACGAGATGGGATATGTTCAACCAGTGCTCCGCCATCCGGCACAGCTCTTGATCGTCAAACACACCGCCATTCCCGCAATTCAGGCGATCTGGCACTTCATTGCGGCCTACAGGTTTGTGAGAATTTAAAGTCAGCCAATACGCGAACTTCGCGCCGGAACTGTCAGCTAACAGAAAATCCTCTACAGAACGTGCGACATCAGCATCACACATACCACGAAATGTGGTGCCGCAATGGGAGATCGGCACGTGCTCATTCAATCCAGCACGGTTTTCCAAGAAGAAAGTATTTTCAAACCCAATTTTTGGATACCAGTAAACACGCTCGAAGAATTCGCCCGTAAACGCATGAAATGCCGCTGTTTTATAGCCTGCTTCTTTGGCCCGGTTAGGTAAACAATCAAGATGCTCGATATCCCGCAGATCCCGATAGTCTGCAAACAAGTTG
>CALDSI010000462.1 GCA_937911395.1 uncultured Labrenzia sp.
TGTAGTATGCGTCTTCAACGTCTCCGACAGGTGCGGTCGGATTTTCTATGATCGGTTTAACATGCCATTAGTAGTACCGCGTTTTATCAGGGATAATATCCTTGGTGAAGAAAATGCCATTTAATGGATTCAAGTGCAGTTAATTGTCTGCGCTCATTGTCTCCCAAACGACGCTTTGAAAGCTGCTGTCTGGCTTCCACCAGGACTGCACCCGGGACGGTGAGGCACTGTCTCCCGGCCTCCTGCCAGCGTGGTTCTGCCTGAATATAAGTAGTTTTGTGGGACAGTTAGTATGACGTGGCGGCCTGGTTATAGCCGATATATTCTTCCATTGGTCGTGATCGCGATGACGTTAGTTCTGTTGATCAGCGCAGTCGAGATGCTTCAGAAACGGCAGGATGCGAAGGCAAAAGACGACGCCTTGCATGCCCTCATTACGTCTTCCAGCTTGCTCAACACGCATCGGCTGGAAAGCCTTTTGACGAGTGCGCTTTACAACTCCGATTTCGAGTATCAAGCCCGGGTCGCCAGAGCTTTTGTCCGGTTTCAGAACGCCCTGAATTCATGGCACGTAAACCCTTTACTGGAACTTGGCCCGCAAGCAACTCTCATAACGCGGCGGCTCGCAGACGCCAAAGAGATGACAGGGGCAATTGAGCCACTGATCTCTGATCTGGATAACAGAAGTTCGATTGAACAGGCGCTGGCAAAAGTTCACCAGATCGGCACTTCGTTGAACCAGGTCCGTCATTTGGCCGAAAACCGGATGTCGTCAATTGCTCAGGAAAGCAACGCGGCCCTTAATCGCCAAGCCCGTATCCTGTCACTTGTTGGCGCTGGATTGATCGCAAGTCTGAGTGCCTGGGTTTTCTTGCTATTTAGGAGATTGCGGCACTACGCCAACGAAAGAAAACGTGATGGGTTCAATCTCGCGCGCGCAACCGCGGAATTGAGGCACGACCCGGCCACGGGGCTGATGACCCAAAAGGTCTTGATCGAGAAGATCGAGGAAATGCAGTCCAAGCGTCGCAACGATCAGGATTTGGTCGTGCTTTACCTCGATTTGGTCATGCCTTGGACTGGATCGGGATCTGCAAGTGAACCTGATCGCAATGCCATTCTCGCGGCCATTGCCGAGCGGATCCAGCGCCAGATCAATCTTGGCACCGAAACAGCATATCTTGCACGGGCAAGTGGGAGCGGCTTCTTCGTTGCCATGAAGATGGATCAGGAGAGTGGAACAACGGCCTTGGAGTATACCACTCGCCTGCGTGACCATATTCACAGGCCAGTGACAATTCGATCCGGTATCTATCCAGTTAACAGTATCGCGGGGATCGCTTTTGTCGACCAGGAAGAACGGGACCCGGGCGCGGGGCTGCAAAACGCCTTGTTGGCGGTTTCGGAGGAAATAAGAACCGGTCGCAAACATATCGGAACATACAAGCCGCCCATGCGAGCGGTTGCTGAGCGGCAATCCGGCATTTCTCGCGCATTGCTCCAGGCACTCGAACAGGAAGATTGCCTACCGCATTTTCAGCCGCAGTTTAATATGAAAACCGGGCAAATCGTCGGGATTGAGGCCTTGGCCCGCTGGTACCACCCGCAACTCGGCTGGATCGCACCTGCAGAGGTTATTCCGATCGCCGAGCTGAATGGTCTGATTATCCCGTTGGAGCGAAAAATCATTGAAACCGCATGCGCCCAGGTCCAGCTGCTGCCCGGGGACGTGGATCTGGCTGTCAACCTGTCTGTGCCGCACATGCTCCATGGAGACGTTGCTCCAATGATCGAGGATTGCCTGAGCAGCACAGGTTTGCCCGCCGAGCGGTTGAAGGTTGAGGTCGCAGCGGGCCGGCTTCTTAACACTTTCGACCGTGTGCACGGTTGCTTGGAAGATCTGCGAAAACTTGGCGTCACGCTGGCTCTGGACAACTTTGGTACACCGGCGTCCGCTTTGTCCGGTATCCTTCAATACAAATGGGATGAGGTGAAAATCGACACGTCCCTGACAAAGATCCTGCGGGACGGAGACGCGGGCCATGGCCTAATAGCAATGGCATTGACCATGGTGAAGACACTCGAGTGCACGGCGCTCATCGAAGGAATAGAGACAATTGAACAGCGCGACATGCTAACAGCGCTTGGCTGTGAACTGGGGCAGGGGTATCTCTTCGGTGGCCCCATGGCGATCGATGATTTGAATGCGCTTTTCTTTGCAGAGCAGCCAAATCTTGCGCGGATGCTGATGTGATTTCAGGAATGGTTGTCAAAGACCGGCAATTGCCGCGGTTCGCTCCAAGGTCCAATACATTGCGAGCGTGCCGAGCACATATGTTGGAATAAGCTCTGCCCATCTTGGAAATCCGAAGCGGAGAGCCGACAGCAGGTTCAGTGCGATCAAGATCACGAACACGAAGGCCAGTTGCCCGAGCTCTACGCCAATGTTGAAGAACAAAAGCGCGATTGGGATCTCGTTCGGCGGCAGGCCGATTTCCGAGAGCGCACCGGCAAATCCAAGACCGTGCAAAAGGCCGAAGGCAAAGGCGACGATCCAAGGATACCGATACGTCAAACTGATACGGCCACGAGCGGCATGAACAATCTCGACACAAAGAAAAACGATCGACAGGGCAATCGTTGCCTCAACCGGTGCGGACGGCAGGTTGACATAACCGAGCGTTGCAAGCGCTAGCGTGATGCTGTGCGCAATGGTGAAGGCGGTGATGGTTTTGACCAAACGCCAACCGTTGCGCACGACAATCATCAGGGCGAACACAAACAGAAGATGGTCCAACCCTTCGAGAATGTGCTCAAAGCCGAGCTTGGTGTACCGGGTGGCGGCCTTTGCGATGGATCCGGAGCCGGCAAGATACTCTTCAAGATCAACAACGATGGCATCGCCCTGGCGTGAGGCGAGTCTTGTGAGAGGGTCTTGCTCGAACCAGTGCACGGTCAGCAAAGCGCCATCGCGCTTCCAGGGAAGTATGAGCCGATCGTCAGACGTCAGGCCTGTCTCGCAGGTGAAGCGGAAGAGCACCTGGTACGACCCGCGTTCTCCGCGCGGCGATCCTTCAAAGGTGCACCGGTCTGGCAGGACGGGTGTTGTGATGGCACCGGCAAGCCGTTGTGGAACCTTTGAGAGAAGCTCGTAAGCGCCCGGCGCTGTCTCGATAAGCTCGGCTTTATCGACACCAAGCGAGTGTGCTGATGCCGCTGCAGGGGAAAACCACGCGGCCATTACCAACAACACAAGCGCGGCAATTGGGTGTGCTCTAGTCATTCGGACCGCCGTCTACCGGCTCGACAACAACAAGATAGTTTTGCCGCACATCGTCCAGCGCTGTATCGAGCAGCTCGTCGGATTTTGCCGACAACCAATGTGTCGAGATCCAGTCTTGGGCGAGTTCATAAGTTGGCGTGCGCGGCGGGTTCCGGTTGATCACACGAAGAAAATGAATAGACCCCGTTGGTGATACGTAGGGACCGCGCCAGTCCCGATCATCTGCGCTGACTGAGAGCAAGTCGTTGGCGGGTTCGGTGCCAAAGAGGCCTACAAGCCGGCGTTGATCGAGGAACCGCAAACGGTATCCGAGCTGGGTGTCCAAGTCCCCGAGCGTGGAGGGATCTTCGGCCTGATTGAGCGAATCCAGAATACCGTCCGGTACCGTGTCCGGATCTGAGAACATGACATGGTTCAGATCTAGGCTCGGCGGACTGGTGAAGGCGTCCAGATTGGCCTCAAAATGAGCGCGCAAGTCGTCTTCTGTCGGTTCGGGTATGTCGCTCCCGATAAAGAAACGCATGTTTTGCAAAAGCAACGCCCGGACACGCGAACTGTCGGTAAACCCACGAGCTTTTGCCTCCCGCACGAGGATTTCCTCCTCAATGAAGGTATCGACAATGCGCTGTTTATCACTCTCGTTAAGCGGTCGAAGGCGCAGGTCTTCCTCTTGGGAAAAGAGATACTTTTGGGCTTCCGCATCAACAACGATCACCTCCCGCTCATCTCCGCCAATTATGACCTGTGCAACAAAGAGACCAGCTGCCAAAACGAGGAAATGCAATAAAGGTTCGCGGAGAAACCGACGAAGAAGCGAGACTTCAGAGTGTTTGTCTTCTTCAGGCATTCCGGCTGAGTTTTTTGTGGTCATGCGTTTTCCCTAGAGCGCCGCAATGGAGGGATCTGGTGCAAAGTTTATCGCGAGCATCATGGATGAAATAGCGGCAATCCAGGCCGCTGCAATCCGGAACGCGACCGGCAACATAGCCCATTGAACCCGCTCGTTTAGTACGACGACACATCCTGACAGGTAGAGCATCAAGATATTGAGCCCCGCAAAGGGGCCGCTCATCGTCACGGGACGATCCCACCGCAGTCCTCCATCGGGCGCAGACGTTGCTCCGAGAAGAAGGCCTGCGACCGCAACACATCCAACAGCGGCAGGAAACAGCCGGTTGGCAGAGGCCGCTGCCAAGGCACTGGTTGCGATCGCGACTATATAGGCCAGCGTGTCTGAAACATCGCCGCCGGACCAGAAGAGACCAGCGAAGGAAAAGGCAAGAAAAGCTGCCAGCAACCAGCGTACCCTGTCCCTCGGAAACCCGCCGATCAAAAGCCCGGAACCGAGGATCAAAAGGATCTGTGCGGGCGATGAGAATGGATGCAGCAGGCCGACATAAAAGCCCTCGATCCCAGGAACCGGGCTATGGGCCTGCGCCGCCCCAGTCAGGCCAACAAGGATCCCTAGACCAAGTCCGGCTGCCCGCATTCTCAGACAGCACCCACCAGGAAGGCGAAGCCGGCCAGCGATATAACACCTCCGGCACCTCGGACGGCGATGCGTCCGGCGGGCCATTTGACCAGAAGGCCGAATGCGATCCCGATCATGTGCAGCATGCCGGTCGCAAGCACAAACCCGAGCGCGTAGGCGAAGACATTGGCGGAGATGGGCAGTTCAGTTCCGTGGGCATAGCCATGGAAAATTGCAAACAGACCAACGATAACAGCTGAGACCCAGATTGGCGCCCGAACTGCCAACGCGATCATGAGGCCCAAAACGACAGCTGAGAGAGCAATCCCGGTTTCAACAGCCGGGATTGGAATGCCCAGAATGCCGAGCACGGCCCCGAAGGCCATCACCAGCGGAAAGACAATCGGCAGGATCCATATTGATGGTGCCCCAAGGAAGGCGCCCCACAACCCGACGGCCACCATGGCCGCAACGTGATCCCACCCGAGGATTGGATGCGCAAAACCGCTTATGAACCCGCCGCCATATCCGTGACCGGTGTGCGCCAGGGCAGGCGCTGCCAACGCCACGGAGACGAAGACAAAAATACTTGAAAAAACAGTGGCTCTGAAATGCATTGAATGACCCCCACTCGGAACTGGATTCTCACCTTAGGACGGGCGAGACTAGATGTAGAGTTTAGAATTGGATATGCCGATTGTGCACCAAAATTAACAGCGTCGATTTTTTGCCTTAGAAAAAGACCGACAGACCAAACTTGATTTGTGCGTCGGCCCCGCCTGTCGGATGTGCTGCCAGGCCATAGCCGCCAATGTTTGCGTCTATCGCCGTTCCGTTTTCCAGCACAAACGTTTTTCCGACTGTCAAACCCAGAGGAACTTGCCACTTATCACCAGCGTCGGCCGTCCAGTTGTAGGTGATGGAGTTGTTGTAGCCAAAGTACGATCCGCCCAGAAATTGGGTGTTGTAGAAAACAATAGGCTGGATGGTTGAGAGGTTGAAATTGTCTTGCCCCCAGTGGTGCCCGAGGATTGCCCCATATGACAGATTTCCCGCAAATCCAAAGGCAACGGCTGCAAAGCCGGCGCCCCAACCTGGCCCGGCGACGACTTTATCCGTGCGAGACCGAATAGAAACCTGAGGGCCAACCCCGAATTTGATCGGGAGACCCTCAATCTGTGGGACGATAAAACCCTGCAGCATCACGTCGGACAGGCCCCACGTGTAACCTGTGCCTCCAATGCGGTCTGGACCCAATTTCGGGAAAGCGGCACCATTGTGCACGCCGGTCACAGGGATGATCCCCCGAGCAATCAGGTTAAAGCCGTTTTCTGTAGGGATGGAATAAACAGGCTGAACTTGGAAACCGTAGCCCGTCTGATCGTCTGCGGTCCCCAGGGAGATTGTGTTATCTGTCATTACAGCCTTCACGTCGGCCAACGGATCTTGTGCATTTCGAACTGCCTGGCACTGGGCATCGCAGTCATCGGCGGCGGCAACAGGAATGATCTGAAAAGCCGCAATAACCACTCCGAAAAGCAGAACAATATGTTGTCCTTGCATAAACACCTTCTTTTTCAGCGCTTTTCGCCGTTATCCGAAAACCGAGACTGCTGCGAATGGGCCGGGTCTCTGCCCTCTCTAGAATAGGACTCTGGATCGGTTCCATTGGGAAGAAAGCCTCCAGAAGAGAGCGCGGCCATACCCAGCGGCCGCGTTTCTCAATTCTATTCGGCGCTGTTGTCCTTCAGCATGGCCGGGTGGACATAGTTCGGATCGGTAATCCCTGACTGGCGTGCGGCATAGGC
>CALDSI010000463.1 GCA_937911395.1 uncultured Labrenzia sp.
ATTTTCCTTGGATCCGGTTTGAAACCAAGTAATATTGCATAACTAAGGGTAGAGGTAAAACAGTAACAGGAAAACTTCTAGCGAATAGATGTGTTTTATTTTGGGGTTTAAACAATTCATGATTAATGATCTAGTTTCAGCTATTTTAGGTACTGTTGTTTATTTTTCTGTGTCTTTGCCCCGGCCGCCATGCATCATATCGTTGCCGGCATCGCCAAAGATCGTATCGTCGCCATGACCGCCGTACAGCTCGTCGTTATGGCTACCGCCGCTCAGCTCATCGTTTCCGGATCCTCCTTTCAGTACATCCGCACCAGCACCTCCGGTCATGACGTCGTCGCCTGAGCCACCAATGAGACTGTCATCTCCATGGCCACCATCCATGGTGTCGTTGTCTGCACCACCTTTCAGATCATCATTGCCGTAACCGCCGATCATCGTGTCAGCACCGGAGCCGCCAACCAGAACGTCGTCATCGTTGCCGCCATCTAGCGTGTCGTCGCCAGCACCACCTTTGAGGTCGTCATTGCCGTAGCCGCCGCTGAGGTTGTCGACGCCCGAACCGCCAATGAGGCTGTCTTCGCCGTTACCACCGTCAAGCATGTCGTCACCGGTGCCGCCGATCATCTCGTCGTTGCCGGCTTCTCCGTACAGGGCATCATTACCGTTGTTGCCGTTCAGTTTGTCGTTGTGGTTGCCTCCGTTCAAAGTGTCGTTGCCGGAGTTGCCATAAAGATCATCCTCTCCCGAGTTGCCCTTAAGGTTATCGTCCCCGGATCCGCCATGCAGATCGTCATGGCCGTTGTTGCCGGACAGATCGTCGTTGCCGGACCGGCCGTGCAACTCGTCGGAACCGTCGCCGCCGACAAGGATGTCGTTGTCGGAGCGTTCGATTTCGACAACTTGGCTGCCGACACCCTCATGGCTCGGGTCCGGATAGGTGCCGCTGTCGTCCTGCTGATAATGGGCATTGAGGACCAGTGCGTTTTGCACCCCGATATCCACAGTGAAGACGCTGTCGTCAAAGTCCCGGTCGCCGCCGCCATAAAGGTCTTCAAAGCCGAGCGTGATTGTGCCTGCATCGGCTTTCAGAACGCCAGTGGTGTGTAGTATGCCATCCGGGTTCAGATCGACGGTCTCGCCGAAAGCCGCTGTGTGATACGGGTTGGTGCGGATCAGCGTCTCAGTGCCGTCCGCCGCGATATGATACAGCCGTGGTCCGTCACTATGGATGGTTGCTTGATTGCCATCCGCATCCTTGAACATCAACTGCGGGGCGTTTTCGCCTTCCTGCCTTACGTCCAGATCCAGACCCTGATAACCACCGTTCAGGCGGTAGCCATTGGAGATAATATAGATACCCTGCGTGGCACCGGCCTGGACATCCAGGTATTCCTGGCTTTCACCTTGGATCAAATTGCCGCCGCTTCCTTGCAACGAGGCGTTCGGCCACAAGATCTCGACGTCTGTGATCAGTCCATCATCCTGGATCTTGTAGTCTCCGAAGGTGTTTCGATAGCCGGCTGTTTCACCTTCGAACACGACAGACACCGGATGATCATCCACGATCTCAATGCCGGTGACCTCGACCAGATCCGGTCCACCGGAGCCGTAGAGGATGTCGTTACCGTTGTTGCCGTAGAGGATATCGTCCCCGGTGCCACCCCAGACTTCGTCGTTTCCGTTGTTGCCGGACATCACGTCGTCCCCAAAGCGACCGGACATGACGTCCGAATGCCGGGTGCCGACAAGTGTATCGTCCTCATTTGTCCCGATCATGGGACGCGTTGCGGGCAAACTTGCCATTTCCTGTCTCCTTTTTTCATACGAAGGACGCAATCGAAGGAGGCAGTTGCAGGGAATGGGCCACTAACCTTACAAAATGTTCATATAAGAAGTTAGTAATATCAATTAGATAGAGGCGGTATCGATTTGGATGCGCGCGGTGTTACAGTTTTGCATGATCCCGTTTTCGAATTTGAAAAAGCCGCTCCGGAAAATGCAAAACAAGAATTCAGGGCCAATCAGCACTTCAGCTTATGAATAACTTTGGGGATTTTTGATCTTTCAAAGACCCAGCCGGTCGCGGATCCGGTAGACCATGACCGAGGGTGCCAGAAACCAGGGATTGCCGGTGTAGAACGGGCGTGTCGGGTTGGGGAGCATCTCAAAAGCCGAAGGTGTAATCTCCCGTCCGGCGGCCTTGCGGCCGATGCGCATGCCCAAATAGCTGGCCATGCCAACACCCGACCCGCAGTAGCCGTTTGCGTAGAACAGGCCCTTGTCTTCGCCACAGTGGGCGAGCGTGTCGAACGTATAGCCGACAAACCCCATCCAGCCGTGACTGACCTTGAACGGCCGCAATTCCGGGAAGAGGGCGCACATGTCCTGGTGCAGCTTAACCGCGCTGCTGCGGGGATCGGTCTCGTTCAAGGAAACGCGGCCGCCAAACAGACCGCGCTTCCGGTCCGGCGACAGCCGGTAATAATACACCAGCTTCCGTGTATCAGAGAGGATCCTGTCCGTTGGAAACAGACGGTCCACGAGATCTGTTGGCAGCTCTTCGGTTGCAATGACATAAGACCCGATCGGGATGACCCGGCGTTGATGCCATGGCGACAGAGGCCCGGAATAGCCGTTGGTGGCCAGAATGACCTTTCCGGCACGAAACGCGCCGCGGCTGGTCAAAACTTTGAATCCAGCTCCGGTCCGTTCGAGCGACAGGGCGCGGCAATCGCCAATGACATGAGCGCCAGTTTCCAGGACCCGCTTCAGCAGCGCTGGATGATATTTTGAGACATCAACACTGCAGTGATTCGGGAAAACGATGCCGCCGTGATAGGCCTCCGTGCGAAGCTCGGAGGCCATGTCTTGTTTTGAAACCATGAAGGCGTCTGGCTTCCAAACCGGATGTCCGGATGTAGCTTCCTTTGCGAGCTTGTCGTAGAGATGCGGCTTGTGGGCCCCATGAAACCGGCCGACCTCCTTCAACCCCATTTCCAGACCGTCCGCTGAAAGCTGGTGCATGTAATCGAGAGACGCTTGGCCTTCCTGGCACAGCGTGGTTGCAAGCTCCTCTCCGTACCGTCCCGACAATGCTCTGAATGAGGGTTTCAGGCTGGTTGAGAGCTGGCCGCCATTCCTGAGACTGCAGCCCCAACCCGGGTGTTCGGCATCGATCACCAGCGTGCACTACCCCACGGAGGCGGTCTGAAGTGCCGCAATCCAGCCGGTGTAGCCAGCCCCGATAATCAGGACATCAATTTCATCTGGAAGTTCCTGCTCGGGCAGAGAAACCTTGGGCGCAATGTCTTGCCAATAGGGCGTTGTCTTGTAGTCCGCCGCAAACACATCGCTTCCCATGGTAGTCGTTCCTTATGCTGATCCGGCGTCTTCCAGAATAAGATCTGCGCCTTTTTCGCCGACCATGATCGCCGGAGCATTCGTGTTGCCGGATGTGACTGTCGGAAAAATCGAGGCATCGACAACACGCAAGCCGTCGACACCGTAAACCCTCAAACGCGGATCTACGACGTTGTCCGACCTGTCCGGTCCCATCCGGCATGTGCTGACTGGATGAAAGACTGTCGAGCAGCGGTTGCGTACATCGTCCAGCATCTGTTCGTCTGTCTGAACCTCCTGGCCGGGTGTCAATTCCGTTTCTATGACTTCCTGAAGTGCCGGGCTCGCCGCGATCTTCCGCAACAACCGGCATCCCTCGATCATTTCCTTGCAATCATGATTTGTGCTCAAGGAGTTCGGATGGATCGCCAATTCCTGGTAAGGATCTGAAGACTTCAGCTCAACATGCCCGCGGCTGGTTGGCCGGGTCGGCTGCATTCCGAACAGGAAGCCAGCGAAAGGATCCGGGTTCATAAGCGGGCGTTGTCCCTTCGGCGCCTTGGTGTAGCTGACCGGAGAGAAGTAGAGCTGCATGTTCGGCCGCTCGCACTCCGGATTGCTCTTCACAAACCCGCCGCCCTGATTGAGGCTGATGGAGAGCGGTCCGCCGCGGGTCAGAACATACCGGATGCCCTGGGCCAGCTTGCCCCACCATGGGTAGAGCTGCTGGTTCAGGGTCGGGACCTTCGATTTGTAGAGGTAGTCGAGGCCAAGGTGGTCCTGCATGTTTTTGCCAACGGCCGCACTCTGGACCTTAGGCTCAATGCCTTTGGTTTGAAGTGCTGCACTGTCGCCTATGCCCGAAAGCATCAGGATTTGCGGTGAGTTGATGGCTCCCGCGCTTAAGATCACCTCACGGCGCGCAATGACTGTCTGCTCACTGCCATCCTTGTCATAGATGACGCCAGTAGCCCGGTTGCCATCCAGAAGAACACGCTTGGTGTACGCTTTCGTCAGGATGGTGACGTTCGACCGCTTTTTCGCCCGGGAAAGATACGCCCGGGCCGTCGACATGCGAAAACCGCCTTTGGTCGTGATCTGGTAGTGACCGACACCGTCCTGGTCCGCGCCATTGAAATCCGGATTGAATTTGAAACCGGCCTGTTCGCTGGCCCGGAAAAAATTCTGACACAGAGGGTGTGCGTGTTTGTCCACGCTGGAAACATGAAGCGGGCCGTCACCGCCGCGGAAGTCATCCGCGCCGGCGTCGTTGGTTTCGGAGCGTTTGAAGTAGGGCAGGACATCGTCCCAACCCCAGCCCGGATTGCCCATGGCTTTCCAGTCTTCGAAATCCGCGTGCTGGCCGCGAATATAGACCATGGCATTGATCGAGCTGGACCCGCCAAGCACTTTGCCGCGCGGCCAATAGCCTTCGCGGTTGTTCAAGCCCGGATCCGGCTGGGTGTAGTACATCCAGTTGATGTGTTTGTTGTAAAACGCCTTACCGTAGCCGACCGGCACCCAAATCCAGAAGTTCAGATCCGAGCCACCAGCCTCCAGCACGCAAACCGAATATTTCCCGCTTTCAGACAAGCGGTCTGCGACGGCGGCACCGGCAGAACCGGCGCCGACGATGACAAAGTCAAACTCAGCCATGATGTCTCCGCTCTAAGCGTTCTTGTCACGCTGGACGAGGATAGACAGCAATGCCAGTAGCCCGGAACCAACCATCAGGAAGAACGACACGGCATTCAAAACCGGCGTTGAGCCGACCTTGGCCATGCGATCGTACATTGTGATGGTGAGCGGTGCCTCGGAGCCGACCAGGAACAGCGTCGTGTTGAAGTTTTCAAACGACACCAGGAAGGCAACAATGCCCGCTGCGATCATCGCCGGCCGCAGGAAGGGCAGGGTGATGGTGCGGAGCACCCGGGCCCGGCTGGCGCCGAGATTGAATGCCGCCTCTTCCATGGTTTCGTCGAACTTCTTCAACCGGGCGGTGATTACCAGTGAGGTGATGGTCGCAATGAAGGAGAACTGGCCCAAGACCACCAGAAGCATGCCCGGCCGCAGGAACTCCAGTTCCAGGTCGAACCGGTTCTCAACATAGTTCGCCGTGTCGCTAGCAAGCACCAGGATGGAGATGCCAAGGATAACGCCCGGAATCACCAGCGGAACGACCATGAGGATGTAGAAGAAGTTCTTGGCCGGAAAATCTCCGCGAACAAAGAGGAAGGCATTGGTCGTGCCGACGAACACCGAAAGCGCTGCCACAAAGATCGCAATCACGAACGAGTAGTAGAGACCTTGCAGAAGCCGCCGGTCATGGAACATGCCGAGCTTGGGTTCCGTATCGGAGAAGAACCAGTCCAGTGTGAAACCTTGCCACGGCAACGCCGGGAACAAGCTGTCGTTGAAGGCAAAGGCACCAGCTGAAATCAGCGGAGCAGCCAAAAAGATGAAGAAGGCGAGTACGTAAAGCCGGTATCCGAAGAGGAACGGCGTTGTCTTGTTTGTCGCAAGCATGATCGTCCTCCTCAGCTCTTGGCAACGGTGTTGGCCAGCGTCTGACCACTCAGCTTCAAGCCGAGCCATATGACGATGGAGGTGAACAGCAAAAGCAACATGCCGAAGGCCGCGCCGCCTTCCCAGTTAAACCGGGTGATGAACTGGTTGTAGATCTGCTCCGTGAACCAGCTGGAATTCTTGCCGCCTAGCAGTATCGGCGTGAGGTAAGACCCGGCCGTCAGCATGAACGTTACGATGCAGCCGGCAACAATGCCTGGCATCGCATAAGGCACGATGATCTTGCGCAGCACGGTGAAACCGTTTCCGCCGAGATTGTAGCCCGCCTCCACCATGGCATCATCCATCCCATCGAGCGTGGAGACGAGCGGAACGAGCATGAACAAGATCACCGTGTAGACGAGACCGATAATCACCGCGACGTCGTTGTAAAGGAACTCCACCGGGCTTCCGATAACGCCGGTCCAGACGAGAAAGCTGGAGATCACGCCGGTTTCCCGCAGAAGAAGAATCCAGCCAAACGAGCGGATCAGGTCACTCACCCAAAGCGGGATAAGGCAGAGCAAAAAGAGCCCGCCGCGCGCCCGAGGTCCGGCGATCTTCGCGATGTTGTAGGCGAGCTGGATTCCGATCAGCAGCGCCAACGCCGTCACCTTCAGTGACATCGACCCTGTGCGCTGCAGCGTGTTGCTG
>CALDSI010000464.1 GCA_937911395.1 uncultured Labrenzia sp.
ACGCTTGCATCACCGCCAGCACGCCGCATAATCAAACCAACCAGATGAGCCAAACTCTCTCTTAGTTTAGGCAGCCATTGGTTCCAAGAACCCTGACGACGGACACCACCTCCCACCTACGAGGGAACCAAATTGGACCGCTTGAGTTCGGATCGTCGGAACAACATCCATCAATCCAGTTGGCAGACCTGCTCGCCGGAATGACCGCTGACTTCTGCATTCGTAGGGGAGACGCACCTCTTGGTATCGAGAAGTGGGTCCGACGAAATCGCATGTGGTCTAACTCTGTCGAGTTCGATCCGGAATTGGTGCGAAAGGATAACCCAACAGTAAGAGTAGGACGAGAGCTACTAAAAGAATTGGCTAGTAGAGCGAAGAAGGGGGAGGATCCTTTGGCTCAGATTGGATCCTTTATTGAAAGGACGCAAAGGCAGTTCGGCGCTTAAAGTTCCCAAGGGAAGTACGACCGGCATCGGCTTCTGTCCAGAAAGCCTAAGAGCCAAGAAGTTATAACAATTGCGACCACGCAACGAGACGCATATGTGTATCGCACCTTCAGCGAATGTCTATTTCGACGGGCCGCGCCGCAGCATGCTGACTATCGGTTCAATGGCCGGTATGGGCCGGTCACAAAAGATCGTTGGCGGCCCATATCAGCCATTCAAGCAACCTAATGTTCGCTGCGGTGCGGCCCGTCAGAGGAGACATTCGCTGCAGACGCAAAATTCAACGCTAGTCGAATTTACACATCGCGGGACAAACCGGACTTTTGCAGCTGCAGCTATTGCGAACGCAGCATTCACTCGTACTTGTCGCGTATCTGTCTCGGCGTTGCAACCGATGTCATCGGACCGGACATCCAGCCATTTCAAAATCGGTCGAAACCATGACTCCCTCCCGTTGCGTCTGGGCAGAACAAGCGAGAAGCGGTCAAATCTGACGAAAGACCTTTGTCATTGCTGGTCTAGCATCTGTTCGCAATAGCAATAAGTTGGCTAGTCTATTGAGATCAATACACTCCCGACCTTATGTCCCTGATCTACATAGGCATGCGCTTCGGCAATCTCGCTGAACTCAAAAATCCGATCAACAACCGGGCAAAGCTGCCTCTCTTCTGCCATGCCCTTGATGAACTCAAGATCTTCCCGTTTGTCTGGAGAAATGCCGGTTTTGACCCGCTTGGATGAGAAGCGTGTAGCAAGCGCCAAAAAAATCTGCGGGAGATCGCACTTCAGGTAGACGTGACGACCGCCAGTGTTCAGGTGCTTTCGCATCTCAAAGTGCTTAGTGCTTCCCACCGTGTCCAAGACAACATCATACGTTGTGTCGATCTCCGAGCAGCTATGCTCGTTGTAGTCGAAGACCTTCTGGGCACCGAGTTTCCTGACCAAATGGATGTTTGCGCTGCTGCAGATACCGTTAACTTCCAGTCCCATCGCTTTCGCGATCTGGATCGCCATGGAACCGACGTTCCCGGAAGCCCCGACAACCAGGATCCGTTCTCCTCAGCCTACTCCTGCATAGTCCCTTAGATAGACGATCGCCGCGATCACGCCGACAGGTAGCGCATCCGCATCCTGCATACTCCTGGGCTCCGGCAGTTTGGAAATAGCCGACGAATCCTTGATCGTCATGAACTCTGCATGGGCGCCGCCAAAGCCGATCCCGAAGCCGTGGTCACCTTCCATAAAACTGGAGACCCTTGATCCAGCTTTGGTCACGACGCCGGCATACTCCATGCCCAGGACAGGGTTTCTCGGGCGCAGAACCCCGAGCGCCAGCCGCGTCACAGGCCACATGAATCCGGCATCGCGAAAACTCCTGACCCTTGCATCACCGCTTGTCACGCTTGTGTATTTTACCCGTACCTGAACCTCGTCGGGAGCGGGTAGTGCTCGATCATCACAACTTCCGGACCGCCGTAGTTTCGACAAACGGCGGCGCGCATAGACTTTTTGCCAGCTGTATCGCCCGGGCGTTCTGAAAACGCGTTTTCCATTCAGATGGGCTCGTCAGGAAAGCGGTCTTTGCGATTGGAGGTTTGACCATCAAGTTTGGAATTCACTGCATCCATGAACTTCCCGACTTGAATGACTGCGCGTTTGTGAAGCCCTTCTCCGATCAAGCCGCTCTCGTCATGCGCGGAAACCCTGAAGGTGAGCGTCCTTTTCGCAATCTCGACGAGCTCAACATGCGCCTTGACGCTCATACCGACCGGCGTGGCTGCTACATGGCTGACATCTACATGAACACCGACGGTATGTTCACCTTCATCAAGATGCGGTGCAAGCAACTCGATGCATGTAGCTTCGAGAAAGGCCACCATGTAAGCCGTCGCAAAGACAGGGGGCATGTCTTCGAACGCCATCAGGTGGGGCGATACTTTCGGGACCGTAAGGCTGCGGTCCACACTGAGCTCGGCGGAGTGTGAGATGCCGGTCGTTAGATTCATTTTCACAGATCGTCCTTCGGGTTTTGTTCCTGGGTCGCAATTTCCGGCCCCGGCGATCGCAAGAAGGACATCAGGAGTTCGGTAAAAGCGCGCGGAGCATCAAGACACGGCAAATGACCGGCACCGAAAATCATGTTTGTCGAACTGTTCGGAATCGTCGCAGCCAGCGTCTCCACGACATCTGGTGGGGTTACGGTGTCCTCGTCAGAGCCAATCACCAAAGTCGGCTGATCCAGCTCGCTGGATGACCCAGACAAGTCTGCACTACCGATCGCATGACAGCAGCCGATGTAACCCTCAACCGATCGGTTCATCCGTCTCTGAACGATAGCATCTATCAGTGGCGACGTGTCGAGAAACCGCTGAGGGAACAGCCGCTCCAGATCGGACATCGTGTTGATTCGTGTGAAACCGTGCTGCCTCGCCTCCTCAGCGGCGGCCAACCAGTCTTCATGAATGCCGATTTTCGTAGCTGTGTTGGAGAGAACCAAGCGGCCAATCAGTTCGGGTCGAAGCGATGCGACCAGCTGTGCCACCATCCCACCGAAAGACATGCCCACAAGGGTGCAATCCTTGACCTGAAGGTGATCAAGGAGACTGATCGTATCACTTGCATAGTCATGCAGATCGTAAGGGAGCGTTGGCGTATCCGATTTCCCATGGCCTCTAAGGTCAAAGCTGATCAGCCGGTATCCTGACGGGATGAGAGAAAACACGTCTCGCCAGATTTCCTGATCAAATGACATTGCATGTACGAATACTACGGTGGGTTCGTTCCGATCACCTCTCTCGCGATAAGCCAGACTGCCCCATCCCGCATTAAAGCGGCCCTCAACGGCCAACAGATCAATCAATGCGTTTTTCATCTCAGTTTCTTGTCTTTCTCAATTGGATTTCAGATTATTCGTTGATTGAGTTCTGCCGGATCGGAAACCTCGACTGCCCAGTAAGCCCGGGCATCTGAAGACAGCCTTTTGAGAACACGATCGAGGTCCCGTTGGTCCATTGAACGGCGCAGCGCCCAAGCCGTGGCCTCAATCGCATTGTCCGGAGTCAGATTGTGGTCGCGTCGCACCTGCTTTGCCTCATCGGTCATCTCGTCGCGACTTGAGAACGCAAGGGGCGCAACTGTCACATCCCAGTCCTTGATGAAGATTGCCCTCAGGACGCAGGGGAGCACGCTTGCGAAATCAAGCCCTTCCTGTGCCGCGAGGCGTCTTCTGAAGACCTGAAACACGGCATCGACTGCCGAGTACGCGTTGTTGTCCGAGGCCAGCCCCATGCGGTCTTTCACGTCATCCAGAAAAGCCCGGAATTCTTTCGACGCATGGCGGTATGTCCAAGGCATTGGCAATTCTGAAGTTCCCCAGTTGACGAGCGATTCAATTCATGGATATTTTGTATCCACGAATCACGGAGGTCAAGATGAAACTCAGCGAAGGGGTAGAGCAGGCGATCCATTCGGTTGCGATGCTGGCATCACTTGAGGCTGACCAGGTTCTCTCGGCAGCGGCGCTCGCCGAGTTCCACGGCGTCTCACCGAGTTATCTGCTTAAGCACCTGCAAGCTCTGTCCCGGTCCGGCATACTGGGGACCGTTCCTGGTCCGAAGGGTGGTTATCACCTGGCACAGACGCCGGAAGACATTTCGCTGTTGGATGTCGTCCTCGCTGTGGAAGGCCCAGAGCCGGCATTCCGGTGCAAGGAAATCCGGCGCAATGGTCCAAACCCGGTGCCGGAAGGTTTCTTCAAGGCACCATGTCAAATCAACGCTGCAATGCTGCGGGCCGAGCGGTCCTATCGCGCCGAGCTCAGGAAGGTGACGATCGCGCATCTGCTGGCCGAAGTCCGCGAGGATGACGACGGAACGCTTGCCGCGCGCAGCTGCGCCTTTCTGGACGCCAATGTCCGCATCTCAAACCAAAGCCGCCAACACTAGCATCGTTCCAGGACGGTGCGACCACTCACGAAGGAAAACGATACAGTATGTCGAAGGTCGGAACATTGGCTTGGGCAACAAAAACCAACGGCATCCTGTCGCGTGGCGAATATCTGGGCCTGCACAAGCAACTCATCACTCTGCAGCTCAAGGAACTGCGCGCGTGGTTCTCGTCCAAGGGTATTGGCCGATCCAGGCCTCTCGACTTCGATGTGGATGCCCTTGTCATTCCGGATTCAAACATCGCTCGCCAGGCTGATGAACTGGTCAGGGATTTATCCAGCGCGCCTTTGCATAGCCACTGCGTCAGAACTTATGTGTGGGGCTATCTGCTGGGAAAACAGGCGGGCCTCAACTTCGACCCGGAGCTGTTCTATCTCGCGAGCATCCTGCATGACCTTGGCCTTGTCGAGCCGCATATCCAGAGATCAAGCTGTGCCTGTTTCGCCGTAACCGGGGCACAAAAGGCCGAAGAATTTCTTCTGTCCGCTGATTGGGACCGGGCCAAGATTGCGAAGGTATTCGAGGCGATCAGCCTGCATCTGAACCTTGATGTTCGGG
>CALDSI010000465.1 GCA_937911395.1 uncultured Labrenzia sp.
TTAAACGTTTTTCTTAAACGGTTCCATACCGCCGCGCGCCAATTCGTCTGCGCGCTCGTTGTCCGGGTGGCCCGCATGGCCTTTGACCCAGTGCCAGGTGACATCATGGCGTTCGCGGGCTGCATCCAAAGCCTGCCACAAATCCGCGTTCTTGACGGGCTTGTTCGCGGCCGTCTTCCAGTTCTTCCGCTTCCAGCCGTACATCCACTCGCTGATACCGCTGCGCACATATGTGCTGTCGGTATAAAGATCGACGGCGCAGGGGCGCTTCAGGGCGTTCAGCGCTTCGATTGCAGCTGTCAGTTCCATGCGGTTGTTGGTGGTCTCAGCCTCGCCGCCCTTCAGTTCACGCTCGTGTTCGCCGAAGCGCATAATGACACCCCAGCCGCCCGGGCCGGGATTTCCAGAACAGGCACCATCCGTGTAAATCGTCACGCGATTTTCCTGGCTCATCCTTCAAGCCCGTATGCGTTGGCGCTGTCGACGGTTTGGTGGAACCGCAGTTTTTTCAGGTATTCCATCGGGTCCTTCGGGGTGACAAGCGCGCCTTCAGGAACGCTCAGCCAATCATAAAGACGTGTCAGCAGGAAGCGCAGCGCAGCTCCGCGGCAAAGCACGGGCAATGCGTCAAACTCGGCAGCCGTCAGCGGACGCACGGATGTGTATCCTTTGAGCATGGCCTTGGCCTTGGTGACATTGAACGCCAGATCCTGCTCAAAACACCAGGCGTTGAGGCAGATGGCGATGTCGTAGGCGAGGGCGTCATTGCACGCGAAATAAAAGTCGATAAGGCCGGACAGGCGGTCGTTGAGGAAGAACACGTTGTCCGTGAAGAGATCGGCATGGATAACGCCAGCTGGAAGATCCTTCGGCCAGTTTTTCTCAAGGAAGTCCAGCTCGTCGGTGATCTCAGCGCCCAGTCCCGGATGAACGGTGTCACAGCGGTCTTGGCTTTGTTCAAACAGCGGCCGCCAACCGTTCAGGTCCAGTGCGTTCTTGCGGATCAGTTCATAATCGGCCCCTGCCAGGTGCATGGCGGCCATGGTCTTGCCGAGTTCCTCGCAGTGTTCCGGACGCGGCCGCTTCACCGACATGCCTTGAAGAAACGTGACCAGTGCTGCAGGCCGCCCGGCAAGCGTGCCAAGAAGCTCTCCGTCTCGCGAAGCGACCGGAGTGGGGCAGGAGAGGCCTTTTCCGGCCAAGTGTTCCTTGAGCTTCAAAAAGAAAGGCAGGTCATCAGGGTTCACCCGCTTTTCGTAAAGCGTGAGGATAAAGTAAGCCGTAGCGGTCTGAACGAGATAGTTGCTGTTCTCAACGCCTTCAGCGATGCCCTTGTAGGACAGAAGCTGCCCGACATCATACTGTGCGATGAAGGCGTTCAGCTCTTCATCACTGACTTCCGTATAAACGGCCATTCTTGTTATCCGGTGGCTTTTTCTGATTGTGCGGACATGTCACGCAGTTCGCGCGGCAGGTTAAAGGCGATGGTCTCCTCGGCCGTCCGGACGATCTCGACAGTGACGTCGAAACGCGCGTCAAACGCGCTGATGATCTCTTCAACCAGGGTTTCAGGCGCAGAGGCTCCGGCTGTAAGACCAAGGCTGGTGACGCCCTCAAAATCTGCCCAGTTGATCTCGTCAGCCCGTTGCAAGAGGACCGCAACACGGCAGCCTTCCCGCTCGGCGACTTCTCTCAGCCTTTGCGAATTAGATGAATTGGGCGCGCCAACCACAACCATCGCCTCAACGTCTGGGGCCACGTATTTGACTGCTTCCTGCCGGTTGGTGGTCGCGTAGCATATGTCTTCTTTGTGCGGGGCGACAATGTCTGGAAACCGGTCTTGAAGGACGGAGACGATCCCGGCTGTGTCGTCCACAGACTAGGTGGTTTGCGTAATATAAGCGAGAGGGCGATCGTTGCTCTTGCGTTCATAGCACCGTGCGTCGTCCTCGGTCTCGATCAGTGTCACGGTGCCTTCTGGAAGCTGCCCCATCGTGCCGATCACTTCCGGGTGCCCTGCGTGACCAATCAGGAGAACCTCGCGCTCGCGGCGGAAATGAATCTCGGCTTCCTTGTGAACCTTTGAAACCAGCGGACAGGTGGCGTCCAGGTAAAACATATTGCGCTGCTTGGCATCGGCCGGCACCGCTTTCGGCACGCCATGTGCGGAAAAGATCACGGGGCGTTCGGCGTGCTCCGCCGGAATTTCATCCAGCTCTTCAACGAACACGGCGCCTTTGGCTTTCAGTCCGTCTACGACATATTTGTTGTGCACGATCTCATGGCGGACATATACGGGCTGGCCATATTTTTGAAGGGCCAGTTCGACAATCTGAATAGCCCGGTCAACACCTGCGCAAAACCCCCGCGGGGCGCACAGTTTGATCTGGAGAGACGGTTTGTTTGTCGCGGTCTGTGTCATGGTGCTCATTGAAAAGCCTGCTTTGGCGCAATAAGGGCTTGTGACGCTGTTCTGTCAACCCGGTTGGCATGCTTTGTGATATAGGTGCAGGGCCAACAAATACCCACCGCCATCTCGCCAAGCAGGCGGTCAACTGCTATGAAGCTGCGCCAAATACATAGTTTTTAACAGGTCCACGATGTTCAAGGCGTTCCAAGCATTGTCTCATGTCAACAGCAAGACCATGGTTTCGGTCGCATTATGTGCCGCTTTTCTGGCAGGATGCGGCGCAACCGGCGATATCGCGGAGAACGTGATTTCGGGCGGTGCGGAACCGGTTCAAGTGTCCCGCGAGACCTTTGCACCGCCGGTGCCGTGCCCTCCGCTGCAGATGAAAACAAACTCACACCTTATCCGTGAGTTCGTAAGAGGCAAGGACGGTGAACGTGATGGCCTGATCTACCAGGCTCTGGTGGAGGATTCGGCGGTCAGCTGTTCCGAAGAAGCAGGCGGCCAGCGCCGTTTGAAGCTCGGGTTTACGGGTGACGTGACACCCGGACCGGCGTGGAGAGGCGGCGATGTTGTTCTGCCGCTGCGTGTCACGATCCCGGCGTCTTCCGATGCGGATCAGAAACCGCTGGTTTCTGAAGTGATCCAGATCCCGGTTTCCATTGAAGCCGGCGGCCGCGGGCAACAATGGACCTATGTGGATGAGAAGTTCGTCATTCCGATGAACCAGGGCAGCAAAATCCAGTTTGGTTTTGAAGAAGGGCGCCGGCGCTAAGTTCGGGCAGAGAAAGCCATCTCTATTCGCATCTGGCTTTCGCAATTGAACAGTTTGATTGCCGCATATTGACAAGGTGGTGTCGGCCACTCACAATCGCTGCGAAATTGGGGTCGTTCCCTGATGATCGTGCCCATGGCACGAAACGCCACTGCGGGAGAGGCCAGGTGAGAAGATCCTGGCGCCGAAGGAGCAACCGCCCCGGAAACTCTCAGGCAAAAGGACCGCAGAGGCTTCAACGCTCTGGAAAGCAGTGATCTGCGCCAACACATGCGCGGACTGCTCACCGAAGGAGTAACCACCAGACCGTTTGGTTTGGCTGGGAAATCTCTCAGGTACTCGGACAGAGGGGGTGCAGACGAACCGAAACCGTTCGCGGCGAGGTTTGGGACTGCGCAACCCCTAACGCGAGGACCGTTCATGGCGGAAACCGTTGCAGACGAAGATCTGAAACTAACGCCTCTTCACGACCTTCATATCGAGCTGGGCGGTAAAATGGTGCCGTTCGCCGGCTACTCCATGCCCGTCCAGTACAAGCTGGGCATCATGGGCGAGCACCAGCACACACGCGCGAAAGCGGGTTTGTTTGATGTGTCCCACATGGGCCAGGCTGTTCTGATCGGCCCGGATCACGAAACCACCGCCAAAGCACTGGAAGCTCTGACACCGTCCAACTTCGTTGAACTTGGTCATGGCCGTCAGCGCTACACGGTCCTGTTGAACGAGGACGGCGGCATCATTGACGATTTGATGGTCACACGTCCGCTGGATCCGAATGATGATGGCCGTCTCCTGCTGGTGGTCAATGCTGCGCGCAAGGATGTCGACTACGCGCACCTGCGCGCAAAGCTGCCGGAAACGGTCAAACTCGAAGTGGTCGATGACCGCGCTTTGATCGCGGTTCAGGGCCCGGAAGCTGTTGCTGCAGTCGCAGCCCATGCGCCGGCTGCGGCCGAGCTCGGTTTCATGTCCGCCGCTCCCATGGAATTCGATGGCATTGCGTGCCACATCGCGCGCGCCGGATACTCCGGTGAAGATGGTGTTGAAATGTCCGTGCCTGCAGGGGCTGCCGATGCAATTGCCCGCGCACTTTTGGCGGATGACCGGGTCGAAGCGATCGGCCTTGGGGCCCGCGACAGCCTGCGTCTGGAAGCCGGACTTTGCCTTTATGGCCACGACATCGACGAAACCACGTCGCCGGTTGAAGGCAATATTACCTTTTGCATGCAAAAGCGGCGCCGTGAAGAAGGCGGGTTTCCGGCTGCGGACCGCATCCAAAAAGAATTGGCCGAGGGAACAGACCGCATTCGCGTTGGCCTGCGGCTGGACGGCAAAGCCCCGGCACGCGAAGGCGCCGAAATCGCTCTGCCTGGCGGGGATGTCATCGGCATTCTGACCTCCGGTGGGTTCGCTCCAACTGTCGGAGCGCCGATTGCAATGGGTTACGTCCCCGCCGATCACGCAATCGAGGGGACGCAGCTCGAGCTGATCGTCCGCGCCCGCCGTTTGCCGGCCACGGTCGCGGCCATGCCCTTCGTGCCCAACCGCTATTACCGAAAACCAAAAGCCTGAATTTTCCAGAGAACGGACGCAAAACATGACGACTTATTATTCAAAAGATCACGAGTGGATCTCCGTCGAGGGCGGTACCGCCACCATCGGCATCACGGCCTACGCCCAGGAACAGCTCGGAGATGTGGTCTATGTTGAACTGCCGGACGCCGGCAAGGCTCTCTCGCAAGGCGACGAAGCTGCGGTTGTAGAATCGGTGAAAGCTGCCAGTGAAGTCTACGCGCCGATAGACGGCGAGGTCACCGAAGCCAATGACGTGCTGGCTGATGAGCCTGCCAAGGTCAACGAAGATCCGGAAGGGGCAGCCTGGTTCATCAAGATGACCGTTGGCAATGAAGGCCAGCTCGCCGACCTCATGGATGAAGCGGCCTACAAGGCCTACATCGAGACTCTTTAAACTATGGCGGGGCACTACTACACGGCGGTGGTCGAATGGGCGTGTGACGGGGATTATGCGGCCAACAAGTATTCGCGCGGCCACATCTGGCAGTTTGACGGTGGTCTGAAGATCCCGGCAAGCGCCTCGCCGACCGTTGTGCCTCAGCCCTATTCGATTGAAGCAGCCGTTGACCCGGAAGAGGCGCTCGTTGCGGCGATCTCTTCGTGTCACATGATGTCGTTTCTGGATCTTGCCCGGCGCGCCGGTTACGTCGTTGCCAGTTACCGCGACAGCGCAAAAGGTGAGATGAGCCGGATTGCCCGCGGCAAGATGGCCATCACGAAAGTGGTCCTCAAACCCGAAATCGTGTTGGTCGCCGACAGCGATCCGGATCCCAGCTGGATCACGGACTTGCATGAAAAGGCCCATGACGTCTGCTTCATCGCAAACTCGGTCAAATGTGAGATCGTGGTGGACCCGGAACCGGTCCGCACGGTCGCACCGTAAATCTGGAGCCGCAGACAATGCGCTATTTACCACTTACCGACACTGATCGCGGCGATATGCTCGCGCGCATCGGCGTCAATTCGATTGATGACCTATTTACTGACATTCCAGAGGATGTTCGGTTCAAAGGCCTTCTGGATCTACCGAAACGCGCCAGCGAAATGGAAGTCGAGCGCAAGCTTTCTGCCATGGCCGCGAAAAACACCTCGGCAGGATCCGTGCCGTTTTTTGTTGGCGCTGGCGCCTACAAGCACCACGTTCCGGCGACTGTCGATCATCTGATCCAGCGCTCGGAGTTTTTGACGTCCTATACGCCGTATCAGCCGGAAATCGCACACGGCACGCTGCAGTACCAGTTTGAGTTCCAGACACAGGTTGCCAAGCTGACTGCCATGGATGTTGCCAATGCCTCCATGTATGACGGTTCCACTGGCACCGGCGAGGCTGTTCTGATGGCCCACCGGGTTACCAAGAAGAACAAGGCGGTCCTGTCCGGCGGTTTGCATCCGCAGTACAGGGAAGTGGTCGAAGGTCTGTCCAACATGGCGGGTGATCAGGTCATTAGCCTGCCGGCCGACCCAACGGGTACGGAAGACATCCTTTCTCAGATCGACGATGAGACTTCGTGTGTCGTGGTCCAGTCTCCGTCCTTTTACGGGCAACTGATTGACCTGAAGCCGATCGCGGAAAAGGCACACCAGCACAAGGCGCTGTTGATCGCCGTCTTCACTGAAGTGGTGTCGCTCGGGCTCATCGAGCCCCCTGGAACGCAGGGCGCGGACATCGTGGTTGGCGAAGGCCAGTCCATCGGCAACGGCCTGAACTACGGCGGTCCATATGTCGGTCTTTTCGCCACCCGCCAGAAATACGTCCGGCAGATGCCGGGGCGCCTCTGTGGTGAAACTGTTGATGCGGAAGGCAAGCGCGGTTTCGTTCTGACCCTCTCCACCCGCGAACAACACATCCGCCGCGACAAGGCAACGTCCAACATCTGCACCAATTCCGGTCTCTGCTGTCTCGCCTTCACGATCCACATGTCGTTGCTCGGCCAGAAGGGTATGACAAAATTGGCGCGGATCAACCACGGCAACGCGGTGAAGCTGAAGCAACAGCTTGGTGCCGTGCCGGGCGTGGACGTGCTGAATTCTGCTTACTTCAACGAATTCACCCTCCGCCTGCCGAAAGCAGCCGATGGTGTTGTTGAGGCATTGGCAGCTAAAGGCATTCTGGCCGGCCTGCCGGTCTCCCGCCTGGAGCCGGGCAAGGCGGATCTGGAAAATCTGCTGGTGGTGGCCTCCACCGAAGTCAACACGGATGAAGACCGCGCGGCCTTTGCCGATGCGCTGAAGGAGGTGCTGGCATGAGCATGAACACGCAAGGACGCCCGACGGCAGCAGGAGATGCGGGCGAGAGCTTCCGCCCGAAAACCTTCACCGGAAACCGCGGTCTCGATATGGAAGAGCCGTTGATCTTTGAGGTGGGCTCCCTGGAAAACTGTGGAGTTGATCTCGACGAAGGCGATCTGCCTGAGTTCGAGCTTGGCGGTCACGCTCGCCGGGCCGAGATCGGTCTACCGGGTCTCGCCGAACCTGAAGCCATGCGCCACTACGTGCGCCTGTCGCGCAACAACTATGCGATTGATGCCGGGTTGTATCCGCTTGGCTCGTGCACCATGAAGCACAACCCGCGCCTCAACGAGAAGATGGCCCGCCTGCCAGGGTTTGCCGATGTGCACCCGCTGCAACCGGTGTCATCCGTCCCGGGCGCGATTGAGCTGATTGACGAGCTGGCCCATTGGTTGATGGTTTCCACCGGCACGCATGCGGTTGCCATGAGCCCGAAGGCTGGCGCCCATGGTGAGCTATGCGGCATGATGGCGATCAAGGCGGCGCACACCGCTGCCGGCCGGAGCCCGGAAATTGTTCTGGTTCCTGAAAGTGCTCACGGCACCAACCCGGCAACCGCCGCTCTGCTCGGCTACAAGGTTGTCTCCATTGATGCCAAGGACGACGGTACGGTCGACCTTGAAGCGCTCAAGACCACGATCGCGGAGCACACCGGCAACATTGCCGGGATCATGCTGACCAACCCGAACACCTGCGGGCTGTTCGAGCGGGACATCAAGGAAATCGCCGACCGGATCCACGAGGCTGGCGGCTTCTTCTATTGTGACGGTGCCAACTTCAACGCCATCGTCGGCAAGGCTCGTCCGGGGGATCTCGGCGTTGATGCCATGCACATCAACCTGCACAAGACCTTCTCAACGCCCCATGGCGGCGGTGGTCCGGGCTCTGGCCCGGTGGTCCTGTCGGACAAGCTGGCTCCGTTTGCCCCGTTGCCGTTCATCCGCAAGACGGACGATGGCTTGGAGCTGGTTGAAACGGAAGCTGCCACGAACGACGGCGAACAGCCGTTTGGCCGCATGACTGCGTTCCAGGGCCAGATGGGCATGTATGTGCGTGCGCTCAGCTACATGATGAGCCACGGCTCGGACGGCTTGCGTCAGGCCTCTGAAGATGCGGTCCTCAACGCGAACTATGTTCGTGTCGGCCTTCAGGATCTGATGAGCCTGCCGTTCGGAGAGCGGCCCTGCATGCACGAAGTTCTGTTTGACGACAGCTTCCTGAAGGACACCTGCGTCACCACGCTTGATTTCGCCAAGGCGATGATCGACGAGGGCTACCACCCGATGACCATGTACTTCCCGCTTGTGGTGCATGGCGCGATGTTGATCGAGCCGACGGAATCGGAAAGCCGCGCCTCGCTGGACCTCTTCGTTGCCACCATGCGGGATCTGGTCATGAGCGCCAAACGCGGAGAGACACAGCGTTTCTCCGGAGCGCCCTATCTCGCCCCGCGCCGCCGCCTGGACGAAACGGGCGCAGCTCGCAAGCCGGTTCTGAAATGGACCGAGCCGGAACCAGCACAGGTAACGCCGGAAGCTGCGGAATAAAAGTGATTAAGCGGGGCGGGTGTCAGGTCCGCCCCGTTTTCTTTTTGCCAGGCGTTAAACGGCGACGCGCGGCCTGCCGCTGGCTTCAACGACAATCTCCGCCTCGATGAACATCGGCCGGGATTCGATCTCGACCGAGCGCACGTCGCGTTTTGCTGAGAGCTGGATGCCGACCGCTCCGGCGTCCTTGGCAGCCTTTTCGGCCTCGTCGCGAAGAACGGTTTCCAGCCGGTCCAGAGCGGCTTCGGTTTCTGAAAAATCTTCCGGTCCGCTCTCAAGATGCACTCTGTAGCGTCCGTCGGCCGGTGATGTGACTGTGCCGCTGCGACGCAGTGTTATGCGTCCAACCACGGCGCCGATGGCATTGGCCACCCCGGCATGCTCGGACAAAAGCATCGGGCACCGCAAGCGCCTGCCAACTTCTGGATAATAAGTCGGAGCCGAAGCGCCGAGGCCGACCACCTCCACATTCAGCCGCGCTTGCAGATCGATAAAACCGGCATGGCCGGAAAGCCCTGCCTGCAACAATTCATGGCGGGCAAGGGTGCGCGGGTTGTCCTGAAACCGCCCACCTTCCTCGGTAAAGGCCACCTCTAACAGCGCATCCACGGTCTGCTGCGTCAGCTGATCAATGATCATCTGCGCCATGACGTCCGCGCTGGGCGCAAGCACCTTGCCATCGCCGCGCCTGCGCCGCGCAAGCTTCTTGAGCGCAAGGCGCGCAGCCTCCGCATCCCAGGCATCGAGCAGTCCGAGGACATGGGCCGCATCGGAGGGGGTCACGCCGGACACTTGCACCATGCCGCGATCGATCAAGCGCCCAAGCGTTGCATTTTCCATGCGGTTTCGAACGATGGCAGAGACAGGATGGATGTCATCCCCGATCCGTTCCATTAGCTCGCTCTCACGGGTGTTCAGGTTCTGTCCGCCCATTGCACCGCCAACACACCGGACAAACCGGCCATCATGCTCGCTCGGCAGGTCCGAGCGTTCCTGTTGTTCCAAAAACGGCATCACCTTCTCCGGAGCAAGATGGGCAATCAGGGAGACGGGCAGCACGCGCTTTGGACCAAGGTGGAGCCCACCGGTCAGGCCCGTGTCGAGAAAATGAACCCGGCTGTCGCCGCCAAGGCCGATCGTGCGCATGGCAACGGCTTCGACCATTGTGCGGAAGGATCCCACCTGCGCGCCATCAGGATCGATCGCAGGGCGCCCTTTGCGGATCAGGGCGATGTCCGTCGTGGTTCCGCCGATATCGGACACCAGCGCCGTATCAACCCCGGTCAGCCAGTGTGCTCCGACAACCGAGGCTGCGGGTCCGCTGAGAATTGTTTCAATCGGCCGGGCCAGGGCATCGGCTGCCGACATCAGGGCGCCATCGCCGCGCACCACCATCAGTGGGGCATGGATGCCCAACTGAACAAGAGCATCCTGGGCCCGGCCGATCAGGCGGTCGATCATGCCGATCAGGCGGGCATTGAGGAGCGCGGTGAGCGCCCGTTTGGGTCCATTGAGCTTGGCGGACAGCGTGTGCGACATCGTGACGGGCCGGCCCGCATTTACCGATATTTTTTCGGCAGCCGCGTTTTCATGCGCGGGGTTTCGGGTGGCAAAACGCGCAGCAACGGCAAGTGCGGTCACGCCTGGACCAAGATCTTGCAGAAATGTGGTGAGCGCCTCTTCATCGAGAGGGGCCGCCTCGGAGCCAGCATGGTTGTGACCGCCGCGTAAAAGCAGCACTGGATCGTCCTTCAAGGCCGCGCTCAAACCGGCTTGCTCAAGATCCTTGGCGTCAAACCCAATGGCGATCAGGGCAACCCGCGCGCCCTGGTCTTCGACCAGTGCGTTGGTTGCCAGGGTGGTGGACAAGGACGCGAGCTCAATCTCGGCAGGGTTAATCTCCGCCTGCGCCAGCACCGACCGGACGGCCTCTCGGATGCCTTCGGCAAGGTCGTTTCGGGTGGTGAGGGCCTTGGCAGAGGCGATGACCTCTTCTTCGCCGCGCAGGATGACCGCGTCGGTATAGGTTCCGCCCGTATCGACCCCAAGGCTGTATGTCACACCACGTTCCTCTGCCAAACCCAGTTCGATCGGGAATGAGCATCCGCTGTCCCGAATGGAGCGCTCCGATGGATACCGTTTCCTCAATTGTGTCAAACAAAAAACCGCGCGAACTCACGCGTCACTCTCTGGATGAGACCGTGGACGCTTGTGTGCAGTGTTTGCAATCTGAGTGATGAAACAGTTTTGCTCCGCCGTGCCTTCGTCTATGGGGATTTTTTGATTGCCCGGAGAACGCATTGCCCGATATGGGTAGGATCATTCATGTCTTTCAAATTGCTTTGAGATTTTAAGAGGGGAGCTTTTCATGAACGGTGCAGAAGCGTTGGTGAAAACGATGCTGGCGTCCGATGTGTCGGTGTGCTTTGCAAATCCGGGCACGTCCGAAATGCACTTCGTGGCAGCTCTCGACACCCATCCCGACATGCGCTGTATCCTCTGCCTGTTTGAAGGCGGGGTTACGGGTGCTGCCGACGGTTATGCCCGGATGAGCGGCAACGTTGCCGGGACGTTGCTTCACCTTGGGCCGGGATTTGGCAATGGCTGGGCCAATCTGCACAACGCCCGCAAAGGCCATTCCGGCATCGTCAACATTGTTGGTGATCACGCCGGTTATCACCTCAAGCATGATGCGCCGCTGCAGGCCGATCTTGACGGAGTGGCAGGATCCGTTTCCCATTGGGTGCGCCGGGCGACCGACAGCACC
>CALDSI010000466.1 GCA_937911395.1 uncultured Labrenzia sp.
AATTCTCTTGTCAGCCCCTCAAACCAAAGAGCAGCCCTCTTTTTCAAGATCTGCCTTCGTTGGGAGATCCGCCCCGCGCCGCGAGCAGGTGATGGCTGCGGCTTGGGTGCAAAATGTGAGCAATCGCGTGAGTTGCGCAGGGTCGAGCGCCGTGAGTCCTTCCCGGTTGTTTGCGCCCAGTGTTTTCAGGCCGGACAATAGAGCTGCCTGGAAGGTGTCTCCGGCGCCGACAGTGTCAACCACGTTGACTGCAACGCCGGGCACACTTGCTTCGGATTGATCTGTGTAGGCGGAGGCCCCATCTTTCCCGCGCGTGACAATCACCAGCTTGGCGCCTTCTGCGAGCCAATCACGAGCAATCGCCTCGACAGGTTCTCCCGGGGCGATCAAAGCGAGGTCTTCATCGCTGACTTTGATGACGTCAGTGTAAGGAACAATCGCGGTTGTGTTGGTCCGCCACTTGTCCATATCGGCGACCACTGTTGGCCGGATGTTGGGGTCAAAGGAGATGAGGCACCGTGCATGCTCCCTGGCGATAAGGCTTTTCAGCGCCGAGGCTACAGGCTCTGTAAGCGCCGTATAAGACCCGATGTGAATGAACGACGGCGGAACCTCGAAAACCGGGAGATCCGCTTCGGTTATCATCCTGTCAGCCGCATTGGCGCCATAGAATGTATAGGCGGGTTGCCCGTCAGGATCCTGTTGAACCAGGCTCAAGGTCGTGAGATTGTCGCTGCGTACAACAAATCGATCGGAAACCCCTTCGTCTCTCAGTTTCCCAACCAGCTTCTCGCCAAGGACGTCGTTCGATATGCCGCCGAAAAATGCGGCGTCTTCGCCGAGACGGGCAAGCCCCATGGCAACGTTGAAGGGCGATCCGCCGATCCGGCCGTCAAAGCCGACGCTTGTTCCCGAGGTGTTCGCCCCGAAAAGATCAAACAAGGCTTCACCGCAAATCAAATACATTGTTGGTCCTATTCGTTTCGTCGCCGGATGCTCACGCCGCCATGTCTTCGGGCGGATCCATGGCGCCGGTCATGATCGCGACGGCGTCCGACATGGAAAAGTCGTCCGGTTTGATCACACAAGCGCGCCGGCCAAGCCGGTGGATGTGAATACGGTCTGCGACTTCGAAAACGTGCGGCATGTTGTGGCTGATCAGAACAATCGGCAGGCCACGCGCTTTCACGTCCTTGATCAATTCCAGAACCCGCCGGCTTTCCTTCACGCCAAGCGCTGCGGTGGGTTCGTCCATGATGACCACTTTCGAGCCGAACGCAGCCGCCCGGGCAACGGCGACCCCCTGGCGCTGGCCACCGGACAGGGTTTCGACGGCCTGGTTGATGTTTTGAATGGTCAAAAGGCCGAGCTCGTTCAATTTGTCCCGGGCAATCTGTTCCATTTTTTTATGGTCGAGTTGGCGCAGCCATGTGCCCCGGAACCCTGGTTTGCGGAGCTCGCGGCCCATGAACATGTTGTCAGTAATCGACAAGGCCGGCGACATGGCGAGTGTCTGGTAGACGGTTTCGATCCCGGCAGACCGCGCATCGATGGGCGAATGGAAATGCACCGGTTTGCCGTCGAGCCGGATTTCTCCTTCGTCCGGCTGAACTGCGCCGCTGAGCGCCTTGATCAAGGTTGATTTGCCGGCACCGTTGTCGCCAATCACGGCCAGGATTTCACCGGGATACAGCTCGAAGTCGGCATGGTCCATGGCAACGACACGGCCGTAGCATTTGACCAAATTGCTTGCTTGAAGAACAGGTTCCATCAGACAGATACCTTTCTAATCCATTGGTCGACAGCAACCGCTGCGATGATGAGAAGGCCGATCAGGAGATAGGTCCATTGGGCATCGGCCCCGAGCAGACGCAGCCCAAGCGTGAAGACGCCAACAATCAAGGCCCCGAACAGGGTTCCAAGGATCGACCCGCGTCCACCGAACAGAGAGATCCCGCCAATCACCACAGCCGTGATGGATTCGATATTCGCCAGCTGACCGGTTGTCGGTGAGACGGATCCAATTCGCCCGATCATCGCCCAGCCGGCGAAGGCGCAGATCAGTCCTGAGAGCATGTAGACGGAAATCTGGACGCGTTTGACCTGAACCCCGGACAATTGCGCGGCCTCCGGATCATCTCCGATGGCATAGACGTGCCGGCCCCAGGCGGTTTGGCGCAGTACGTAAGCCAGCACCAGCACGAGAAGCACCATGAAGATCACGCCGTAGGTGAATATCGCTCCACCAACGGTCACCTTGTTGCCAAAGAACTGGAGCAGGGGCGCCTGTTCGGCGATCTCCTGCGAGCGAATGGTCTCGTTCGCCGAATAGAGAAAGTTGGTCGCAAGAACGATCTGCCACATGCCTAGCGTTACGATAAAAGGCGGCAGTTTGACGACAGCGACCAGGAAGCCGTTGATGTAACCGCAGATCGTTCCGCAAATGAGTCCAGCCGCAATGGCGACTTCAACGGGGAGTCCGTAGCGGAACGTGAATTGCCCCATGACCACAGACGACAGAACCATGATCGCGCCAACCGACAGGTCAATGCCGGCCGTGAGGATAACGATGCTTTGAGCCGCGGCCACAATACCGACGATCTGAACCTGTTGGAGGATCAGCGTCATGGCGAAGGGGGAGAAGAACTTCGAACCCAGCAACAGTCCGAAAATCAATATGGACAACAGCAGCACGATCAGGGGCACCAGGGACGGCGTCTGATGCAGAGTATGCTGGATCTTTTGCCCGATGGTCTGGTGGTGATCGTCGATTTCGGCAACGATGTGTGGGCCTTTAGATGCTGCAGATTCAAACTCTGCAGGGCCGCGGTCCGTTTTCGTTTCTGAGGTCATGCCCGTTTCCCTCTATGCGCCAGTTGAAAAAGGGGCAAGGCGGTCTTGCCCCTTTCGCTTCGCTTTCGTCTTTACTGGCTTAGCCCCAGCAAAGGTTGGTGCCTTCTGTGGTGTTGATGGACTCAACGCCATCCACCGGCTTGTCGGTGACAAGTGCAACACCGGTATCAAAGAAGTCCTTGCCCGGTGTCGGCTCCGGCTTGTTGCCGTTGTCCGCCCACTCCTTGATGGCTTCGATGCCGAGCGACGCCATCAGCAGCGGGTATTGCTGTGATGTTGCGCCAATAACGCCGTCCTTGACGTTTTGCACGCCGGGACAACCACCATCGACGGAGACGATCAGAACGTCGTTTTCCCGTCCAATTGCCTTGAGGGCCTCATACGCGCCGGCGGCAGCCGGCTCGTTGATCGTGTAGACGACGTTGATCATCGGATCTTTGGCGAGCAGGTTTTCCATCGCCCGGCGGCCACCTTCCTCGTTGCCCTGCGTGACATCGTTGCCAACGATCCGTGGATCGGTCTCATCGCCCCACTTGTTCGGGTCGCCGAGATCGATGCCGAAGCCCTGAAGGAAGCCTTGGTCGCGCAACACGCCGACAGTTGGCTGGCTGATGGCAAGATCAAGCATTGCGATTTTGGCATTTGCCGCCTCATCGCCAAGCGAACCGGCCGCCCATTTGCCGATCAGTTCACCGGCCAGGAAGTTGTCGGTCGCAAACGTCGCATCGGCTGCGTCGATCGGGTTCAGCGGTGTGTCGAGTGCAATCACCAGAAGCCCATTGTCGCGCGCTTGCTGGACCGCTGGTACGATGGAAGATGTGTCGGATGCCGTCAGCAGAATGCCTTTGGCGCCATCTGCGATGCAGGTTTCAATCGCAGCAACCTGGGTCTCGTGGTCGCCATCGACTTTGCCAGCGAAAGACTTCAGTTCAATGCCGAGTTCTTCGGCTTTTGCCGTTGCGCCTTCTTTCATCTTCACGAAAAACGGGTTGGTGTCCGTTTTGGTGATCAGGCAGGCGGACAGGTCAGCCGCCGTGGCCGGTGTCGCTGCCATTGCGGCAAGAACGGAACCGGTCGCGAGTAGTTTGCGGATCATTGTATGTTTCCTCCCTGGCCTGTTTCTAAAGACGGTTGGGTGTGGCCAGATGTGACCCCAACCGTGCTGCCCGCGCCGGAAAACCAGCACGGTCTTCGCTCCGGCCAGATCCGGCAGGTCCAAATGACCTGCCTCCAGTAAGGATCGCTGTCCGGGGCGAGAAGTTGAAAAACTGTGGCAGGCTGGCCGCGCCGACGGCACCGGCATCCTGTCCGAAGCTGCCGGTTGCCATCTGAGGCGAGGTCCGGCTCTCCGGCGCTGCATCTGCAACAGCTGACGCCATCGCTTCTGCAAAGCTTGTGTTGAAATCATTCCCGAGGTCACTGTCCAAAACGACCAGGGGCATGTCGAGGATCGCGAAGGCTGAGCGGAGCGCAACAGCGAGTGCGCTAACACAGTCTTCTGTCCATTCGCGCGCCTTGCCGTCCGCTGCCTCTATGGCCGTCCGCAAATCGGAGCGGCTCAAATTTGAAAAATTGTCCGGTGACATATGCCGGGCGAGTGCAACCAGGCTGGCCCTTGCAAGGAGCAGGTCCCATTCCTGACGGGGAGCGTTGGCAGTCGATAACTTGCTCGGCGGGACCGGCATCATCGCAACATCTCCGGCATTGCCGGAAACGCCGCGAACGACATCACCGTTCATCACCAGACCGCCGCCAATTGCGGGCCCGAGGAACAGATAGAGAAAGTTGTCGTTTTGACGCCCAACACCATAAAAAAGCTCTGCAACAGCTGCCGCCGTGCCGTCGTTTTCACTGAAGACCGGAAGGCCGGTTTCCTCTTCAAGAGCGCTCGCGAGGTCGTAGTCTTCCCAGTCCTTAAAATGCGCCTCTGGCAAGCCGAGTTCATGGAGCCATGCGCCAAGATTAAAGGGTTGAGCGAGCCCGATACCGGTGATGCGGTCTTGTTCTCCCTCGCTCAGATCTTCCCGCAAGTGTTCCAGGTCATCAGTCAAGACCGCGAGTGCTTTCGCGGGCTCCGGCAGGATCATCTCATGCGTTCGGCGATTGATGATCTGACCAGAAAAATCCATCAGCACCGTTTCCAGGCTGGTCCGGTCCAGACGAACGCCAAAGGAAAATGCGCCCCGCGGCGCAAGTTTAAGGATTGTCGCGGGTTGACCACGGCTGCCATCATGGCGTTTGCCGGCTTCCACGATGAGGCCCTCATCGATGAGGGTCTGAATGATCGCGCCAATAGCCGCATTCGTCAGTTGCACAGCCCGCGCGAGTTCAGCCTTCGACGCTTCTCCCGCGCGCCGCAATATCTGTAAGACGATCCGCTCGTTGTAGCGTCTCAGCTGGACAGAATTCGAGCCGCGGCCGCTTTTTCGGATTTCATCCATTGGCCTCCTCCCTAGGTCATTCCGGGTCCGCATTCTGTGCGAGACCATAATTATTTATTTTGGAAAAATTATTCTCGTCATTCGGGAAACTGTCAATTCGATTTCCGTGCTGCGTCGCAGCGTTTCGTTGCTGTCCTGCGGTAGGTGATTGAGTTTTCGATAATTATTAAATTTGATTTAATTAATCAAAAATACTGTTGAAGATCAAATTCGGAATAATGCGCTCGATTTGGATAGAGGTTGGGGCTCGATTACCCTCCAACAGGGGATGAGAAACTGCAGGCAGAAATCTGCCACGTGGAAAATACCGATGGGGGCTTTCTGATCCGGGCCGCTGAACGCTAAGGTCCGCTTCTAGAACAAGAACAGGAGATCCGAACCATGCCGCACCGCCACGACGAGAGCTTTTTGGACAAGGCTATAGCCGCGGGTGCGGGCGAGATCTCGGCGGATCTGGTCATCAAGAACGTGCAGATGTTCAGCGTCGTCGACGGGGCGACTGTAACGACGGATATTGCCATTGTCGGCGATCGAATTGTTGGAACGCATGACACCTATGAGGCGGAAAACACCATCGATGGAACGGGTCTTACAGCGGTGCCCGGGTTCATCGACACGCATCTCCATGTCGAGTCTTCGCTGGTAACTCCCTTTGAATTCGATCGCTGTGTCTTGCCGCATGGGGTCACAACAGCGATTTGTGACCCGCATGAGATTGCCAACGTATTGGGTGCAGAAGGCATTCGCTACTTTTTGGACAGTTCCTTGCAAACCATCATGGATTTGAAGGTGAACCTGTCGTCCTGTGTTCCGGCAACCGCGTTCGAGACAGCTGGCGCTTGCCTGGAAATAGAAGATCTTTTGCCATTTAAAGACCATCCAAGCGTTATTGGTCTTGCGGAATTCATGAATTTTCCAGGTGTTCTGGCGCGCGACCCGAAGGTGCTTGCAAAGCTTGCGGCTTTCCAGGATGGGCATATCGATGGCCATGCGCCTTTGCTCGGCGGCAAACCGCTCAATGGCTATCTGGTGGCCGGAATCCGCACCGATCACGAGGCAACGTCAGCTGAAGAAGCGCGGGAGAAGCTATCCAAAGGCATGGCAGTGCTGATGCGGGAGGGGTCGGTCTGCAAGGATCTCGATGCATTGGCGCCGGTCTTGACGTCCGATACGTCGGCTTTCGTTGCGCTCTGCACCGATGATCGCAATCCGCTGGATATTGCGGAGGAGGGGCATCTGGACAGCATGATCCGGCGGTTGATTGCCAAGGGGATCCGCCCGCTTGACGTCTATCGCGCTGCAAGCTGGTCAGCGGCGAATGCCTTTGGCCTGAAAGACAGAGGCGTGTTGGCTCCCGGAAAACGCGCCGACATCGCACTTTTGAGCGATTTCGAGGACTGCCGTGTTGAAACCGCGATCTGCGGAGGTGTTGTTGCAGATGATGCCGCCTTTGCCACCCGCAGCATTGTTGCGCCTGTCGGGCTTGATAGCGTCAAGGCCAATGAGGTCAGTGCGGCATCGTTCAACATTCCGGCCCGCAACAGCGAAGCCGATGAGATCGGTGTCATCCCCGGCAAAATCATCACGGAGCATCTGAAACGCGCGTTGCCGGTAAATGGCGGCAAGACCCAGGTGGATTTTGAGCAGGACGTTCTGAAGGTCGCAGTCGTTGAGCGGCACAAAGGCACCGGCAACATCGGCCTCGGGTTCGTCCACGGGTTCGGCATGAAACAAGGATCTATTGCTTCCTCGGTTGGCCACGACAGTCACAACATCTGTGTTGTTGGCGCTGACGAAGCGGCGATGGCACATGCAGTCAACCGGGTGATTGCGATGAAGGGCGGGTTTGCGGTTGCCGGGCCTGACGGCGTGAAGGCCGAGTTGGCGTTGCCGCTAGCCGGTCTGATGAGCCTGGAGCCGTTCGAAACGGTGCGGCACGAGCTGGAAGACCTTCGACATGCCGCCAAGGCGCTGGGTTGCACACTGGCGGAGCCGTTCCTTCAAGTGGCGTTTTTGCCGCTGCCCGTCATTCCGCATCTCAAAATCACAGATTTCGGTATGTTTGATGTCAACAAGTTCGAGCTGGTTGACCAGGGATCGTAGCGGTTCTGGTCGTCAGTAATGGCGCATGGTTTTCCGGAACCTGATCCAGGAGACAAACGCTTCGACCAACAGCCAAAAGGTGATCATCGCGGCGATCAGCGAGCCCATCATGATCTTGGCGTCAAAGGCAAAGTCTGCAAGATGGGCGCGCGGGTGCGCGATCCGCGGATTGAGTGGCAAGTAGACGATGTCGATTGCTTTGCCTGCCTGGCCAACAGTGCTGCCGGGCGGCCGCTTGAAAGAAACGTATTCAAGCGTTCCGCTTTCTGGTTGAAATTCAATAAGCAGGCTGTCGCCGGTTACCCAAGTCTGGCGGTTTTTCAGATAGTTGCGGGGGCTTTGCCGGGCGAGGTCGCGCATCTCATTCGGATCGGTCGAAGGCTTGGTGATCTGCACAACGGTCCCGGTCGCAGTTTCACCGAATTTGCTGAGTAGCCAGTATTTGAGGGCGCTGTCGAAGTGGAGACCGATTGAGAAGATCACCGCTACGGCAACGAAAAACAAAATGACAATGTTCAAAGCGCGGCTATCATCCGCCGCCTCTTTGGGATTAAACATGGCCTTTCAATTTCTGCGTTCAGGCAACAGGTTGCCCCGATTAGAGCATTGGGCGTTTGGTGAAAACGCCCAAAGATGCCCGATCACCTTAAGAGCGATTAGCTTCAGGTGTGAAATCGAACCCGATTTGCCGCCCGCTGATCTAGCAGCTTAGTTCGAGTTTTTACAAAGTCCAAAACGAATTCTGGCCAGTTTCTAGGATCCAGGCATGCTTCTTACTTTTGCCGTCTCCGGTTACCGCTCCTTGCGTGACCTCATATTACCGCTCGACCGGATTACATTGATCACGGGCGCCAACGGTAGCGGCAAATCCAGCCTGTACCGCTCGATCCGGCTCCTTGCCGAAGTGGCTCAAGGGCGTGCAATCGCATCGCTCGCCTCCGAAGGTGGTTTGAATTCAACGCTTTGGGCTGGTCCGGAAATCGTGTCGCGCGCCATGAAGCGGGGAGAAGTGCCGGTGCAAGGTACGGTTCGAAAGGGAACTGTTGCCCTGAAACTAGGATTTGCGGACGAAGATTACGGCTACGCGATCGACCTTGGACTGCCTGCGGATGCCGGCCGTTCCTATTTTTCAATGGACCCTGAAATCAAGTGCGAAGCCCTTTGGGCCGGAGAGGCGCTGTCACGGTCTAACGAGATTGCCGGGCGCAACGGGCCGTCGGTTCGGGTCTTGCCCCAACAAGGGCAGCGTCTGCCGGTGGTCCAAAATCTGGCGCGGTTTGACAGCATGATGACCCATGCCGCCGACCCGAAAGACGGTCTTGAGCTCCTTGTGCTCCGGGAACGGATGCGTGCGTGGCGGTTCTATGATCATCTTCGCACCGACCGGGAGGCTCCGGCCAGGTTTCCGAAGATCGGAACCCGCACGCCTGCGCTTTCCGCCGACGGAGCAGACCTGGCGGCCGCCCTTCAGACCATTTTGGAGATTGGCGATGAAGTCGCTTTGGCGGAAGCAATTGACGATGCGTTTCCCGGAGCGGAGATCGAGATCACCGTCAATGAGGGGTACTTTGAACTGCTCATGCGACAAAAAGGGCTGTTGAGGTCCCTACGGGCCGCTGAGCTTTCTGACGGCACATTGCGGTATCTTCTTTTGACGGCTGCGCTCTTGTCTCCGCGCCCGGCGCCGTTGATCGTTTTGAACGAGCCGGAAACCAGCCTGCATCCCTCGCTCCTGGAACCGTTGGCGCGCTTGATTTCGAAAGCTGCGGAAAAGACCCAGGTGCTGGTTGTCTCGCATGCCGAACCTTTGGTGAATGCTCTTGCCAGAGAGCGGGGGTGCCTTCACCATCATCTCCATAAGGAACTCGGAGAGACGCAAGTTGCCGATGCAGAACCGCCCCGCTGGCGTTGGCCAAGCCGCTAGAGAGGGGCCTTGTTCGGAACCGTCATGACCTATGAAGGCAACTATTGAGTGCAAGCGTGGCCAGTTTTGGGGTAATTTATACCTAAAAGTGCAAAAAAGTTGAGGGGGTGTCGTTACGTCGCTGGTTGACGTGAACGGAAGCTTGGGTCATGTCAGTAGGGAACACCGGCGTCGGTATCGCGATGTGCATTGCCGATCAGGGAGGAGGATTCAGCTTTAGGGGGGCTGAATCGATCAACCGGCTCGCATGTAAAAGGAGCCGGAGAAAACGCGTTGGAGAACGTCATGACGAGTGCGGAGGAGTGGAACGCGGCATTTAAGGTCCGTCCAATTCACGAATACCTCGACAATTCAGCGGAACGCTTTGGAGATCGGCCGGCAGCCGATTTCATGGGCAAGGTCTGGTCCTATCGTGAGATGGGCGACCTGGTCGACCGCACCGCGGCCGGATTGCAAGCCATGGGCGTAGGGCCCGGCGTGCACGTCGGGTTGTGTCTGCCCAATACCCCCTTCTATACGATATTCTACTTCGCGATCCTGAAGATCGGCGGCACGGTCGCGAACTTCAATCCGCTTTATGTTGAGCGCGAAATCGCTTTCCAGGCCCGCGACGCCGATGTCCGTATCATGGTCACCATGGATCTGAAGGTGATCTACGACAAAGTCGAGAACGTGCGGAAAGAACGTGTTCTGGACAAGATCATTGTCTGTCCGATGACGTTCTGTCTTCCGACCATCAAAAAGACGCTCTTCAGCTTGTTCAAGCGCAAGGAACTTGCCGCGATCCCGCAGGACGAGGCGCATGTCCGTTTTGAAGATCTGCAGACCAAGGGCAGCAAGCCGAAGCCGGTTGAGATCGTTCCGGAAGAAACAATCGCCGTTCTGCAATACACCGGTGGGACAACCGGTGTGCCGAAAGGTGCAATGCTGACGCACAAGAACCTGTGCGCCAATATCGAACAGATGCGCGACATCTTTGAAAAAGCGCAGCCGGGCGAGGAGAAGATGCTCTGCGTGCTGCCGTTCTTTCATGTGTTCGCAATGACGGTGGGGCAAAATCTCTCCGTCATACTCGGGGCGGAGATGGTGCTGCAGCCACGCTTTGAGTTGAAGATGCTGCTGGAGTCGATCGTCCGGAAGAAAGTCACCCTGTTCCCGGGGGTGCCGACCATTTACACGGCGATCAACAACTCGCACGAGACCAAGAAATACGACCTGTCCAGCATCAACTTGTGCATCTCCGGCGGTGCACCGCTGCCAGTTGAAGTGAAGGAAAACTTCGAAAAACTGACTGGCTGTATTCTGGTCGAAGGCTATGGCCTCACCGAGTCGTCTCCGGTTGCCGCGGTCAATCCGCTGGACGAGAACCGCCGCGCAGGATCCATTGGGCGTCCGGTTCCAGGCACCAAAGTGCGGTTCGTCGATATTGAGGATCGCAAGACCGAAGTTGCCCAAGGTGAGAAGGGCGAACTCCTGATCCACGGCCAGCAGGTGATGAAGGGCTATTGGAAACGGGATGACGCCACCGCAGAAACCATCACGGAAGATGGATACCTGCACACTGGGGACGTCGGCTACCAAGATGAAGACGGCTTCATTTATCTGGTCGACCGGATCAAGGACCTGATCCTGTGTTCCGGCTACAATGTGTATCCGCGTGTCATCGAGGAAGCGATCTATCAGAACGACGCGGTCGATGAGACGATCGTAATCGCGATCCCTGACGAATACCGTGGGCAGTCGCCGAAAGCGTTCGTCAAGCTCAAGGATGGTCATTCCGTAACCGCCGGTGACCTGAAGGCCTTCCTGAAGGATCACCTGTCGGCCATCGAATTGCCACGGGAAATCGAATTCCGCGACGAGTTGCCAAAAACCATGGTTGGCAAATTGTCGAAAAAGGAACTCGTGGAAGAAGAGGCCGCCAAACGCGCCGCTGCCGCCGCTTAAATTCTTCCGCTATTTGGAAACCAGACCTTGAACGCGCCCCATTCGGGCGCGTTTTTAGTTGGAATATCCGCGGCCGTCCGAAGCGCGCGCAAGTTGGC
>CALDSI010000467.1 GCA_937911395.1 uncultured Labrenzia sp.
CGGCACCAAGGCGCCTGGTGCTGCCGGCGTCATTCACACGGACTTTGAACGTGGCTTCATTCGCGCACAGACCATTGCCTACGATGATTACACATCGCTGGGTGGCGAGAGCGCAGCAAAAGAAGCCGGCAAGGCCCGCGACGAAGGCAAGGAGTACATCGTCAAGGACGGTGACGTTCTCCTCTTCAAGTTCAACACTTGATATGAAGTCACAGCCCGGGCCCCTGCCCGGGCATTTTTCTGGGCGGCTGCAAGACTTCCCCAAGCGCAATCACCCAAACTCAACACTCCAGGTAGAGCCTTCGACCATGCAGACTTTTGTTTTTGCTCCTCCTGCCGTGACCGCAGTGCCCGTTGACGGCATGAGCGACCTCTTCCCGGTCCGCCGGGTCTATTGCATAGGCCGAAACTACGCCGCCCATGCCGTGGAGATGGGGCACGACCCGGACAAGGAACCGCCGTTCTTCTTTCAGAAGAACCCGGACAATCTCGACACGTCCGGCACGTTCCCCTATCCGCCAAAATCAGACGACGTACATCACGAAATTGAGCTGGCTGTGGCCTTAAAATCGGGCGGGTGCAACATTCCAGTCAACAAGGCGCTGGATCATGTATTCGGGTATGCCGTTTCGCTCGACATGACACGGCGCGATCTTCAAGGAAACGCAAAGAAGATGGGCCGCCCCTGGGAGATCGGAAAGGCGTTTGAACAGTCCGCCCCCATTACGCCATTTGTCCGGGCAGCCGATTGCGGAGACCTCTCCGAAGGCAGGATCCAACTCACGGTGAACGGCGATCTGCGCCAAGAGGGCGATCTCAACCAAATGATCTGGAAGGTGCCGGAAATGATTTCCTATCTTTCGGAGTATTTCGAACTGGCGCCGGGAGATGTCATCCAAACCGGCACGCCTGCTGGCGTTGGGCCTGTTGTGCGCGGAGACAAGCTGGTCGGGTCAGTGGAGGGATTGCCTCCCCTGGAAGTCACTATAATTTAGGGCAGATAGCGCCTGCTAAAGTCCAGACAAAAAGATCCCCCGGAATATCCTGAGTCCGGGGGATCTCTTAACTTACATTCAAGCCCTGCATCACCAAGGGGTTCGGACCGGCTTCATCGCGCCACTTCCGAGGCACCAAACGATGGTGCCGGGACTTTGCGTAATATTCAACGCGGTCGTAGTGGTCGTTGGCTTCGCAGCGGATGGTTGTTTTTGACACTTTGCTCATTTCTGTTTTCCTTTCCAGTTGGTCTGTTCCTGCCTGGAAAAGCATGTGGTGTTTGAATGTGTCCGATGGATGTTCAGAACATTACGGGTTCCTAAATTCCACACCCAGCATATGGGTTTGCGTGCCATATGGAGCTTTCCGAGAAATCACTCGACGCTGAACGTCAATCCGGCCTAAGTTTCAGCATCTTCTAGGCGAGGCGAATGGATCGGAGAATTCCAAGGTGACGCTCGATCAGGTTTTGCTGTTTTCACTCTTCGCAGTCGTCTTCGCCCTGCTGATTTGGGGCAAAATCCGCTTCGATCTGGTCGCCTTTGCCGCCCTGATCCTTGCTGCCTTCCTCGACCTTATCCCTTCGGATCAAATCTTTTCCGGCTTCGGTCACCCGGCGGTCATCATCATCGCCCTTGTGTTGATCGTGTCGCGCGGACTGATGAATTCCGGGGCCGTCGAACTGGTTGCCAAGTACCTGTTCTCTGCATCCCGCAGCCTGTCTGGTCATATCGGCATCATGGCCATCGTTGGTGCCGGATTGTCCGGAATTATCAACAATGTGGCAGCCCTCGCGCTCCTGATGCCGCTGGATCTGGAAGCTGCCAAGAAGGCAGCCCGGTCTCCCGGTCTATCCCTGATGCCGCTTTCCTTCGCAACGATCCTCGGCGGCATGATCACATTGATCGGAACACCGCCCAACATCGTGATCGCCGAATACCGGTCAGACGCGCTCGGAACGCCGTTTTCCATGTTCGATTTCGCCCCGGTCGGCCTTGTTGTCGCGATCAGCGGCATTGCCTTTGTAACACTGATCAGCTGGCGGCTGTTGCCGGCACGGTTCCGGCAAGCGCCCGAAACCGACAGTATGGCTGAGGGGCTCTACAGCGCAGAACTGAAGGTCGGCAAACTGCCCGAAGACAAAGAGCTCACCCTTGGCGATCTTTATCCGGTCGCGGACGAAAAAGATGTCGCGATCATCGGACTGGTGCGCCATGGCAGCCGCATCAGAGGGTTTGCCCGACGGGAACTGATCAAGGAGAACGACTTCATTCTGGTGGAAGGCGATCCGAAGGCCATCGAAGCCTTCATGGGAGCGGCAAAACTGGAGTTCGCCGGCTCCGAACGCCACAAGGGCGGTTTGACGGGCGGAGCCTTGAGCCTCACCGAGGCCATTGTTCCAGACACGGCGCGCATCATTGGCTCGTCTGCCTTTCAACTCAGGCTTCTCTACGGTCATGGCGTGACGCTGCTGGGCATTTCCCGTGCGGGGCGCAGGATCCAGAACCGTGTCCGGCATGAAACGATCCGGCCAGGTGATGTTCTCTTGCTGCTCGGTTCATCCGACCGATTGGAGATGGCAGTCCAATGGCTGGGCGTGTTTC
>CALDSI010000468.1 GCA_937911395.1 uncultured Labrenzia sp.
GAGAGTTTGGCGGTGCCCTGCGGGCCGCGATGATCCCGTTTTTGCTTGCGCAGATCGGCCAGCTCGCGCACCCGGCGCATGTTACGCTTGCGCCGCGCGGTGACCCCATAGGTCATCCAGTGCTCTTCGCGCTTGATCTTCTGCGCGAGCTTCTGCTGGTCGACCTCTTCCTGTTCAAAGACCTCATCGCGCCAGGCTTCAAAATGCGCAAAGCCCTTGTCGAGACGGCGCGAGATGCCCCGGTCGATCCAGACCGTTGCCCGCGACAGGTTTTCCAGAAAACGGCGGTCGTGGGAGATCAGGACGATTGCGGATTTCAGGCTCTTCAGCTCCTCTTCCAGCCACTCGATGGCGGGCAAGTCCAGGTGGTTGGTCGGCTCGTCGAGAAGCAGAATATCCGGCTCCGGGGCCAGCGTGCGGGCAAGGGCCGCTCTGCGCGCTTCGCCGCCGGAGAGGGCTTTCGGATCTTCCTGTCCGGTAAGCCCTAGAACCTCCAGCAGATAAGCACCGCGGTACGGATCATCGCCATCCGTCAGTCCTTCGTTCACGTAGTCCAGCGTGGAGCCATAGGCCGAAAGATCCGGTTCTTGCGGCAGGTAGCGGATCGTGCGGCCCGGCTGAAAGAACCGTTCGCCCGTGTCCATTTCCACCATGCCAGCGGCGATCTTCAACAGGGTCGATTTGCCCGAGCCATTGCGCCCGACAAGGCACAGCCGTTCCCCTTCTGCCACGGAGAGTTCGGCGCCGGTCAGAAGCGGGGTGCCACCGAAGGTCAGATGAACGTCGCGAAGGGTCAAAAGCGGAGGAGGGGCCATGTGTGTCCGGTCTGGGAATTGAGGGTCTGGCGCCGGGTTTTACGGGCGCTGGGAGCGGCTTGCAAGCTCAGCCGGAAACGGCTTTGAAAGAATTGATCGTCAGGCGGACGATTTTGGCCATGAAAGCATGTATAGTGTTCACTGAAGGCAGGGGCAAAGCAACCGGGCAAACGTGGAGGCGTCAACGGTGACTGGTCGCAGCTTGAATGAAATAACTGATCTGATGCGCCGGCGGACGCGTGCAGCAATGAGACTTGCAGCCGCTTCAGTGTTCGGCCTTGCAGTGATCGTAGCCGAAGTGCTGATAAGCGGAACGGAAACTGCGAAAGCAGATTCCATCTACATCGGCAGCGGCGGCATTGGCTTTTCCTTTGGAACTGGCGGGTATCGTGGCGGCGCCTATTACGGCGGTCGTGGCTACTACGGCGGCCGAGGGTATTATGGCGGCGGCTACTATAGACCGCACCGGCCTTACTATCGTCCGTACTACAAGCGCCCTTATCGCTACCGGTCACGAGTTCGGATCAATCCGCCCCTCTACATTGCACCGCCGCCGGTCGTGGTCTACCCGGGCGCCCCGCAGCGCGTCCCATACACCAAGACCGGACTCGCGCCGTTTACGCCGGAGTACTACGCGTATTGTGCCCGTAAGTTTAAGTCCTTTAACCCAAACACCGGCACATATCTGGCTTACAGCGGGAAATACCGGTTCTGCCGGTGAGGCACGTTCGTATGTGGGCGGATCCAAACTGATCGCACCGGCGCGCTGACTGCGCGTCGGTTTTTTTTACCGTAACTTGCAGAGCCTATTTGGAGGCAAGATCTTCGTGACCAAGAGGCATTTCCTGCGTCAATCATCGGGTTATGCTTTCGAAATTTCGATTTAATTTTGAGTTACTTAGTAGTAATTACAGTGCGATAAATACAGCGAGCCAGATTAAGCTGTTTTTCATAGCTATCGATTTGGATGGTGTCCTAATTGGCCTCCAGACACTGGGAAAATCGATGAAAAAAACAGCCCTCTTTTCTGTCCTCCTGACAATGGCTCTGCAACCGGCAACGTCATGGGCGGACGAGATCACCGTAATGGCGGGCAACTTGCCACCCATGTTTCTTGACGGTGGCGGCGGCCGCGAGGCGGAGCTGATTACTGCGGCTCTTGAGAAATGCGGTCACACGGTCAAATTCAACATTCAGCCGTTCACACGTCACTGGGAAAGCTTCAAGAACGGGCAGGGCGATGCCGTCGCGACTGTTCCGATGGGCATGCCGATCGATGGCACCGCGACCGGCGTTTATATCCACTATCAGAACGGTGTATCGTTTCTGACGGACAGTGGCGCCAGCTACGACGGTTTGCCGGATCTTTCCGGCAAGAAAGTCATCGGCTTTAAAGGCGCTGAAAGCATTATTCCGGGCCTTGCCGACCACACCGGATCATTCGCGGACTATAGAGAGGTCACCGACCAGATTACCCAAAGCCGGTCGCTGTTCGGCGGGCGTGTCGACGCGATCATCGGCGACGGCATGCTGTTTGCGGAGTACAATCAGCAGCTTCGCGGCCAAGGCGATCTGCGGTTCGATCCCAATCAGTCTGTTTCCTTCAAGGCCGTGTTTGACTCCAGTCCTTACACCATGGCGTTCCGGGATGCGAAGGTTGCGGCCGACTTTGACCGGTGTTTCAAGGAAATTGAAGCTGACGGCACCGTGAAGGCGATTAACACAAAATGGGTCGATAAGTACCGCGACAGCCTCGGTTCCTCGTATCTCGGCTACTGATACTCAAAAGACTTGCTGACCAAGCCCGGCCGACTCCGGACCGGACGTTTCGAACGGTGTACGCACATGTTCGGGCGTTCTGTTTGGGCCGGCCGGTTTTGTTTGTGACGCCAAGAAGGTGTAGCATCGCTTCTCCAGGCAGCGCCGCAATACCGATAAAGCAACTTTACATTGTATTTTGGCATCAGTTGCCGAGTGCGGCTTCTTTGCCTACACTCGACAAGATCGAAAAAATATTCCTTATTTGGTATATTATCAGGAAGAGTATCGCCTTTTTGGATTCTTCGTGGAAACATATTCAAGCAGCGCTTGAATGCACGTTATGGGCGTGGAATGTATATCGCCATCGTTTCTTAAATCGACAAAAATCCTGAGGGGAGAACGATATGATCAAGTCCTTACGCGTCACCGCGCTCGCCGCCGCGCTGATGGCGGCAACATCGCTTACGGCCATGGCCGAAGTGGTTTATCACCGTGGAAATACGGGCGATCCGGAAACACTGGACCAGCACAAGACGTCCACCGTCTATGAGGCGCACATTCTGCGCGATCTTTATGAAGGCCTCGTCGCTTACAACGCAAAAGGGGAAATTATCCCGGGTGTTGCCGAAAGCTGGACAGCCTCGGAAGACGGCACTGTTTACACCTTCACGCTTCGCGAAGATGCCAAGTGGTCGAACGGCGACCCGGTGGTTGCTGGCGATTTCGTTTATTCGCTGCGTCGGATCATGAATCCGGAAACAGGCGCTAAATACGCAAACATCCTGTACCCGATCAAGAACGCCGAAGCTGTCAACACCGGTGACATGGCGGTGGAAGAACTAGCCGTTAGGGCGATTGATGACCGCACGCTCGAAATAGCCTTGGAAGCGCCCACCCCGTATTTCATTGACTTGCTGGGTCACCAGACAGGATTGCCTGTGCACCCGGCCACCGTTGAGGCTCATGGTACGGACTTCGTGAAGCCGGAAAACATCGTCTCGAACGGGCCTTTCACGCTGGTCGAGTTCACACCGAACGCCCAGCTGAAGGCCAACAAGAACCCGCATTTCCACGATGCGGATAATGTGCAGATTGACACGGTGATCTTCTATCCGACTGAAGATCGGGGCGCGGCCCTGCGCCGGTTCCAGGCCGGCGAGCTGCACACAAACAATGATGCCCCGACCGAGCAGGTCGCCTTTATGAAGGAAGAGCTCGGGCCGCAGTTCCGCGTCGCGCCGTATCTTGGCAACTACTATTACGCCCTCAACCATGAAGACGAAGCGCTGTCCAACCCGGATGTGCGTCGGGCTTTGTCCATGGCGATCGACCGGGAGTTCCTTGCCGAGGAAATCTGGGGCAGCGTTATGGTCCCGGCGTACTCTTTTGTTCCGCCTGGCATCGGCAACTACGGTGAACCGGCATATGCGGACTACAAGAATATGTCCTTGATTGACCGTGAAGACAAGGCGATCGAGCTGCTTGCCGGCGCTGGTTACTCTCCGGACAATCCACTGCAGTTGGAGATCCGCTACAACACCTCCGAAAACCACAAGAACACGGCTGTTGCAATCGCCGACATGTGGAAACCTCTGGGTGTTGAAGTGTCCATGCTCAACACGGATGTCGCCACCCACTATGCGCATTTGCGGGACCGGGGTGACTTCGATGTCGCACGTGCCGGCTGGATCGGCGATTACTCCGATCCGCAGAACTTCCTGTTCATGGTGGAAAGCGACAACACAGGTTTCAACTACGCGCGGTACAACAATCCGGAATATGACGCGCTGATGGATGAGGCCGCAAAGACCGTGGATCTGGAAAAGCGCGCGCAGCTCCTGCAGCAGGCCGAAGCCCTGTTCATGCGTGACCTGCCGTTCATCCCGTTGATGTACTACGGCTCCATGAATCTCGTCTCCGACACGGTCAGTGGATTTGAAGACAATCTTCAAAACATCCATCCGACACGCTGGATGAGCATTGCCCAATAACGGTACCGTTCGAAATTGGCAGCAGCGGATTTTCCGCCGCTGCCGGTTTTGCAAGATGGCGGCCTGAATGGCTTAGGGTCAAGACCCTAAGATCATCGTGGTACGAGAAGGGCAAGCTGATGACCCGCTATGTGTTCGGTCGATTGCTGGGCGCAATCCCGACGATTTTTCTGATTGTAACAATCTCCTTTTTTTTGATCCGGATCGCACCGGGCGGGCCGTTCGACCTCGAACGCCCGCTTGAGGCCAAAGTGATGGAAAATCTGAACAAGATTTATCACTTGGACGAGCCGCTCTGGACACAATATCTGCTCTATCTGAAGTCCATATCGCAGCTCGATTTTGGCCCGAGCTTTTACTTTCGCGACTTCACCATCAATGAACTCTTTGCCGCCAGCTTGCCGATCTCGATCCAGCTCGGTCTGAGTGCGCTGGCGCTGGCGCTGGTTGTCGGTGGTCTCATGGGTGTTGTGGCGGCGCTCCGCCAAAACGGCCCGGCTGACTACTCTGTCATGGCCGCGGCGACCCTGGGTGTGACGATTCCGAATTTCGTGGTGGCTCCCGTGCTCACGCTCTTGCTCGGTGTTTGGCTCGGTTGGCTGCCTGTGGGCGGCTGGGGAGATGGGGCTTTCGTCAACAAGATCCTGCCCGTGGTGACCCTCGCGCTGCCGCAGATTGCGGTGATTGCCCGATTGACCCGCGGATCCATGATCGAGGCCTTGCGCTCCAACCACGTTCGAACCGCTCGGGCCTATGGATTGACAAACTATCTGGTGATCGTGGTTCACACCTTGCGCGGCGCGATCCTGCCGGTGGTGTCTTACATGGGGCCGGCCGCGGCTGCCCTGTTGACCGGATCCGTGGTGGTGGAAACCATCTTCGGCATTCCCGGCATTGGCCGTTATTTCGTGCAAGGCGCGCTGAACCGCGACTACACGCTGGTTATGGGCACCGTGGTCGTTGTGGCGTGTTTCGTCATCATCTTCAACCTGGTCGTGGATCTGCTTTATGCGCTGCTTGATCCGCGCGTGCGCTACGACTGAGGAAAACACACATGTCTGTCACGACACCCGATACCGTCGACGTTCCGCAACGCGGGCGCTCGCTCTGGGATGATGCCCGCGACCGGCTTCTGGCGAACAAGGCGGCGGTTGCCAGCATGATTGTGCTGGCCACAATCGCTTTGTTGTCTGCCTTTGGCCCGATCCTGTCGCCGCATGACTATGACACCGTTTACAGGGACTATGTGAAGGTGCCGGCAAGCCTGGGCGCTTACCCGAAATCGGATCAGGTTGAGCCGGCGTTTGAAGCTCTGGTGAAACGGGCGCGTTTGAACCTTGAAAGTTATGAGCGGGTTGGCGATCAGGTGGTTGCGGAAGTGACCTCCCGCCGGGCCATTGATCCACGATCAACCCGGTACATCGATCGAAGCGACCTGTTCAAGAACGCGGCCTTGAGCGACCTTGCAGATGAAGACAAGCGTGCGACGCTGACAGCGGACATCAATTATCTGCATTTCTATTTTGGCACCGATGCCAATGGCCGGGACCTGATGACCCGAACGTTCATTGCCGGCCGTGTTTCCCTGACGATTGGTCTTTTGGCAACGGTCGTTGCCATCACCATCGGCGTCCTTTACGGGGCGACGTCGGGATATCTCGGCGGACGGGCCGACCAGCTGATGATGCGGGTGGTCGACATTCTGTATTCGCTCCCTTTCATCTTCTTCGTGATCATGCTGGTGGTGTTCTTCGGCCGGAATTTCATTTTGATGTTCATCGCCGTTGGGGCGGTCGAATGGCTGGATATGGCCAGGATCGTGCGCGGTCAGACGTTGACCATAAAGCGGCAGGAATACGTCCAGGCAGCCGAGGCCATGGGCGTTGCGGACGGCGGTATCGTCCGCCGGCACATCATCCCGAATACCCTCGGCCCGGTGGTTGTCTATATGACCCTGCTCGTGCCGAAGGTGATCCTTCTGGAAAGTTTCCTGTCGTTCCTCGGTCTTGGCATCCAAGAGCCGATGACGAGTTGGGGTGTTCTGATTTCCGAAGGCGCCCGCAATCTGCAGGGGTCGGCCTGGATGCTGATCTTCCCATCCATTTTCCTGACATCGACGCTGTTCGCGCTGAACTTTATTGGCGACGGCTTGCGCGATGCGCTGGATCCCAAGGACCGATAGGAGGGAGGCCTATGCAAGACCTAAAACGTCCGGTCCTGGCGATCAAGGACCTGAAAGTCGACTTTGAGACCGCCACCGGTCCGGTCAATGCCGTGCGCGGCGTCGATATCAATGTGAAGCCCGGAGAAACCGTGGCCATCGTCGGCGAGAGCGGCTCCGGAAAAAGCCAGACACTGATGGCTGCGATGGGGCTTCTTGCCTCCAATGGCCGGACGCAAGGCGAAGTCCTGTACGAGGATGCGAACATCCTTGGATTGCCGGCGCACCAGTTGAACAAGGTGCGCGGCAAGAAGATCACCATGATCTTTCAGGAGCCGATGACCTCGCTTGATCCGCTCTACACAATCGGGCGCCAACTCGCCGAACCGATGGTCGTGCACGGCGGCCTCAGCTGGAAACAGGCGAAGGCGAAAGCTCTGGAGCTTTTGAAGCTCGTCAACATTCCGGAGCCGGAGCGCAAGATCAAGGCGTATCCATACGAGATGTCCGGAGGCCAGCGCCAGCGGGTGATGATCGCCATGGCGCTTGCCAATGATCCCGATGTCCTGATCGCAGATGAGCCGACAACGGCACTCGATGTGACCACGCAGGCGCAGATCCTGGATCTTCTGGCGGATCTGCAAAAACGCCTTGGCATGGCCGTGATTTTCATCACCCACGATCTCGGAATTGTCCGGCGGATTGCCGACCGGGTTTATGTGATGAAGACCGGGGAGGTGGTGGAAAGTGGCGAGACAGCCCGGATCTTCACTCAGCCGGAACACCCCTACACCAGCATGCTGCTCGACGCCGAACCGACGGGTCATAAGCCTCCTGTGCCCGACAACACACCGGTGCTTCTGGAAGCGCAGAAAGTGGATGTGGAGTTCGTTCTGGAAGCGGGCCTTTTTGGTCCGGCCCATATCTTGCGGGCTGTCGACAATATCAGCTTTTCCCTGCGCCGAGGGCAGACGCTGGGCATCGTCGGTGAGAGCGGCTCCGGCAAGTCCACGCTCGGCCGCGCTGTTTTGAACTTGCTGCCTGCCGGTGGGCGGGTTGTCTTTCAAGGGGAGGTGGTCTCGGGCAAGGACCGGGCCGCCATGCGCGCTTTGCGCAAGGACATGCAGCTGATTTTTCAGGACCCATTTGGGTCGTTGAGCCCGCGGATGACTGTCGGGCAGATTATCTCCGAAGGCCTATTGGTGCATGAGCCGTCCTTAAGTGCACGGGACAGGGATCAAAGAGCCTGCCAGGCGCTTGACGAAGTGTCGCTCGATCCTGCGATGCGCAACCGCTATCCGCATGAGTTTTCCGGTGGACAGCGTCAGCGCATTGCAATTGCGCGGACAATGGTTCTCAAACCGCAGTTTGTCGTTCTGGACGAGCCGACATCCGCGCTCGACCGGACCATTCAAAAACAAGTTGTGGAGCTTCTGCGCGGCCTGCAGAAAGCATACGACTTGACCTATCTCTTTATCAGTCACGATCTCGCCGTCGTCCGGGCACTCTCTGATACCGTGATGGTGATGCAGCGGGGCAAGGTGGTCGAGGCGGGGAGTGTGGACGACATCTTCCAGGCGCCGCAGAACGCTTATACAAAAGAGCTCATTGGCGCTGCGATGTTGACCCAGCAGCAGATGATGGACACAGCTTAGGTAGCATTGCCAACAAACGGATCCGGTCACCATAATGGTGGCCGGAGGTCGTCGGTCTATCTGCGGAGCCTCTGGCGCTCAGATTTTTGCGAAAACTTCCATCCGCACCTCGTCGGTGACTTCAATCGTGTTTGTTGTCGCGTGCTGGATCGCCATTTTTCGAGCATGATCAGGGTCTTTGGTGGCAATCGCCTCGATCAGTTCGTGATGGGAGGCTTTGATCTTGTCGATCCAGATCAGATTGTTCGTGTGCCGGGTGATGATAAACCGGTGCAGGTGAAGCAGCGTGCGCAAAAGCACCGGCTCGAGCACCGGCATGTCGGCAAAACGCAACATGGTCATATGAAAGGTGATATCCGCCTCGGAGATGCCAATCTTGTCCCGTTTGGCCCGGATGTCGTTATAACGGGCTGCCAATTGGCGAAGGGTGTCCAGCTGATCTTCTGTGATATCTGGCGTAATTCGGTCAACGGCTGCGGTTTCGATGTTGAGGCGCAACCGGAAAAGGATGATCGCTTCCTTGTTTGTGGTTTGAGTAACAAACGTGCCCTGGTACCCGCGCCGGATCACCAAACCGTCTTCCTGAAGAGTCAAAAGCGCTTCGCGGATCGTACTTTGCGAACAGTTATAGGACTGCGCGAGTGATTGTTCTGTGATTGGGCTGGCCGGATTCAGCTCCCCCAAAAGGATCTGACGCTTCATATTGTCATAGACGGCGTCAGCCTTGCGTCTGCGGCGCTCGCCTTGAAAGCCCGCAACCTGCGGATCAGTTGCCCCAACATCGAATACCAAGTCAGCCCCCATTACCGACACGAATGGCGAACCGTCACAGCAGTTTAAGGTGCCGAACGCCCTGTCCGGCCCTGAAGCTTTTTCCCGACTTGTGCCGCAGGTCTGGAGACAGCGGCCGATGGGACGTGCCAGTTCGCACGCAGATGTTCTTGATTAATTGGTTTTTTAGTTTTCCGGACCCGGATCAGCCGTTTGGTGTTTTTCTTATGGTCGGCGGTTCGGCAAACCGATGCACATTTCAAGCAACATCTGCAAAATTTGCAATGTATGCATCCTCGAATGGACCGCCTCGAAAAACAATCTCTAAATCGCGACCAGTGGTCACAAGTTCGCGAGGGCGTTGAGTTGGTGTGGCTAGATCAGCCTATTTCGCTGTTGTTTTCAGAGCGTTGATCCAATTCCGGAAAAACACTTTCTCTAGAGTCTGTTTGGAAAAGCCACGTGCATCCAGGACTTCAGCAAGTCGCGGCAGTCCGGTGACGTCGCTGAGGTCCCTCGGTGGGGCGCAGCCGTCAAAATCCGACCCCAAGGCAACGCCATCTTCGCCCAGCCGGTCCACGAGATAAGCGGCATGATCAGCCACAACATCAAGCGGCGTGTCCTGGTTGAAGTTGCCGTCAGGACGTAGAAAACCTACGAAGAAGTTGATGCCAACGAGGCCGCCGCTCTCCTTGATAGCGTCCAGCTGCTTGTCGGTCAGGTTCCGGCTGTTGGCGCATATGGCGTGGACATTCGAGTGACTGGCGATGATCGGCTTGTCTGTAATGCGTGCGACATCCCAAAAGCCCTTCTCATTCAGATGCGACACATCCACCAGAACACCCATCTGATTGCAGGCGCGCACCAGATCGCGGCCGGCGCCGGTCAGCCCTGGCCCAATATCCGGGCTGTGGGGGTGCGCCATCGGCACGCCATAGCCAAAGGCGTTTTCCCGGCTCCAGACAAGACCGAGAGAGCGAAGGCCGCGCTTGTAGAAAGCTTCAAGCTCATAGAAATTGGTGTCGATTGCCTCCGCGCCTTCAATATGCAGGCTGATGGACAGCTGGTCTTTTTCCATGGCGCTTTCGATCGCATCCGGCGAGCGGCAAATGGCAACGGCTCCATCCGAATCTGCCTCAAGCCGTTCTGCCCGTTCCAGCATCCTTTTGGTAAAGCTGAGGGCCAACTTCTGCTCAACAGGAAGAAAGTTCCGTTTGTCGCTTGGCGAAAAGGGCTTGGAGAAGTCTTGTTCGGGATTGGACGGAACGAACATGGCAAAGAGACCGCCCGCAAAACCGCCCTCCTTGGCACGCGGCAGGTCAATGTGGCCGCGGTCGGACCGCTCGAAGAAGTCGCGGGTCTTTCCGCGGATCGCGTCGATCTCCAGCTTCAAAAGCGTGTCATTGTGTCCGTCAAAAGCTGGGATATGCGAAGTCATATGGATGGGTGCCGTTGTTTTTATTGGAAACTGTAAAATGGTGGGGCAGGCAGGCTGCTTTCAAGAGGAGGCCACTTTATCCGCAAATTTTGGAAATGTAAGCGCCTGAAGGCAATGTGACTTGCACTCCTTGCGATGCTCGACCTATGAAGAGACCGGATTTTGGAGGTCTCATGACGCGCCGGACATTTGAAAGCACGGAAGCCCCCCTCGCGCCAAGCAAAGGTCTCAGCCGGAGAAGCCTGATGGCGGGCGGGCTGGTTTTGGCGGCGGGAACACTCGCTGGATGCCAGACGTATGAACAGGTCGTCGGCTTGCCCGATCAGCCACCGTTGCCGGACGAAGAGTTCGACTATGCATCTGCCTATGCAGCATTGCCGGATGGCGATTTCACCTGGCCCGCGATCAACTATAAGGCGTTCGACGAGAAATATCTGCGTCAGGTCGTTGAGTACAAGACCCGCGAAAAACCCGGCACGATCATCGTCGACCCCTACAACAACTTCCTCTACTGGGTGCTTCCGGGCGGCAAGGCACTGCGCTACGGCATCGGTGTCGGGCGGGCAGGGTTTGCCTGGTCGGGTGAAGCCCTGGTCCGGGTCAAGCGCCCGCATCCGATCTGGCGCCCTCCACGGGAAATGATTGCCCGCAAACCGTCGCTTGAGCGGTATTGGGAAAAAGGCTTTCCGCCGGGGCTGCGCAATCCGCTTGGCGCGCGCGCCATGGATTTGTGGCAAGGCAGTGTGGACACGCTGTACCGAATCCACGGCACCAACAAGCCTTCGTCTATCGGCAAGAGTGTGTCTTCCGGCTGTATCCGCATGTGGCAGCAGGACGTGATCGATCTGTTTGACCGGGTGCCGCTGCGCACCAAGGTGGTTGTCCTGACCAAGGACGAGGACATCTCCACTTGAGCGGTTAAGTTCAGAAGCTCCGCTGCCGGTCAAGGCATCGGAGCTGCCAGCGCGACATCATGCAGGACCGCCGCGAAGTGGCAAACGGCTGCGGCGAGCACGAACGCATGCCAGATTGCGTTTTGGAACAGTAAGTTCTTCCAGGCGTAGAACACGGTTCCGATCGTATAGAGCAAACCGCCCGCCACAATCATCCAGAAACCAAAGGCCGACGCGTTCTCCATGAGTGGCTTGGCAACAAAGACAACGACCCAGCCAAGGCCGAGGCAGATTGGAACGGTCAAGCGCTCCATGCCTTGCAGATTTAAGAGTTTCACAATCGCACCGGTCAGGGCGCCGCTCCAGACAACGGCCAACAGAACACCGCCGGTCCAGCCGCCGATGATCATGGCCGCGAGGGGCGTGTAAGTGCCTGCAATCATCAGGAAGATCGCTGCATGGTCCAGCCGGCGCAGCACTCCGGCCTTGTGGTCTTTTGCAAACATGTTGTAAAGCGCTGAACAGATCAGCATGGCCATAAGGCAGGCGGCATAAATCAGGACACTGACCTGGCGGGCGAGATCACCGCTGTTCCAAAGCGTCAGTGTCAGGATGATCGTTGCAGCGACACCAAGACCAATTCCAATCACATGGATCGTTCCGTCGGCAATCAATTCGCCGAGCGTCTGGTGTCTGGGCTGGGGGCGGTTTTGCGCCATGTTTTGCTCCGTTGCGGCAAGCGTTTCAGTTTGCCTCCCCGAACGGTATCACCGATCCTGGGGTCAAAGTGTCAACATCCGGTTAGGACGCCGTCATGATGCGGCCTGCTGTTCTTCCGGGCGGATGGCAAACCAGCAAAACGCTGTGCAGCCTGCAAAAATGGCCGCAACCGTCCAAAACACGGCCGGGAAGCCTGCATTGATCGCCAGGAATACGCTGCCGAGCGTGACGCCAAGCGTTGCCCCGATCAACCGGAAGGTGATCAACAAGCCGCTGACTTCTCCTTGCTTTTCAGACGGCACAGCGTTGGCCGTGATCCTGCCAGCCGGGATCATGGCAAAGGGAAGAGCGATGCCCCAGATCAAAAGCAACGGGGCGAGGTAGAGGTAATTGTCCAGTAGCATTGCAGCTCCGATGCACAAATTGGCTGCGATCAAAACGATCAGCCCGCCAAGAACGGGGCGGCGGGATCCGGATTTGTCGGCGATCGTCCCGGCCGGTGCTGACAGGAACGGGATTGGCAAGACGGCAATGACGGTCGCTGCACCGGCCCATAAAGCCGAGTAGGCGAGATTGAGCTGAAGATATTGCGGCACGAGCACAGCGACGACGATTTTGCTCATTTGGGTCAGCAGGAAAACAAGAACGCCTGCCGTAAATGCCGGGGACTGGAACAAGCGCACGTCAATAAGCGGGGCCGTCTGACGGACTTCCCAGATCACAAAGGCGCCCAACCCGACGATACCGGCGGCGAGGCTCAGATAGATCAGCCGTGTCCCCCAGCCTGCATCCGGGCCTTCCATCAATCCGAAAATTAAAGCCGTCAGGCCAACGAGCAGTAAAATGAGGCCGATGCGGTCGATGTCCAGCCGGGCACTTTTGGCATCCGGCGCGCGCCAGAGAAGACAGGCAAGAATCCCCGCCGTCCCAACGACCGGAATGTTGATCCAAAACACCCATCGCCAGGAGAGCAGGTCGGTCAAGACGCCGCCAATTAGCGGTCCGGCCGCCAGGAACAGGGTTGCGGTCGCGCCGAGAACACCGAGCGCGCGGCCACGCTCGTCCGATTCGAAGGTCAGAGTCGCGGCAGCGAAAGTGATCGGAAACATGATCGCGGCGCACAGACCTTGAACCACGCGCATCGTGATCAAGAGTGCCGCATTGTCCGCGAACCCGGCTATCAGACAGGCGGCGGCAAAGAGCGAGCAGCTGACAATGAGCGCCGGACGGAGACCGAAAAGATCAATGGCCTTGCCGCCAATCGCAGCGAAACAGGTGAATGCCAGCATATAGGCGTTCAGGATCCAATGTGCTGTTGTTGCTGATAATCCGAGTTCAGATTGGATCGCGGGCAGGGAAACGCCCAAAACCGTCTCGTCCAGCATCACGAGCCCGCCGAGCCCACCCGTGGCAAAGACCAGGCCGCGCCTGCGGTTGTGCTCTGAAAGTCCTGCCATGTGCACTCTTCTGGTGAAAGGTCCGTTGGCCTCAGCCTAGTGCGGGCATTGCGTGTCGTACAGAGGTTTTCGGACCAAGAGAAGCGCCTGCAGCCAAAGTCGGGGCACGTGAATCTTGATTTCAAATATCTTTAAAAAGAGTATCTTGATATAAAGACAAATTTCGACTATCTCATGTGCATCGCCACAGTTCTTGGGTTTAAGGAGTTTTGGAAATGACCCGTGTTGCAGACCATCCGGTTGATGATCTTTTTTTGAAGCGTTGGTCCCCGCGTGCATTCGATGGGGCTCCGATGCCCGAAGCGGATCTGAAAACCATTCTTGAGGCCGCAAGGTGGGCACCGTCCGCCTTCAACACGCAGCCCTGGCGGTTCGTCTACGCCCTGCGCGGAGATGCTGAATTTGAACGGCTTTACGCCTTGCTGGACGACTTCAACGGGAGCTGGGCCGTTGGCGCCTCGGCGCTGGTCTTTGTGATTTCAGATTCTCTGGTCGATGGCGTCAGTGAAGACGGACCGGTTCCGGCAATTTTTCACGCGTTTGACGCCGGTGGTGCCTGGGCCCAGGCTGCGCTGCAAGCCGCGCTGCTCGGCTATCATACGCACGCAATGGCGGGCTTGCGCAGAGATCAGGCCCACGAGGTTTTGGGCTTGCCGGAACGGTTGAAGGTCCATGTCGCCTTTGCCATTGGCCGCCGCGGAGATGCTGAGCAGTTGACGCCAGAGCTTCAGCAGCAAGAACGCCCAAGCGGCCGGCGCCCCTTGAGCGAGATTGCCTTTCACGGCCGGTTCAAGCTGCCGATGGACGCTGCGGCTTAGCCAGCAGCAAGGTGCCCGGTTTTTCGCCAGACCCGGGCACCGTGTTCTGTCTTGATCGTCTGACTGCTGCCTGTTGGCAAACGCAGCCACGTGCCTTGGTCATACCGGCCGTTTTCGTCTTCAAAGGCCCCTTCGACGACAAAATACTCTGCGCCGCCTTGGAATGTTTGCTCGCCAAAAGCAGCGCCGCTCTCCCAGTGAAGCATCACCACCTCTTCATCAGGGCGCACATAAAGCGGAAGGATGTGTTCGCCCGAACGGCCAGCCTGCCACCCTGCCGGATCCAGCGTGTCGACCCGCACAAATGTATCGTCATCTGTTTGCATCTGGCGCAACTTCACGAGGATCACAGCTCCAGGTTCGCTGGATGGAATGTGTCGTGAGCCCGGCGGATTTCGGACATACATGCCTTTCGGAAAGTCGCCGGTCTCATCTGTGAAGACGCCATCGAGAACCAGAAATTCTTCGCCGAGATCATGAGAATGGGCTGAGAATGAGGAGCCTGGAGCGTACCGGACAAGACTGGTTGCCCGGGCGACCTCTTCACCGTCACGTTCCAGCATGCGCCGTTCAACACCGGCCATGGGGGATGCGATCCAATCGAGGGTCGCGCTATCGACCTGGGCCCGTTTCGACAAATCGGCGTGGATCTTCATC
>CALDSI010000469.1 GCA_937911395.1 uncultured Labrenzia sp.
ATTGTGACTGCAAAAACCGGAGCGCCATGGTCAGGGGAGCTGGCGGCACACGAGTTTCACTATGCCAGTATTGTGAGTGAGGGCACCGTCGATGGGCTGTTTTCGGCAAGTGATGCTTCCGGGAACGGCTTGCCCGATATGGGGCTGCGCGTAAACAACGTGATGGGGTCGTTTGCACATGTGATTTCACGCTATCAAACGACGTCCAGCACGCAGAGCTGACAGAAAACATCTTCCTTTGTGTGATACGGGCTGAGCTTAATATCGACAATCCGCACCACGCCTTCAGATTCCAGCTTCTCGATCTTCTGCGCAAAGCCGTCAGTGTCCCATGTGGTGTCCCGCACCGTGAAAACGATTGGAGCACTGGGCTTGGCAATCCGGATCAGTGCATCGAGGCCGTCTGGCCCGACATGGCCGCTGGTAAACACGCCTGCGCTGACAATGCCATCATAACTGTTGTCGTCGATCTCATGCAGCGGGCCGCACATGTCGGCTTCATTCAGTTTCCGATAAGCGCCACTTTTGCGCGATGCAGCCAGCATTTCCGGTGTGAGATCGATCCCGTCGATGGTGAGCTCATAGTCGAGCTTTAAAAGCTCCAACCCGACGAGCCCGGTGCCGCAACCTGCATCCAGGACCAATTTCCCGTCACTGAGATGGCGGATCAGTGCCTCAGCAGCAACTTGCGGAGCGACATACCCGATCGCAAGTAAGAGATCCGTGTCATAGGTCTGTACCCAGTTGGCATAGAACTCCCGGACCGCAAAAGGATCGCCGTTCAACGACAGCGCATGTTCCAGAAGCGGATTTCGTTCAGCCACGCGGCGTCTCCCGTCAGATGTTCTTAAAGAAACCTACGGGATCAGCCAGGTGAAAGGCAATTGGCGACGCACCTAGCCTTTGGCCTTTTTCTTCGGTCTGAGGACATGCACGTGATCTGCATCATAAAGCGCGCTGTCTCTGAAATCCTGACCGGGCTTCAAGGCGTGACCGACGAAGATTAGCGCTGTGCGTGTGATCTTTGCAGCACGGACTTTTTCGGCAATTGTAGACAGTGTGCCGTGAATGAAGGCCTCGTCCGGCCATCCGACCCGGTAAGCGACAATCACCGGACAATCAGCACCGTAATGCGGTGTGAGCTGCCGCTCGACCTCGCGCAGGTTTCGGATTGAGAGGTGGATTGCGAGCGTCGCGCCGCTTTTGCCAAGCGTGTCGAGGTTCTCATTGTTCGGCATCGCCGAGGATTGCATGGCCGTTCGGGTTACGATTACGGTCTGGGCGACTTCAGGAATGGTGAGTTCGGTTTTCAGGGCGGCCGCTGCAGCTGCGAATGCCGGGACGCCTGGCGTGACGTCGTAGCCGATGCCGAGCGCTTCAAGACGGCGCATCTGTTCAGCCGTCGCGCCATAGATTGATGGATCACCTGAATGGACACGGGCCACATCCTGGCCGTTTTCATGGGCGCTCTGGATCTCGGCAACGATCTCGTCGAGGGTCATGGGGGCCGTGTCTATCACGCGTGCGCCTTCCGGCGCTGCGGCGACAATCTGTTCCGGCACCAACGAGCCTGCATAAAGGCAAACCTGGCAGTTCTGAATAAGCCTCAAGCCACGAACAGTGATGAGATCCGGGTCGCCAGGACCGGCGCCAATGAAGTGAACTGTCATGCGGTTTCTTCCGATTTCTGATCTTTTGGGGCGTCGATACGTTTTGCGTAACCGCGCGGTGTATAGACAAACTTGTGGCCGTCTCCGCGTTTGACTGCCTTCGAGTTGGACGATCCGACCATGACTGTCGTCAGCATGTCGACATCATCCACTTCAAGTTCGGCCAGTGTCATCACCCGTAGTGTTTCTTCCGGACGGCCAAGATTTACACCGAGCACAACCGGCGTTTCCGGCGGCCTATGTTTCAGTAGGATGTCTTTGGCAGCGGCCAGCTGTGTCCTTCTGCGCTTTGACACCGGATTGTAGAAAGCAATCACAAAGTCCCCTTCAGCCGCAGCGTTGAGACGCTTTTCGATCGCTTCCCATGGGGTGAGCAGATCCGACAGCGAGATCGCGCAGAAGTCATGGCCGAGGGGTGCGCCGATCTGTGCTGAACACGCCTGAAGGGCAGAGATGCCGGGAGCGTTGGTGATGCTGACCCGTTTAGCGGCGGCGGACACACCGCCATTGTCTGCGTCGCGGTCCAGAAGTTCGTAAACAAGGGCTCCCATCGCGTAGATACCGGCATCACCAGATGAAATCAGCGCAACGTTCTTGCCTTTGCCTGCCTCTTCTAGAGCAAAACGTACGCGGTCTTCTTCTGCGCCAAGTGGAAAATTGTGGTGAGTCTTGCCGGTGATGTGAGAGGCGACGATTTCAAGGTAAAGCGAGTACCCAACGACATCGCTTGCTGCGGCAAGAAGGTGTGTTGCCTGCGGCGTGCGCCAGTCGTCCTTTCCTGGGCCAATGCCGATTACCGACAAGTGGCCACGGCCACGGCCAACTGTCATTCCGTCAAGCGGTTCCAGCGCGCGTGTGATGGCGCATGTGGCATTTGCGGTCTTTTGTTTCTCGACCACCAATCGGCCTTCGCGGCCAACGGCAGCAAGTGCTGCGCCTTCGGCGACACCATGGCAGCGCACTTCAGAGTAGACGACTTCTGACGGGTTCTTGAGGCGCGGTTTCTCCAGCTCCAGCGTTTCAGCCGGGAAGAGACGTAAGGGGGCATCCAAATGGGTGGCCAACGCATTCATGGCAGCTTCATCGGCTTTCAAGTCGATGGTTGCGACACAGGCGACAGCGCCCTTTGCTACGCCCTGAACCGCAAGATGTGTGTCGACCAGGTCGATCAATTCTTGCGGATCGCAGCCGCGGGCACAGCCGACGCCAACCACATACCGCTGCGGATGATAGACAAGCCGTGTCGGTGTCCCGTCGACAGGTTCATCAGTGGCCAAAAGTGTCAGTTCGGCATCCTCGGAAATGGTCAGCTTGTCCCGCTTTAGCCAGTCGGCGGAGCCCAACACCTGGACCGGTGCGCCGGACAGGAGCTCAGCCATGACCGGTTTGGCGTCTTCCGGGTTGCCAAGCTTCCAGCCCTTTGGTGGTGCATCCAGCGCAATACCGAGGGCGGTGTCACCTGCGGTGGTGATCGCCGCATGGCCGCCAAGGGCTTTTGCGAGAAGGCGCGCCAATTCGTTGGCCCCGCGATGCCCGCCAAGCAGCGGGACGATGCTGGAGCCATCTTCGGACACGGCAACAACCGGCGGCTCGGTCCGCTTGTCCGAAAGGATCGGAGCCAGGGCCCGGATCAAAATGCCGCTGGCGCAAAAACCGATAACCGGATGCCCGGCTTTAAACAGCATCTGAATGTGTTCAATCGTCTCGTTGAACTGCGTGTCGGCGGTCGGCACTCGGCCGGCTAGGCCATGGATTCGAGCCGTCGAAAACCGCTTGGCGATGTCTTCGGCCGTGTCGAGGCCAGCTTGGTTCAGGACGAGAAGGATGGGGGAAGCGTCCACGCTTCGTCTCCCTTGTAGATAAGGATCATGGAAAAATACGGGGCTTTGTCCGTATCAAGATCTTGAAGCCGGAAGACCTTCTGCTCTGGCAGGCTTGCCAGGTCGTCGTATCCGTCGCGGGCGAGAAGGTTTATGTCTTCCAGAAGTGCTTTCAGCCGTGGCAAATTCCGGCCAACCTTCATGATGGCGACGGCCTGGGCTTCTTCGATCTTGGCGCGGATATCAACATCAGGCAGCGGGCCAGGAATGACAGTCAGAACGTCGTTGCGGGACGTGAGTGGCCGCATCAGTTGTGCCGCGCAGGCAGTTAACGAGGTGACGCCGGGCACAACTTCACACGGGAAACGCCTGGATAGGCGATCGAACAGATACATGAAGGACCCGAAGAAAAATGGATCGCCTTCACACAGTACGACCACATTTTCACCGCTTTCCAGAACCTCTGCGATTTCTTCAGCGGCCTTGTCGTAGATTTCCTGCGCGGGAAAGCGGTCGACACGCATCGGCACAACAATCGGAATTTCCCGAGCTCTAATCGGGATCGTGGTAGCTGCGCTCGACCGCGCAAAACTTTCGCCGGTATCTGGAGCTGGATAGGCAATCACCTTGGCCGATGAAATCAACCGATGTGCTTTCAACGTCATCAGTTCCGGGTCACCCGGTCCAAGACCAATTCCATAGAGCGTGCCGTTCATGACTTCACTAAACTCCATTGGGTGACTGGCATCGCCGGTCGCCATCCGGTTAGTCCGCCAACCGCGCTGGCCCGTTGAACGGACAACCTTTTCAAATCGCCGCCATGTTGCTGATAGGCTTCCAGCAGAACCGCTTCGCTTTCAAGCGTGACAGCGTTGGCGACCAAGGTTCCCCCAGGTTTCAGCGCTGATAGGCAGATTTCAACCATGTTGTTCGCAGTCAGGCCTCCGCCTATGAAGATCGCATCTGGCTTAGGCAGGTCGCTCAATCCATCCGGCGCGGTCGCATCAATCAGGTCAAGATGCGGGACGCCAAGGGAACTCGCGTTTTCCGCCGCCATCAATCGCCGTTTTTTAAGGGGCTCGAGGCCAACCGCTTTCGTGCGATCCGCAGCACGCAGCCACTCGATCGCCACGGACCCGCACCCGGAGCCAATATCCCACAACAACGCGCCGGAATAAGGTTTGAGCGCTGCGAGGGTCACCGCGCGCACTTCCTGTTTGGTCATCTTGCCATCGTGCCTGAAGGCCTCATCCGGTAAGCCGGGAACGCGGGAGCGGATGGGGGTGCCGGGTGCGGCAACAACTTCAATACCAAGTGTGTGAAAATCCGCGACGTCTTTTGACCACTCCGTGGCGATGCCCGAAACAGTCTGCTCTTTTTCACCGCCAAGATGCTCCAGGACGGTCATGCGGCTTGCGCCATAGCCTGCGTCTTGCAAAAGCTTGGCAACGTCGCGCGGTGCATGGCCATTGCTGGTCAGAACCAATAAACGCGCTCCTGGGTAGAGATGACAGCGCAGCCGGTCAACCGGCCGCCCGTGAACCGAAAGACACTCGCACTCCTGAACTGCCCAGCCCAGGCGCGCTGCAGCCAGCTGGAACGCAGAAGGTGCCGGGAAAACGGCCATTTCACTGGATTGGAAATACCGCGCGAGGCTGGAGCCAATTCCGTACCACTGCGGGTCACCGGTCGCGAGCACGGCGACAGAGCGGCCTTTCAGAGCAGCCAAATCCTCGAAAACCTTGGAAAGCGGCGACGGCCACAGGCGTTTTTCGCCGGATACTCCCGGAACCAACTCAAAATGCCGGTTGCTGCCGTAGACGATGTTTGCTTCGTCCAGCGCAGTTTGCGCGGCGGCCGAGAAGGAGCCGTCTTCGCCCAGTCCGATCAGGGTCAGCCAGGGGGCGTTCATGTGTCCCCCAGTTTGTAGGGTCGGATGGAGACTTTGGTGGTCAAGTTTGCCGGTCTTCCATCATCTGACACAACCGGCTGTCGTTTGCCGCGAGACATGTTCGGTTTGCCCGAAGAACCATCGCCGGACGGGGCGTGAGCGCCCGGCTGGGAAAGAAATCCACGGGAACGCAAGGCGTTTGGTTTGCTGACGGATTTCATTGCAGGCTTGCGATCATCGGCCGTCATATCAACCCTCTTCCGGCAAACCGGCGGCAAGGGCATTTACGGCAGCGGCTGCCATGGCCGAGCCGCCCCGGCGGCCCTTGACGGCAAGATAGGGAACGCTGAACGGATTGCTGGCCAGCGCGTCCTTGGATTCTGCAGCGCCGACAAAGCCCACTGGAAAGCCAAGAATGACCGCAGGCTTCGGCCCGCCCGCAGCAATCATCTCAAGAAGATGAAATACCGCTGTTGGGGCATTGCCAATAGCAACAATTGCCCCGTCCAGCCGATCGCGCCAGAGCTCGACGGCCGCAGCGGACCGGGTCGTTTTGAGCTCAGATGCAAGGCCGGGTACAAGCGGGTCATTCAATGTGCAGATGACTTCGGAGCCTTTCGGGAGGCGGTTCTTTATGATGCCATAGGCAACCATCTCCACATCACAAAACACCGGAGCTCCTTTTGCGAAAGCTGCTCGCGCCGCTTCTACAACTTCATCCGACCACATCAGGTCTCGTGGTAGATCGGTCATGCCGCAGGAATGGATCAACCGGACGGCCGTTGGATGCAAGGCCTTAGGCAAATGCGAAAGGTCTGCTTCTTGCCGCACAATAGAAAAGGATTGGCGGTAGATTGCGGCCGGGTCCCTCTCATATGCATATTGCGGCGTGTCATCGGCTGGCAAAAGTGTCACTTAGGTGTCCGTGTTATCGGGTTACGCGGTAAGTGTAAGGCTGACTACGGGTGCAGATAAAACAGCAATTCGTAGGTGCTTGGTTCTGGATTATGACGCCGGATTTTTCGCTGTTTCACCAGGCTCAGCATCAGCTTCGTCGCTGTCGGCTGCACTGTCCTTGTCTTTTCTGCCAGCCCAAGCAACGACACCAGCAATGAGCGCTGCACCTGCAAGCGCTGCGGCACCGGCCCAATGAGCGTGCCCTGCAAGTTCGCCCAAGTGGCCCGCGTGCGCAAATGCGGCTGAAGGTGCTGATAACGCGAACACGGCAGACAGGATTATCCTGTGGGTCATGGTCTCTTCCAATCATAGTGCCGTTCAGGCAAACAATAAGTGACCGGCGCATAAGGAAGAAAGAATGGCACGCGCCGCAAGCTGCAGCTTCTACAGCATGCGAAGAAATGTGCCTTCAACAGCTCCGGCGTTGGCCCCCGGTATGGGTCAGCCGCATCCAGAATCTCTTTCAGTCCCCAAAAGGACGCCGTCAGATCGGCGCACAGTACGGGAGGGGCATGTGGGGATCAAGCATCAATACGACACGTTATTGACGGGCACCGCCATACCTACTTGGTGAAATAACCGAGCCCTAAATTCGGTTGCGTCAATCAGCCAATTTACAACGCCAGTTAAAGGCGGTAGGGGTTTTTACGTAGCCTGTGGAGGGGCTCAGGCCGGCGACTTGCCGGTGTTTCTGGCGCTGAAATGCGTTCGGAAGCGGCGGGTGGCTGTTTTGGTCATCCGCCGCTCCTAAATCTTCCGACATTTTCCTTATCTGCGGCGGGCAACGAGTAGAGTGATGTCGTCAAACACTGCTGCCGACCCAATATGCGATCTAAGATCGGCAATCATCGCCTCCAACATCCTTGCGGCGTCCTTGTGCCCGTGGTCCTTGGTGCTCGCGATCAACCTGTCCAAGCCGTACATTTCGCCCTTGGAATTTTCCGCCTCTGTCACACCATCCGTATAGAGAACAACCGTGTCTCCACTCTCAAAGGGCATGGGCAGTGGGCGCACGAATTCCGAGATGTTGTCTTCCAATCCAACTGGAAAACCAAGATCCAGCGTGTCGACCGTTTCCACGGCACCTGAGCGCCGCAACAATATCAACTCTTCATGTTGACCAGTCAGCGTCAGTTTGTCGTGCTCAATATCCAGGAAACACAAGGTCAGGTGCTTGTCGGTCTTTGTGCGCTTGATGTTGCGGCAGATCGCACTATTGAGCGCAACAAGAAATTGTTTGGGATCGCTTGGGCCCTGTGCTTGAAGAGCGACGGCAACCGACTGCACCATTAGCATAAGGACGCCGCTTTCAAGGCCATGCCCGGTGACATCGCCGATGCCGATTTTGACGCGGTCCCCAAGTTGCAGAACGTCGTAGTAGTCTCCGCCAACTTCATCGGCGGGTTCCATGAAGGCGGCGACTTCCAGCTGATCTATCTCACCCAACTCGTTTTGCGTTGGCAGGACCATCATCTGGATCTGCCGCGCAACTTCAATTTCAGCTCCGAGGCGGACATTTTCAGAAGCCAGCTGTTTGTTCAGGTGGCTGATTTCAGAATTCGCCGCTTCCAGGTCGCCGTTCATCTTGTGGAAGCGATATGCCTGACGCCATTGCAAACCTGCAAATGCAATCCCGAAGGCACCAGCGCCCGCGAAATAGGTCAGCAGGTATTTGAAGGACCAAAGATTCTCCGCGATGGGCTGGTCGATCGTGATCGCTTGAATTCCGCGGATATCGCCAACCACCCAGTCCGTCTTTGGGCTCTCAGGATGCGTGTTGTGGCAGGCGACACACGAAGCTCCCATGTAGACAGGCGAGGCAATTTGAACCTGACGGTCGAACAAGGAACCCGTGAAGCCAATCTCCAGGTCTTTGGGATCCCGGGTCTCCCGGAAGTCAGCCAAGGCCTTTTGCTCAAAATCGTTGAGTTCGTAGGGTTCGCGTTCTGTGAACGGCAGATCGGAGACGAAACGGTATTCCAGTGTTCCCTGATCTCCAATAACGTCTCCGAGCTCAATCGACAGCGTCGCCGGAATGGGAATCCCGCCATCCCGTTCGTGGTATTCGTGGGTTGGTTGAATGTCACCACTCGCGCTTTGCACGCGGCCTACGACATTGCGAGCGTAGTACGTCCGGATCTCGGTGATGGCCTTGTCGAGATCAATGGCTTGAGAGCGGAGAGACTGGTCGGAAATCGTGCGCAGGTCCATCCAGACGGCGACCGGCAGCAAAGCAAGTGCCAGCAGCACAACCGCCGCGAAGACAAGCGGGCGATCCATGAATTTAAGCCAGAAGCGATCCAGTGTTTTCAAGCTGTTGTGGGTCTGCATTCTGCGTTTACCGCTTTCTGAAGTGCCATTGGGGACGGGTTGGTCCGTACGTTCCCTAGACGGAAAATAAATATAGGGGTGCACCGGTAAATTCTAAATGACCACGGTTGAACTCGGGTTACGGGGCGTATCCGGTACCGCATAGAGACGCACGGTGTCCTTCCCTATTTTGCGCAGTCACTTGTTTTCTCAATCCTGAAATGTCAACAAGAACTGTAACAACCTCGATCAAACGGGTGCCGTATCATGCAAGACCATCTCGTGTTCACCGTCATTGCCGAAGACCGCTCTGGGCTTGTCGAGAAGATCGCTGACGTCATCGCGGGTGCAGGCGGGAACTGGATTGAAAGTTCAATGGCCCGGCTTGGTGGCGAGTTTGCCGGCATCGTGCGCATCTCTGTTCCTGCAGAAAACTCCAGCCAGTTGACTGCGGCCTTGGAGGCGCTGGGATTAGACGGGATAGATATCACGCTGCGGTCCGGCCAGGGCAACGACAATGAAACGCTTGGAGCGTCCGCACATCTGGATCTGGTGTCGCAGGATCACCCGGGTATTTTGCGCGACATCACCCACATTCTCAGCGAGCATAAGGTCAGCATCGAGCATCTGGAAACGTCTGTTGAAGCGGGATCGATGCAGGGCGGCTTCCTGTTTAAGGCCTCGGCGGATTTGAGACTCCCAAGTGGACTGACACCTGCTCAATTGAGCGATGCGCTGCAAGCAACAGCGGCGGATCTGATGGCCGATATCAGTCTTGCGGACTAAGGGCGCAGCTTCTTGGCCGCGCCGGAATACCGGACTTTTAGAATTGTGTTTGTAGAGGAATTACCTTAAGCCTCAGCCGTTCTGAAGTGAGGGGCATCAGGATTTTGGGCGAACTCCGGCAAAATATCCGGAAACTGAATGCAGCAGTGTTTATACTGTTGCTGCCATTCCTGCTGTCCGCCCTATTGCCGCAGGGCTTCATGCCGTCGCTGCAAAAGGATCAGGGCTTTACGGTCGTCCTTTGTACACCGGACGGCATGAAAACCATCACCCTAGATGCTGACGGCAAAGAGCTGCCGTCTGGCCCGATGGGTGGTGATGAAGGCAAAGTATCAAATCACTGTGTATTCGCCGGTGTCGGAGCGGTGGTGGTGCCGGGCTTGGCATCGGTCAGCGTCTTGCCGAACTTCGCCTCACTGGCAAGTCCGTTTTTTGCCGAGGCGCCGCGTCCAAGCTCGTTGGATCGCGGCCAAAATGGAGCACGTGCTCCACCTCTTGGGATCTGATCTTTCCGAAAATCCAATTGAAATTGATATAAACCGGACCGCCTCCCGCTGCTTTTGAGTGGAGGGGCATCCGGTATGGAGATCCCATGAGTGATATCCCACAAGACGTTCGAAGTGCATCCGCACCGAACGCGTTCTATCGTGCTGCCTGGCGCTGGCACTTTTATGCCGGATTGTTTGTCGTGCCCTTCCTGATGATCCTCGCGGTCACAGGCATGATGATGATGTTCATCGGTTATATAGATGGCCGTGACGGCGAGAAAATTACCGTGTCTGTACCGCAAAATGCTCAAATGCTGAGTGTGTCCGAACAGGCAGATCAAGCCCTGGAGCAACACCCAAACGGGGTTGTTGTGGAGTGGCTCAAGGGGCGCGCTGAAAACAACGTTTCTATTTTTCGCGTTAAAGCCGACGGTGTTCAGTCGATGGTCGCTGTCGATCCTTACACTGGAGACGTGGTTGAGAGCTGGGAACGGCGAAAGGGTTGGTACGATTTTGCCGACGGCATCCACAGCGATCTCTTGCTTGGAACACCCGGTGACCGCCTTTTGGAGATCGCGGCCGGATTGTCGATCGTGTTGGTGGTTACGGGGCTTTATCTTTGGTGGCCGCGTGACCGGACCTTTTTCCAGTCCGTTGTGCCAAATATGAAAGCCAGGGGACGGGACTTCTGGAAGGGGCTGCATTCCAGTATCGGGATCTATGTTTCTGTCATTCTGCTGGCGTTCTTGATCACCGGCATGGCCTGGACCGGTATTTGGGGAAGTAAGATCGTTCAAGCTTGGAACACATTTCCTGCAGAAAAATGGAACAATGTTCCCTTGTCCGACAGCACACACGCTGCAATGAACCACGGTCCGGTTGGCGAAGTGCCCTGGGCTCTGGAGCAGACACCAATGCCGGCTTCCGGCTCCGTATCCGGTGTTTCTGGGACGCCTGAGGGGGCGCCGGTAACAATCGACAGTATTTCGGATTTGGCGGCGGCAATCGGCTTTAACGCCCGATACCGTGTTTCCTATCCCCAAGGAGACACGGGTGTGTGGACCATCAATCAGGACACAATGAGTTCAGATGCGGAAGATCCATTCTCCGATCGCACAGTCCACATTGATCAGTATACCGGGAAGATCCTGGCGTCTGTTGGATTTGCCGACTATTCGCTTGCCGCCAAAGCCATGGCTGTTGGCATCCCGCTGCATATGGGGTTGGTTGGGCTTTGGAATCTGGTGCTCAATACACTTGCGTGCCTGTCCGTGGTCTTCTTGTGTGTGAGCGGTGTTGTCATGTGGTGGATGCGCCGCCCGAAAGGTGCTGCGCTCCGGATCATCGCGCCGAAGACACCGGAAAACATGCCGCATTGGCGTGGTGCCATGATCTTGATGCTGTTCCTGTCGCTGGCGTTCCCGCTTGCCGGAGTGACCCTTTTGACGGTACTGGCGCTGGATTATGTGCTGGTCAAGCGCATACCGGTCCTCAGAAAGGCCTTTGGCTAATTGATGGACCGGGCTTTCTTCTGAGAGCCCGGTCTGTCTTGATCACACCGTTTTATGCGGCCACCGACCAATCTGCCGCGTCTTGGCGGGCGCCGATAAGAGCAAGCCCGTTGGCCACTGATGTTAGTTCATTGCCGCCTGAAATCCGCTCAGTACCAAAACGGTCTGCGAACATCTTCCGCACCGCCGGCACGAACGACGTGCCACCGGTCATGAACACCCGGTCAATGTCGTCTTCGCTCAGCTTGGCGCGTTCCAGTGCGCTGTCGAGTGCGCGATTCATCTTCAAAAGATCCGGAGCGATCCAGCTCTCAAAGTCGTGCCGAGAAACGCTTGCTTTAAAGTCAGGGCCAAGTGGTTTGAAGGTAAGTTCGGCCTCTTCGTTCGCTGAAAGAAGTGCCTTTGTCTCCGAAACCGATTTATAGAGCGGATAGCCTTGATCTTCCTCGACAAGCTCGATGAACAACTCAATCTGGTCCGGATCGAGGCACCAGCGGAGGAGCTTTTTCATCTCCTTGAAATCATCGGATGTCTTGAAGATGGACAGCATGTGCCAGCGAGCAAAATATGAGAAAAGGTAGGGCGGGATATCCAGTGTCTTGCCCATGCTTTTGTATTGGGACCCTTTCCCGAGCTTCGGTAGAACGACATTGTCAATGATCCGGTAGTCAAAGGTGTCTCCCGCGATGCCTATGCCGCCACGCCCCAGAGGGTGCGCGTGCATGTGACCCGCTGAGGTTTCAAACCGCATGAGCGAATAGTCGGTGGTGCCGCCGCCGAGGTCCGCCACAAGGATGGTCGTGTCTTGCTTGAGGGACTGAGCGTAGGAAAATGCAGCGCCAACAGGTTCCATGACAAAAAGAATATCGTCGTATCCGAGTTTCCGGAATGCTGACCGATAACGCTTCATCGCGAGCGGCTCATCCGGATTGTGGCCGGCAAATTTAACGGGCCGGCCCACCACCAATCGGGTTTGAGAGGGATTGATCTGCGGATGGGCGCGCTCAAAGGCAGCCGTCAAGAACGTCGCCATCAGGTTCTGAAAATCAAACGGAACACCAAAAATGCCCGTTCCTTTAAAGGCCGCGCTCGCCGCAAAGGTTTTCAGGGACTGAATGAAACGAACATCACCGAAACTTTCAAGGAACTGACGGATGGCCCAGGGGCCGACTTCAGGGTGAGGCGCTTTTGCGGCCCCCTTGTCGAGAAAGCTCAGGACGGAGGGCAACGAGGTCACGGTTTCCCGGTCGCCGAGAAAAGTGACCGCTTCTGCAGTCCCAGACATGGAAGCTGTCATCGCCACAGTGTTCGATGTGCCGAAATCAAGTCCAATGGTTTGCATGAAAACGGTTTCCTTCTGAAATGCATATAAAAGACCGATTGCGATAATGGCGATCAGTTGCGCAGTCTTCGTGTCAGTGATGTGGGGCGTGCGGAGTACGCTTGTTTGATGCGAAAGGCAAGCGGGGCGTTAACACCTCGAATGCTCGTCTCGCAGTGACAGCCATCTGCCTCGTCCTCGGCGATCCATCTTATTGGATTTCAATGCGACAGGAACTTCAAAGCGAAATTGCAGCGTAACAAAGATAAATAATTTCGAACTTTTGAAATAAAGTGCGTTTCTAATTCAAAACCTTAAGAAGAAAACTCGCCAAAATTTATGGTTAATGGATCAAAAGACAGTTGTTGTTAAGGCGCGTTTACGAAGTTGTTCAAAATATATCGCATTAATTTAAATTTTTAGACACTTAAGGTCTTGTTAAGGTTATAAAAGCCCTAACCGCATAGGGACGATGCGGCTCTCATTGGGACTAAACGAAACCCGGCAGGGGGAAGTCGTGTCGAATAACAAAGGAATAAAATGTCTATCGCGTTCAACGAAGAGTATTACCTCGCGAACAATCCGGATGTAGCTGCTGCAATTGATGCGGGCCTGTTCCAATCCGCAGAAGAACATTACAGCTTGTTCGGTTGGTCAGAAGGGCGTGACCCAAACGAGAATTTCGATACATCGTTCTACCTGTCAGAAAATCCGGACGTTGCAGCCGCGGGTGTCAATCCGCTGGACCACTTTTGGGCTTACGGCGCGGCTGAAGGACGTATCCCGAACCAAACAATTGATACGCTTTTGGGCCAACCGGACATTGGTGGTGGCGACGAAGCCTTCGATTTTGCGACATATCTTGCCGCCAATCCGGACGTCCAGGCTGCTGTCGATGCCGGATCGTTCACAGCCTATCAGCATTGGGTGCTTTACGGTCAGTTCGAGAACCGGGATGGCGCACAAACCTTAAGCGGGACGGATCTGTCGTCCGTAGTGCTGGATACGCCTTTGGGGAGCGATGGCGATCCCGACGATGGCGATTCTGGTGGCAGTACCGGCAGTGGCGGTGGCGGAAGCAGCCCGACCGGCAATACGATCATTCTCGAAGCCGGGGCATCTGAAGTGTTGGTCGGCGGCGTGCCGGTGAATGCAACAAACTCCGCAACGGATTTGAACGACACGATTTACAGCACTTTCGACAACGAGGATTTGAGTGTTCTCGACGCCGGAGATGGTGAGTACACGCTCATTATTACCGGCTTCAACACCTTTGTAACCGACGATGTCCGGACGGACGACGCAACAGATGTGTCCGACCAACTTGATATGAGCCTGACCTCCGTTGAAAACATCATTTTTGAGGATGCGGTCGGTGAGGTCGACATCGAGGATAAACACAACGGTGAAAACATAGAAGTTCAGGGCGAATCCGGTGCCTTGGAAGCTCTTACGAAAGCCGATGGCCAGACTTTGGTTGTCGAGAACACAAGTGGGAGTTTTTATTCCGAGATTTTTCTGTCAGACCATTCCAACCTGTCCGTGACGCTCGGGGCAAGTGATGATTTTATCATCTACCTCCAGACTGGAGATGCCTACATTGATGCTGGTGGCGGAGACGATTTGATTGTCGTGAGTGCAGAAGCTGCTGAAACTGCGACGATAATCGGCGGTGATGGCAGCGAGGATGCGTTAATCATTGACGCTGATATCACTGAGGACACGCATTATGTCTTCACCGATGCAAGCGGTATTGAATACCTGGACATATATGAAGACGATTCGCACACGACATCGGTCGATCTTTTTGATGGTATTCGGTTTGTCGGCGTGTTTGAGGGAAGTGGGCGCCAGGACAGTTGGATCTACGGTACCGCGGACCAATGGAACAACATCTTTGAAACCAACTTCGAAGACACTGGCGCTGCGAAAACCCTTGTCCTAACGGCAGAAGGGAGCATTGACTTTTCAAGGTACGATGTTGATCTCTCCGGTTTGGGCTTTGGAGGCGCAGGCGGGGTGTTGTTGTCCTCCGGGAACGACACGCTGACCTTGAATGCAGAGAATGCCTTCTATGTCGCTGACGATGGCGGCTTGATCGATGGCGGCGACGGTGCTGACACACTGATAATGGCGGATGAACTTGAGGATCCGTTTGATCTGGATGCCGTTCGAAACTTTGAAACCATCCAATTGACGGGTGGTGATCAGGGACTGATCATTTCCGACGATACCACTGCATCTGGCGCAACAACGGTATTTGATGCTTCTGGTCTTACCGGTGGATTTTTCTTCTGCGGGTGCGATGAGCTTGATGGAACTCTTGAAGTACTTGGCTCGAACTTCGGGGACTTCATCATCCTCGGTGCAGGCGCGGATACCGCGACGCTGGGCAGCGGTGATGATGTGGTACAGATCGTTGAAGTCGAAAACGGCACGCTTGTCTTCGGAGCAGACACGATCAACGGGTTTACGGTTGGAGTTGATCCAAGTTCCGGCGATACAATCTCGTTCTCTAGAGACGATGTGGACTTTGGTGATACGACAGAACTCACCTTCTCGACAATTCACGGCGATGGAGCCAATACCGACATATCGGCATTGATCGATCGCGGCTCCGTGTCTGTTCTGGATGTTGCTGCGGGCGCTGATGTCGACGATGCCGCAGAGCATCATATCATCAACTTCACTGATACCAGTGCCACAAGCTTCGCGGACGCGATCGGTGCCGGCACTGTAGATGTCAATGATGGTGGAGCCTTGGCCGCTGACACCGCGGTTCTTGTCACGTACTTCGATTCGGATGCTGGTGCCGCGATTATCGGATATGTCGACGATCTGGGGGGCAACAACCTTCTGGACGCCACTGACACCGTCAATACGATCGCAAGTGTTGGTATGACCGCAGTAGACTATGCCAACTTCGCAGCGAACTCGTTGATGTTCGACTAAGCGTAAGATCATTGCCCGTCGGGTCTCCATAACCTGGCGGGCAATTCTTTTTGGAAAATCTTGAACGAAGCTTTGGCACCGGTCCCATCTTCAGGCGGTTCACAAGCTATGCCAAATACCACTGCCTGTGTTAACCAGCGTAACCAGCGGCATTTTCAGAATTCAGTTTTTTAAAGATAATGGCGGACAGAGAGGGATTCGAACCCTCGATACGGTTGCCCGTATACACGCGTTCCAGGCGTGCGCCTTCAGCCACTCGGCCACCTGTCCGTTGCAAGCAGTGTCCCGCTTGAGTGGGCGCAATATACTGATGCGGAGGATGAAGGCAAGCACCTCATGAAGTTTTTTTTATCCAATTGGTTGGAGCTTGGGGATAGCTGATTTGAACATAGTGAAATGTCTGAATTTATGCCGAAAAATGTGGGTTTGATTATCTGGCTTTTGAAGCAATGAAGTCGGGGATTTTCGGTGAATGCAGGATCTCCTTTGAATGTGACTTGGCTAAATTAATCGAACTCATTTGGTCGATGGAATTTCGGTGTCCCAATAACCATGCCCATTTTAACGTTAGGGCAGAGCGTGTTTACAGTGCGAAAGCCGAAAACACAAAAGTGTTAACTGACAATACTTGATCAAGAAATTAACGATATTATTTGAGATCTGTCGGTCTCCAGCTGTATTGCATATGCGCAAGGAGCAAGATCAAGTCTGGAATTTTGAAATAACACAGCAAAATATAAAATATGACGGTACGGCAATGATAAGTATTGTGAAGTTTTTATTACGCATGTTCGGTTTCGGATTGCTTGCAATTGCTATCGTGGTTGGCATTGCAGACGCCAGCCGTTCGATCGCAGAATCGCAAATTATGTTCAAGCCACTCGGGCAGCTTTGGTTCGAAATGTCACCGGAAACGCTTAATCTATCTCAAGCCGTGATTCAGCGGTATGTCCATCCAACTGTTTGGGATCCGATGCTTCAAACGGTTTTGACCTGGCCGGCATGGGGCGTCTTTGCTGGGGTCGGGGTGCTGTTCCTGCTTATTGGTGCCAGGAGGGAAAAGCGCCGTTTTCGCTATGCATAGAGTGTAAAGCATTGTGAGCTTCAGTGGGCATTGGCCTCTGACCGTAGACAAGCTGCAAAATAGATCCACATAATCCGTCAATCGGTATTCATCTGCACTGGATCGCAGGTGCATATTCCTATAGTCAAAAACCTGGAGCGCGATCATGTCTTTCATGACAATGTTGAGCAAAAAGTTCTCACTTCCGACCTCTGCAGAGGCACTTCCAGGCCGCGCAGAAGCCATCGTGCCGGGTGAGGCGCATTTTGTGAATGGAAACTCGATGACGGGGCCGTATCCGGAAGGGTTGGAAACAGTTCTTTTCGGAATGGGGTGTTTCTGGGGCGCTGAACGCGTGTTTTGGACGATGCCCGGTGTCCACGTGACAGCCGTCGGCTATGCAGGCGGGATCACACCAAACCCAACCTACCATGAAACCTGTACCGGCCGAACGGGCCACACGGAGGCTGTACTGGTCGTCTATGATCCCGCTCAAGTCAGCCTTGATGATCTCTTGAGGGTTTTCTGGGAAAATCACGACCCGACACAAGGCATGAGGCAGGGCAATGATACTGGCACCCAGTATCGCTCGGCGATTTATGTGCCGACAGACGCGGCTTTGAGTGAAGCCAATGAGTCCATGGTAGCGTATCAGCAAGCGCTTCATGAAAGCGGTATCAAGAACGCGATCACGACTGAAACTAAAAAACTCGATGAGTTTTATTTCGCAGAAGACTATCATCAGCAGTATCTTGCGAAAAACCCGGGAGGATATTGTGAGATCGGTGGGACCGGCGTCGCGTGTCCAGTTGGGCTCACCTCGGCTGAATAGGATTGGTCTCGGCGAACCGCAGTCCGGTTCTAAAATGCGTGCTACTTAGACGGCCTGACGAATTTGTCAGGCCGTTTTCAATTGTGACAAAGCGCTTGGAAGCGGCGAGAATCCGGCGTGTGTACCCAAACATAAAAATCCGAAATTTCAGATTTTATTAAATTGACGCAACGATAATTAGGTCACAACAGATTGGTGATTTGGCAAAAAGTTGAGCAACTCCACAAAACGCTTTGTGGCCCTTTACTTCCTGGGAAGCTCTTTGATCGTGCTGCTCGGGACTTTGGTGCCATCAGGAAACGGCCCGGTTGTCGTGTTTGCGAAGCCATGGGGGGCATCTGCCCTTGAGGTTGTCGCGAACGCGGAGGGTCGGATCATGGCGGCGCCGACTGCAACCTGGTTTGCTTTGAGCCAAAGCGCAGACAGTGATTTTGTTCAGCGCCTCTATCAGTCGGGCGCCGGATTTGTCGCGTCCTCTGCCGTTGCCTATGCCTGTGCACGAATAACTGGCACACCCATGGAGACCCAGTAATGAATAACATGGTATCGGCCGCATCAGGCCTGGACGTCTTGCGGGAAAAGTTCGCCCGGATCGTGATTTTCTTCACATGGTTTAACGTCTTTCTGGTCATCGGAACAGCATGGGTCGTGGGGAATGTCTCTTTCGTGACCATGTGCGGCGGCGCACTTTTGCTGGGCGTTGCAGCAACAGCCACCTGGGTCCGGTTTGGCATTGGCGTGGAAACGCGGCTGGCAACCGCCATGTCGCTTGCTGGGTTGGCGGCCCTGTTCGTTGCAGCACTTCACACACCGAATATCGAAGCCTCCTACCAACTTGACGGGCACATGTACTTTTTTGCCGTTCTGGCGGTGTTGACGGGTTGGGTTGATTGGCGCGCTCTGGTGGCATACGCGGGCGTGGTCGCCGTGCATCACCTGGGTTTGAATTTTGCAATGCCTTGGGCGGTGTTTCCGGCGGGGGCTGACTTCGGCCGGGTGGTCTTCCATGCCATCATCGTTGTTGCCGAAGTGGCGGCGCTCTGGTGGATCACAGATTTCATCGCAAAGGCATTCGCAGCATCGGATGAAGCTCGTGAGGAGGCCGAGGCCGCGCAAGCTGAAACAAAGTCGCTGCAAATGCAGGACGAGGAACGCGCCGAAATTGAGCGTGCCAAGCAGGTGGCTGTAACCGAGCGTATTGGACAGTTCCAGTCCGAGATTGCTGCCAAACTGAGTGGTGTAACAGCAAAAGTCGAAGAGATGCGGGGCTCAGCTCAGGAGCTTGGCCAAATTGCCGAAGACACGACGGTTCGCGCCACTTCTGTCTCTGATGCTTCCGAGACGGCTTCGTCCAATGTTCAGACGGTTGCCTCAGCTGCTGAAGAGCTGAGCAGTTCAATCAGTGAGATTTCGCGACAGGTTGAACAAACAACCGGCATTGTGATGAAAGCGACTGAAAACGCACAGACCAGCAACCAGAAAGTTGCCGGGCTGGCGGAAGCTGCGAACCGGATTGGCGAGGTTGTGACCCTCATTCAGGCAATCGCTGAGCAAACAAACTTGCTGGCGCTCAATGCCACGATCGAGGCCGCACGAGCCGGCGAAGCGGGCAAAGGCTTTGCTGTTGTTGCGGCTGAAGTCAAGGAACTGGCAACTCAGACGTCCAAAGCAACGGAAGAAATCGGCGCTCAGATTTCCGCCATCCAGGAGGAAACCAAAGGTGCCGTTGAGTCCATCGGGGCCATCGCGTCCACCATGGATGAGGTCAACAGCTATACGGCGGCAATCGCAGCGGCGGTTGAGCAGCAAGGTGGCGCCACACAGGAGATCTCCCGCAATGTTGCGGAGGCTGCGGACGGCACCGGTCGGGTGGCGACCAACATTGGCGATGTTCGGGAATCGGCAGAACGCACGGGCGCCTCGGCGCGCTTGATGGTGGATGCAACCCAGATGCTCAATGAAGAAGCTGATGACGTGAAGCAGGCGATTGATACTTTCCTGAAGGACGTTGCCGCGGCTTAAACCGCATCGGACTATTTTGATCTGACTGCAGCGGCTTATATCCAGTTGCGCGTGACACAATTAGATGGCTGGCAAAGAGTTTTGCCGGTCATTTTCGTATTTCCGGGACGAAAGACTTGACCACATGACGCATGAGTGCAATCTGCCGCCTCTTATGGACCGTCAGCATTCGCTCAGTTCGGTCTAATTTACGGCATAAACCACCCTCTCGAACCTCGGCGTTAGCGGATGTCAACGCGCACTATAAAAACCGGATCAGTTTTGCTGCTCGACGTTTTAAAGCGCCGGACCGCGACCTTGTTCGAAGCGCCGGTCGACGTGGTGACCTGCACCCGTTTGGAAGAGGTCGACGGCTGCCTAAGGCAGATGGAGCGTGCGCAACAGAACGGATACCACTGTGCAGGTTATCTGGCGTATGAACTCGGTTTTGCCTTTGAGGAAAAACTCAAAACGCGCTTTAAAGAAACCGGCGAACTGCTTCTTTGGTTCGGGCTGTACAAAGAGCGCCAGGATCTCACTCTCGATGAGGCTTTTGACGTCCTGAACGCGGACACCGCGGATGCTCCGCGAAGCTTCAGCAAGCCATCTTTTGATATGGCGATCGAAGACTACGAACGTGCGTTTGCACAGGTCCAGGATCACCTTTCAAAAGGGGATATCTATCAGGTCAATCTGACGCTTCGGGCCAAATTCGGCCATCAAGGCGCCCCGGCGCTCTTGTTTCAGGACCTTTTGAAACGCCAGCCGGTGGAGTTTGCAGCTTTTTTAAAGTTGGAAGACCGGGCCGTTTTGTCATTGTCACCGGAGCTCTTCTTGGAGCGCGCCGGAACGACGCTACGGACACGGCCTATGAAAGGCACGGAGCCACGCGGCAGGTTCGCATCTGAAGATGCCCGCATTGCACGAGACCTGGCTCAGGATCCCAAACAGCGATCAGAGAACATCATGATCGTTGATCTGATGCGCAATGATCTTTCCAGAATTGCAGAAACAGGATCCGTCAAGGTCACGAAACTGTGCGATGTTGAGCGGTATCAGAGCGTCCAGCAGATGACGTCGACCATCGAGGCTCAAGTTCCGGCAACAACCGGATTTGCGGACATCGTCCGGCATCTGTTTCCTTGTGGTTCGATCACAGGCGCGCCCAAACTAAGCGCCATGCAGATTGCTCATGACCTCGAAACGGCACCGCGCGGGGTTTACACAGGCTCGATCGGGTTTCTGGCACCAACTGGAGACTTTTGCCTGAACGTTGCAATCCGCACACTGGTTTTGCGGCCAAACGGGACGGGAGAAATTGGCACCGGCTCCGGCGTTGTTTTTGATTCTACGGCACATCACGAATACGACGAATGTGCTTTGAAACTGAAATTCATGACGGAAGATCTGCCCGAGTTCGATCTCATCGAGACCATGGCGTATGATCCAGATGCCGGGTACCTGCTGCTTGAGCGTCATATGCAGCGGCTGCAAAAGTCCGCAGAATACTTTGGATTTCAGTTTGACCTGCAAACCGTTCTGAACCGTCTGGAGACTGTCGGCGAAACCTATCGCGGCCCGCAGCGTGTCCGGCTGTTGTTGAGCCGTTCAGGTGACATTTCCATCTCTTCGACGGAGTTGCCGCCGGCGGACCGCGGTTCTGTTTTTAATCTGGTGCTCGCAGCCGAAACCACGCGATCCAGTGATCGTTTCCTCTATCACAAGACGACCAACCGGTCCTTCTACGACGAGACCCGCACCCGGTATCAAGCCGAAACAGGGTGCCAGGAAGTTATTTTCTTGAATGAAAGCGGCTATCTCACGGAAGGGTCCTATACAACACTGTTCCTCAAGCTGGACGGCAAGCTGCTGACACCAGCGCTGGAACACGGCGTATTACCGGGAACGTTTCGTGAGGGGCTGCTGGAGGCCGGTTATGCGGTTGAGGCCGATCTGACACCGGAAGACTTGGAAAGAGCCGAGGCTGTGTTTGTCGGAAACTCTGTCCGCGGTTTGGTCAAAGCTCGCATGATTGTGGCCGAGAAAGTCGAACCGTCATCGCCGGCACTTGAGGGCATTCCGGTGCAAGAAACGCGGCGCTTGGGATAACTCTGTTGTCAGCCTGATGCTGCTGATACATCCCATGGGATAATTTCGAGTTCAGGCCATAGCGCCTTCATTCGTGCCGCTTTCTCCGTGTAGGTTTCAGGGTTGGGCTGGCTGTAGTTTGGGACAAGCCGCATCGCGAAAATGTTTGCAAGTCCAAATGGCGCGTGAATGCAGATCTGACCGTCCTCACCGAGTTGCGCAGCAACCGCATGGGTCCGCGCGGCGTAAGTCGTGAGCGAATCCATGGCACAGTCAAGCGGCCTGTAAGGCCTTCCGAATCTCTGTTCATACCAAATGTGGACGCGGGCCTGATTGCGGACTTCCACGAGCTCTCCAAGGTCCGGAAGTGCGGACTGCACTTGTTGGATCACCGCATCCTCGCCTTCGTAAGAAAGGTCGCGTCCATCAAAATAGATGACGTCGTAGTCCTTTATACCGTGATCTAAAGGTCGGTCTGTGATGACGTTCCAGATGGTCTGGTAAATGCCGCCCGACACAAGCCAGACGTCGCGGATCTGGAGGTCCCGAATGCATTGGAGAATATCCATAACACGCGGTATTTCCTGAAGAATATCAACCAAGGCTTGGACGCGTTCGAACTCCGTTGTTTCAGCAATATCCGCAAGAAGACGGAAGTCCTTGGTGCAGGTTTTGGCAGCGAGCATGTGATGTCCTTACCCGGGAAAGGCACCTACCGTTAAGCGATTCTCGCCTGCCTGTCTTCACACAGGCTTGTGCGCGCCAGCGATCAAACATGCTTCCGCTCAGTGGAGGAGCGGTTAAAATTGACGCGGGGTTTCAACTTGATCTGATTTGCCACGGCACCATTGTTGTTTAATCGTGATTTTGAGGAGGCGCCTATGGCACGGCATTTCAGAAGTACATCTAAGCGGTTTTGGTCCCGGGCCGTTCCCGCGGTTACAGCGTTGGTCGCAACAGCAATTCTGACCCTTCCGGCAGATGCACAGAGCCGGCGCGCAAATTCCACATCATTGACTTGCGCGCAAGCCCAATCTTTGATTGCTCAGCGCGGCGCTGTCTTGATGAACACCGGTCCGAACACATTTGACCGTTACGTCAATGATCGTGGATCTTGCCAAGTCAACGAATACGCGAAAACCGATTTCATTCCCACGAAGGACAAAAAGAAGTGCGCGGTGAAACGCTGCGAGAGCATTACACCGTTTTCGGTCCCGTAAGACCGGAGCCAAACGATTTGCGCTGCCGCTACAACAATCGTGCGGCAGCGCATTTACATGTTAGCCGCGCAACGTGCCGCCGGTAGCTTTCTCGACATTGGCGATCACCTTCTTGGCAACCGCATCGATTTCTTCATCGGTCAGTGTCTTTTTACGCGGCTGAAGAACCACGTCGATCGCAATCGACTTTTGGCCTTCTGGAATTCCGGTTCCCTCGTAGATGTCGAAGAGGGTCATGTCTTCGATGAGGTTCTTGTCGGCCCCGCGGGCAGCCTTGAGGATCTTGTCGGCTGTGACCGCGCGATCAACGAGGAACGCAAAATCGCGGCGAACCGGCATCAGATCAGATGCGTTCAGGGATCCCTTTGAGCGGCCTGCCTTGGCCTTTGGCTGCGGCAAAGCATCAAGATGGATTTCGAAAGCAACGAGCGGCCCCTCGATGTCCATCTTTTGCAAAATGCGCGGATGGACTTCGCCAAACACGGCAAGGGTGTTCTTCGGACCAAGCTTCAAACAGCCGGAGCGGCCAGGATGAAATGTATCCGGAGCATCGGTGAACACCTGGAGCTTGTCGACCGGCGCGCCAATTGCAGCCAACGCCGCTTCTGCGTCCGCTTTGGCATCAAAGACATCAACTGCGGCTGATGTGCCGGACCAATGGCGTCCGCTTCCGGACATCTTCGCTGTTCCACGGCGCACGCCAGCAGCCACGATCTTCTGTCCCTCTGGGGCATCGGACTCGAAGACCTGGCCGATTTCGAAGAGAGCCACATCACCATAGCCGCGATCGGCATTGCGCTGCGCTGCCATGAAAAGACCTGGCAGCAAGCTTGGGCGCATGTCCGACATCTCCGGTGAGATCGGATTGGCCAAAGCGAGCGTTTCGTTACCACCACCGAAAAGAACAGCATGCTCCTTTGGAATAAAGGACCAGGTGACAGATTCGTTGAACCCGCGTGCGGCCAGTGCACGGCGTGCCTTGTTGCGGCGGATCTGGCTTGGTGTCAGCACGGTTTTGGCGACTGTGCCCAGGCGTGGCAGAGGCGTTGACGGGACACGGTCCAGGCCGACGATCCGGGTCACTTCTTCGACCAGATCGGCCTTGCCTTCAATATCCGGGCGCCAGCTGGGTGCAGCCACCTTGACGGTGTCTCCGGATCCGGAAATCCAGAAACCAAGCGCCTTCAGTGTGACATTTGCCTCAGCCGGTGTCAGGTCGATGCCAGACAGCCGCCTGATCTCGGAATACGGGAAATCGATGATGTTTGTGCTGTCCGGGATGTCTCCGGTGCGAATGGCTTCGGACGGCTCACCGCCGCACAGGTCCAGCACCATACGGGTCGCGTACTCGAGGCCAGGCATCATGTAATCCGGATCGACACCGCGCTCAAAGCGGTAGCGAGCATCCGTATTGACGCCCAGTTTCCGGCCGGTGGCCGCAATATCATCCTCGTCCCAAAGCGCAGACTCGATCAGTACGTTGACCGTCTCCTCGGTACAGCCGGACGGCTCGCCGCCAAGGATGCCGCCAAGGCTTTCCACGCCATTGTCATCCGCAATCACGCAAACTGTGTCATCGACGTCATAGGATTTTGCATTAAGGCCGTCGATCTTCTCGCCGGTTTTGCCCCGGCGCACAACGAGATTGCCGTGCACTTTGTCCGCATCGAAAACGTGAAGCGGGCGGCCCTGGTCGAAGGTGATGTAGTTGGTAATGTCGACCAGGATATTGATCGGCCGCAAGCCGATGGCCACCAGGCGGTCCTGAAGCCACTGTGGTGACGGGCCGTTTTTGACGCCCTTGACCATTCGCAGGCCGAAAGCCCTGCACATTGGCTTGGTGTCGCCGAAGTCGAATGCCACGTCGACAGGGCAGGGGTAAGCGCCGCGGATCTGCTCGTGAGACCGTTCTTTAAGTTTTCCGAGCCCGGCTGCCGCCAGATCGCGAGCTATGCCATAAACGCCGGTGCACTACGGACGGTTAGGTGTTAGGCCGATCTCGATCACAGGTTCGTCCAGGCCGGCCCATTCGGCATAGTTCACACCAACAGGAGCGTCGTCCGGCAGGTCGATGATGCCGTCATGCTCGTCGGACAGCTCCAACTCGCGCTCCGAGCACATCATGCCGAAGCTTTCCACATCGCGGATCTTGCCGACAGACAGCGTTACATCCAGGCCGGGCACGTAGTCACCAGGTTTTCCAAGAACACCGACGAGGCCTGCACGGGCATTGGGCGCACCGCAGACAACCTGAACCGGCTCGCCGTCCCCGGTGTCGACCTTCAATACGCGCAGACGGTCTGCGTTCGGATGTTGTTCGGCTTCAAGGACTTTCGCGATCTTGAAAGGCTTGAGGCGGTCGGCACGGTTCGTGACCTCTTCCACCTCAAGACCGATCATGTTCAAGCGGTCCAAGATGTCCTCAAGGCTGGCATCCGTGTCCAGATAGTCCTTGAGCCAGGACAGAGTGAATTTCATAACAAGTCTCTTTATCAATCAGGCGGCGTGGGCCGCGAATTTTGTTCAAGAAGCGCTTACTGGCTAAAGCGATCCACTTCGGGGATTACCGTTGCTTCGCCGTAGTTCTCTGCAAACCGACGCCCGATCGCGGACAGGTCGCGTGTCCAGTCGGTTACCATTGCCGGTGTGATTTGCTGACCAGTTGCGATCGATTGAGCTGCTTCCGTTTCGATCCGGTCGCGCAAGATGCCAAGCTCGACTTGCGCAGCGTATTCGGCCCGGTACTTGCCGAGCCAGCCCATTGCAACGATGATCACCATCACAAGCAAAGCCGCTGTACTGGTCAGGCTCGCCCACTTTGCTGTGCCGCCAATACGGCGTTCACTCGCGATCAGCACGATCGAGGCAATCGTCAGGAACGCCACAATATAGATCGCCTGCAGAAAGCTCTCGTACTTATCGGCAGAACTGGTTTCGTGAGAAGCCCGCAGACGTGTGATCCGGTCTCTGAGATACAGCAGCGCGTCAGCTTCGGTTCCAAGCTTGTCGCGAAAATAGGTGTCACAGAAACGAAGTCTGCCACGTTCTTCGATCTTCTCGGCACAGGCCTCCAGGAACGACGTGGGTGCAGCAACGCGCGCGTCACGATCAGACGTCTGGCTTGCTGTTTGTGCGGCCGCCGGCAGAAGGCTTGCGACAATCAAAACAGTTGCGACACAAAGACGGGTCAGGACTGACATGAAGAATGCCCCTTTAAAGATCCCAAGTTAGCTGGACAGCCCGCCGAACAGGGTCGGCAAGTCGAGCGGCCGGAAACCATAGTGCTGGATCCAGCGGACATCTGCATCAAAGAACGCGCGCAGATCCGGCATGCCGTATTTCAGCATGGCGATCCGGTCGATGCCCATGCCCCAGGCAAAACCCTGGTAGACGTCCGGATCCAGTCCGCAGTTGCGGATCACGTTCGGATGCACCATTCCGCAGCCGAGGATTTCCAGCCAATCGTCACCCTGACCGATTTTGACTTCGCCGCCGGACCGGTCGCACTGGATGTCGATCTCCATGGACGGTGCGGTGAACGGGAAGAAACTCGGGCGCAAGCGCATTTTGATGTCGTCGACTTCGAAGAACGCCTTGCAGAATTCTTCCAGAATCCACTTCAGGTGACCGAGGTGGCTTTCCTTGTCGATCACGAGGCCTTCGACCTGGTGGAACATCGGCGTATGGGTCTGGTCGCTGTCGCAGCGGTAGGTCCGGCCGGGAATGATCACACGGATCGGCGGTTCCTCTGTACGCATGGTGCGGATCTGAACCGGGGAAGTGTGGGTTCTCAAAAGCAGGCGCTCACCGTCTTCCTTTTCATTGAAGAAGAAGGTGTCGTGCATTTCCCTTGCAGGGTGGCCTTCCGGAAAATTGAGAGCGGTGAAGTTGAGTTCATCGGTCTCAATGTCCGGACCTTCCGCAATCGAAAAGCCCATATCGGCGAAAATTGCAGTCAGTTCGTCGATGACCTGGCTGACCGGGTGAATGCGTCCGGTGTCGGTCGGGGACGGCCGCATCGGCAGCGTGACATCGACTGTCTCGCTTGCAAGCCGGGCTTCCAGCGCGGCGTCCGCCAGGACGTCTTTGCGGGCCGCGATGGCAGTAGTGATTTTCGCCTTGAGGCCATTCAGCGCCGGGCCCATCACCTGGCGTTCTTCAGCCGTCATCTTACCGAGCGTCTTCATTTGCTCGGAGATGCTGCCCTTCTTGCCAAGTGCGGCGACCCGCACGTCTTCCAAGGCGGATTCGGAGCCGGCGTTTTCAATGGCTGTGAGGAGTTCGGATTCAAGAGTATCGAGATTGGACATGCGTGCTCAGGTCGGTTCGCGCGCGGTGCGCGGTGTCTTCGAAACAGAAAGTCGGGGTCTTTTAGCGAATAATGGCGCACAATGCCACGGCTTCAAACGCATTATTGCGGGAGCCCCAAGGATGATGTTCGCGCTGGAGAAATCAGGCGCGTCAGCGCATAAATCGCCCGCAAGCGGGACCCTGGCACTCGGCAAACTGCCGCCTCCCCGATGCATCGGCAACGGGAGCGCACAAATGGCAAGCAGCCATGCCTGTGTGAACCAGATAAATCATACGGTCAGAATAGGCGGATGCTTGATCAAAACAAGAAGAAACGTAAGCGGAGGATCAGTTGGGGCCATTGCGTTGCGCCGGGGCCACATCGCTTCCCTTGGGACGGCCGATCGATCGCTGTAATTCGCTCGTGAGCCAGGAGCCGAATGCATCCTTTGCTCGTGTTCGAGGCACATTCTTGCCACTGATCAGCCAATAGCCGAGACCTGTGGCTGGCCTTTCGGGAAACGGTGCGATCACTTGCCCGGAATTTACGGCGTAAACGGCAAGTGTTTCCCAGGCGAGAAAAACCCCCTGGCCCGCGATTGCGGCGTCCATACATAAAGAGCCGTCGGAAAAACTGGGGCCATCCTGCAG
>CALDSI010000470.1 GCA_937911395.1 uncultured Labrenzia sp.
ATGCCGACCATCAAGGATGTCGCGCGCAAAGCCGATGTGTCGGTCGGGACGGTTTCAAGGGTCCTCGCGAAGAACGACACCGTCAAACAACCGCTGAAGCTGCGGGTGCAAGCAGCCATGGACGAGCTTGGCTACAAGCCCAACCTTGCAGCCCGGGCGCTGAGGACGAACAGCATCGATGTCATCGGCTTGGTGGTTCCCGATATTACCAACCCGTTCTTTGCCCAGCTTGCCAAGGATATCGAAAAGGAAGCGGCCAGCCGCAGCCACTCTGTCATGCTGGCCAACTCGGACGACGATCTGGAAACCGAAAAGATCCAGATCGCGGCCTTGCTGGACCGCTCCGTGCGCGGTGTCATCGTTGTTGCAACATCAGACAGCAACCATCCTTACGAATCTGATGTTCCAATCGTGTCACTTGACCGCCGTCTTGGCGACCATGCGCTGGTCAGCACAAACCATTTCGACGGTTCAGGTCAGATTGCAGATCATCTCCATCAGCTTGGCCATCGGCGGATCGCCTATATAGCCGGCCCGGACACTATGGACGTGGCGCGCCGCCGCCGCGAAGGATTTGTTACCCGGATAAAGACACTCTCAACACCTGACGATCCGATCGAACTGACAATCCACGCAGGCCAGTTCGATTATGATTCCGGTGAAGAGGTCTGCCGGGAGATCCTGGCAGAAACTGCGGACGGTGGTGATCGTCCGACCGCCATTGCGGCAGCCAGTGATCAGCAGGCTATTGGTGTATTGCGGGCCGCACGTGACTTGAAACTGGACGTTCCTGGAGATCTGTCCGTTACCGGTTTTGATGACATCTCGCTGGCAGCTCTTGTCGTCCCAAGGCTGACGACCATCCGCCAGCCGACCGCCGCTTTGGCACGCACCGTAATTGATCGGATCTTCGAACCCGCAAAAGCTGGCGGAGACGAAGAAATCTCCGGTGACCTGGTTATGCGGGAATCGCCGGCGTCTCTGTAAATCACAATTAGGCCTGTCGGATACGTGGATCGGTGTTCCGGGTTTTCGAGGGTCCGGTCGGCGTCATGCTTGCACCCTCCTTGTCGTCGGCGGCGGCGCCTGTGACTGCTCCTGGAAGCATCAAGGTGGCGAGAGCTGTTTTGGTAACTTTCATGATGTCCTTCAAGAGTGTGAAAATTCCAAAGTGACTGGCAACCCGGGTCAGCTGCTTTGAGCGCCCCGGTCAGCGATGCGGCGGAGCCGACTGCGCTGAATAGCGTTGTGTCCGGCGACGCTTGGCTGATGATTGCGGGCCGTATGGGACCCGCCGGCTCGCTTGGCCTTCGTCCTGCTTCGCATCGCAACAGGCCGTGATTTTTCCAGATCAGAAACCACTGCACCGGGCACGCGGATACGCAGCTCCCCGATCATCGCGAGCGGGGCGCTCAACATTCTGTAATGCCGGCCAAGCAGATTTGGCATAAGGTCTCCTCCCAAGTCCGTAACGAGCGTTACGCCATATTCAATATAATTGACCGACCGGACGGTTTTTGCAAAGATTTGTTTTATCGGCACCGGGAGGAAAAGGTGTCAGGGAGAGAAATATGGCGGAAAATCCGAGTGTTATTTCGGAAATAGACAACGGCGTTTTGAAGCTGACGCTCAATCGGCCGGACAAACTCAACGCGTTTAACGAGGAAATGCACCTGTCATTTCGCGCAGAAATAGAGCGCGCGCATTCCGAAAAAACAGTCCGCTCGGTGTTGTTAACAGGATCCGGAAGGGGCTTTTGTGCCGGACAGGATCTGGGCGACCGTGACCCGAGGAAAGGCGGCGAGCGCTCCGATCTCGGACATACGCTCGAGACCTTTTACAATCCGACCTTGCGTCTGATCCGCAACCTGGAAAAGCCAGTCATCTGCGCGGTGAATGGCGTGGCGGCCGGTGCAGGAGCCAACATCGCCCTTGCCTGTGACATCGTTCTGGCGGCACGCTCGGCAAAGTTCATCCAGGCCTTTTCAAAGATCGGGCTGATCCCGGATGCTGGCGGCAGCTGGTCCTTGCCACGCATTCTTGGAGAACCACGAGCCAAGGCTCTTGCCTTCCTTGGGGAACCGCTGACGGCGGAAGAGGCCGAAAGATGGGGCCTGATCTGGAAAGCGGTCGATGATGCCACTCTCCTTGAAGAAGCAACCGCACTTGCTGAAAAGCTGGCTGCCGGCCCTACTGTCGGACTGGGCCTCACCAAACGTCTCATCCAGGCCGCCGCCGACCAGGATCTCGACACGCACCTCGACATGGAGCGGGATTGCCAGCAGACAGCAGGCTTCACCGATGATTATGCTGAAGGCGTGATTGCGTTTTTGGAAAAACGCCCCGCACAATTCCGCGGTGAATAACATGAAAAACGTATCTGAACTCAGCCCGCAGGAGCTGGCAGAAACCTGCGCCAAGCTAATGTGGGAGGAGGACAACGCCTCCCGGAAGCTGGGTATGGAACTGCTCCGCATTGCTCCCGGCGAAGCAGACATCTCCATGACCGTGACGCAGGGCATGACAAATGGCCATGGCAACTGTCACGGCGGCTATATTTTTGCGCTGGCCGACAGCGCCTTCGCCTTTGCCTGCAACACCTACAATCAAGTCACCGTCGCCCAGCACTGTTCGGTCACCTACATCGCACCGGGCAGCCTAGACGATCTCCTGACCGCCTCGGCGCGCGAGGTCTCCCGTACCGGGCGTTCCGGCATTTACGACATCCGCGTTGCCCGCGGCGACGGAAGTGTGATCGCCGAATTTCGCGGCCACTCCCGCACTATCAATCGCACCTTTTTGCCAACAGAATAACTGCCGGCCTGACCAGCACCTTGTGGAGGACACCCCATGATCGATCTGACACCGGATCGCGCCACTCTGGACCCCATCGAAATTGCAAGCCGTGACGAGATTGCAGCCCTTCAGGAAAAGCGCCTCAGCTGGACGCTTTCCCACGCCTACGACAACTCTTCGTTTTTCAAGAAGCGCTTTGATGAACACGGTGCGCACCCGGGTGATTTCAAATCGCTTGCAGATATGGCGAAATTCCCCTTCACCGTGAAACAGGATCTGCGCGACACCTATCCGTTCGGCATGTTCGCGACACCGCGTGAAGACCTCGTCCGGATCCACGGCTCCTCCGGCACCACAGGCAAGCCGACGGTGGTCGGATACACGGCCAATGACATCTCCAACTGGTCAGATCTGATTGCCCGCTCCATCCGCGCAGCGGGGGGACGCAAAGGCAGCATCCTCCACAATGCCT
>CALDSI010000471.1 GCA_937911395.1 uncultured Labrenzia sp.
CCATAACGTATCCGGTGACTTTCGCGGACATCAGAACATAGGCCATGGAGTGCGCGATGGTCACCCAAGGGGCTTCTTCGCTAAACACCCTTTGCGCCTCTTCATAAAGCTTTGCGCGCTCTGCAGTGTCAAAGGTAGTTCGAGCCTTCTCTATCAGCGCTTCAAACACGTCGTTACACCATTGAGCCCGATTGGAACCGCCAACGTGCTCGCAACTCAGAAGTTCGTTCAAGAAGTTATCTGGATCACCATTGCGACCGGTCCATCCGAACAGCACAGCACCCTGCCGATTAACGTCTTTCGACAACGACAAGTACTTGCCCCATTGGTGGGAAATGATCTCAACACGCACACCAACCTTCTCCAAGTCAGCTTTGATGTATTCGGCCATCAAACGCGCATTCGGATTGTACGAGCGTGGAACCGGCATCGCCCAGATCGTCAGGGAAAGATCTCCAATGCCGGCTGCGGCAAGCATTTCTTTCGCGAGGTCCGGGTTATAGGCATCGTCGTCGATCGCCGTGTTGTAGGACCAGACTGTCGGCGGGAACGGATTTTTCGCAATCTGACCAGCTCCCTTGTAAACTGCCTCAAGTATCTCCTGCTTGTTGATAGCATGGCTCAAAGCCCTGCGTACTTCCTTGCGATCGAACGGAGGCACATTGGTATTGTAAGCGAGATAGCCGATGTTCAAGCTCGGCTGCTCCATCAAAGTCAGATCGCCGTCTGAGCGAATATCATCAATATCCGTTGGAGCCGGGCGTGACATCACATGACACTCGCCCGCCTTGAGTTTTTGCAGTCGGACTGCTGCATTCGGGGTGATTGCAAAAGTCAGGTTATCAATGGCTTGCTTGCCATCCCAGTAATCGGAATGCGCGGAGAAGCGAACGATCGCGTCTTCCTGGTAACCAACAAAGGCGAAAGGCCCCGTGCCAATCGGCTGGACGTTCAACTGCTCTTTTGCACCCGCATCCTCAAGCTGATCAGCATATTCAGCTGACAAAATGGACGCGAAATCCATCGCAAGATTTGCCAAAATCGGAGCTTCCGGGCGTGTCAGCACGAATTTCACTGTGTGGTCGTCGATCTTGACGATGTCCTTGATGAACTCCGGCATGGACATGGCATCGAAAAACTCCCAAGCAGTGCCAGGCATGTAGGCGTGCCAGGCATGGATTTTTTTACGCTGGCGCTCGAAAGAGAACAGCACGTCGTCAGCATTCAACTCACGGCTCGGCGTAAAAAATGGGGTATTGTGGAATTTAACGCCTTTGCGGAGATAGAAAGTAATTTCCAGCCCATTATAAGACACGTCCCAGCTCTCAGCCAAACCAGGTTCGACTTCAGTCGTTCCGGGTTTGAATTCGACCAAACGATTGTAAAGCGGTTTGGAAGACGCGTCGAAAGTGATCGTTGAGGTTTGTAGTGCCGGATCAAAACCTTCCGGTGAGCCTTCCGAGCAAAACACCAGTGTCTTCGCTTCCGATCCCGAAGCGGTGGCAACCACCAAACAAGCACCCAGGACCGCAGACTTCAAAGTTCTCGAAACAGTCATCAAGCGCTTCTCTTTTTTGGCAAAAGCAGAGTTCACACCAAGGAGGTGTCCTTTGTCAGTAGAACCTGGGACCCCAGAGGACAAGGTGCCACCAATCAAAGATCCGCAAGTTCGGCAATCTCGAAATGCGCAAACGTAAAAAACCCGGGCAGTTGGCCCGGGCTCTGAATGTGTCTGCCTAGTCCAGACTGGAGCGCGTTCTTCTAACCGCGTCTTTCCAACCGGCCAGAAGCCGCTCCCGCCGGCTATGGTCAAGATTGGGTTCAAACCGTTTTTCCAGTTTCCATTTGGCCGAGAACTCCTTCTGGCCAGGCCAGATCCCGGCCCGACTTCCCGCAAGCCAGGCAGCGCCGAGGGCTGTGGTCTCAGCAACGGTCGGACGATCCACCGGCGCACCAAGGATGTCGGACAGGAATTGCATCGTCCAGTCGGACGCTGTCATGCCCCCGTCGACCCGCAAGACGGGCGAATGCGCATCCGGCCAATCAGACTGCATCGCAGAGATGAGATCACTGGTCTGATAACCGACACTTTGCAGAACCGAACGGGCAATTTCCTTCGGCCCGGTGTTTCGGGTCAATCCGAACATTGCCCCGCGCGCGTCGGCGTCCCAATAAGGCGCACCGAGACCGACGAAGGCAGGGACCAGATAGACGTCCTGGTTTGGATCGGCTTGTTCGGCAAGAGCCTGAGAGTCGGCTGCACTTTCAATGAGGCCGAGGCCATCACGGAGCCATTGGACCGCGGCACCTGCAATGAAAATCGATCCCTCAAGCGCGTATATTGTTTCACCGTTCAGCCGGTATGCGATCGTCGTCAACATCCGGTTTGCGGACGCAACCGGCTTCGTGCCCGTATTCATCAAGGCAAAACAGCCTGTGCCGTAGGTCGACTTCACCATGCCCGGTTCAAAACACGCCTGCCCAACAGTGGCAGCCTGCTGGTCCCCGGCAACACCGAGGATCGGCAATTCCCGTCCGAAGAGATCCGCCTTGGCCACACCGAAATTATCCGCGCTGTCCTTGACGTCGGGCAGAAGACTCATTGGAATTTTCAAAAGCTCGCAAAGGTCGGCATCCCAGGAATTGTCATGGATGTTATAAATCAGCGTCCGAGATGCATTGGTGGCGTCAGTCGCGTGCACCGCGCCTTCGGTCAAATGCCAGATCAGCCAGCTGTCGACCGTTCCGAACGCAAGTTCGCCACGTTCCGCGCGCGCACGGACGCCGTCGACGTTGTCCAAGATCCAGGCAATTTTTGTTCCAGAGAAATAGGGATCAAGCAGCAAGCCAGTCTTGGCTGTAAATTTTGCCTCAAGACCGTCTGCGCGAAGTTTTGCGCAAAAATCGGCGGTCCGGCGGTCCTGCCAGACAATCGCATTATAGACCGGCTCACCGGTTTTGCGATCCCAGACCAGCGTTGTTTCACGCTGGTTTGTAATCCCGATCGCAGCGACATCGGCACCGTTGCCTGGCGCTTTTTCCATCGCCTCACGGCAAACACGGAGCGTGCTGGCCCAAATATCCGATGGTGAATGCTCAACCCAACCAGACTTTGGAAAATGTTGCGGAAACTCCTGCTGCCCGACACTTACCGGCTGAAAATCCTCACCAAAGACAATGGCACGGCTTGACGTAGTGCCCTGGTCAATCGCCAACACACATCCGGCCATGGCGCTCCTCCCAAATTTCATGCTTGTTGTTTTTAAAAAACCGCCGGTGGCTCCCGGCGGTTCGGTAAGGGTGTAACAGCACTATGCAGCAGTGCCAACCAACTCCGCAAGGTGAGCAGAGAGGTAGTTGTCGAGCGCGGCTGTTTCCACTTCGCTCAAACGCAAACCCAATTTGGTCCGCCGCCACAAGACATCTTCTGCGGTCCGGGCCCATTCGCGGCTGACGAGCCATTTCACTTCGGCTTCATACAGATTGTAGCCGAACAGCTGACCAAGATCAGAAAGCTGCGCTGACTTGCCCAGGATAGACCGGGCATCAGTTCCGTAAAGTCGGATCAGGCGGGTTGCGAAGGCTTTGTAGAGGAAAGGATAATGAGCCTGTAGCGCTGAGACTTCTTCTTCAAAAGCCAGAACGTTGAAGTTTCCGCCTGGTAACACGTCCTGATCCGTCCACTCATCGCGTTTGAATGGCAGATGTGGTTTCAGTTTTTCCAGGACGTGTTCGGATAGCTTTCTGTACGTTGTGATTTTCCCGCCAAACACAGACAGAACGGCAGGTTTCTTGTCCCCGGCATCCAACTCCAGAACATAGTCACGCGTGGCAGCCTTCGCATCTTTCGCGCCGTCATCATAAAGTGGGCGCACGCCTGAGTAGGTATGGACGACATCATCCGAAGTGACCGGCGTCTCGAGATATTCACTCACCGCCTTGCACAGATACTCAACCTCGTCTTGAGAGATTTGCACCTTGCCAAGGTCGTCCTGATAATCGACGTCGGTGGTCCCGATTAGCGTAAAATCATTTTCATACGGGATCGCAAACACAATCCGGCCATCACCGTTCTGGAAAATAAAGCACCGGTCGTGTTCGAACTGACGCGGCACGATGATGTGGCTGCCTTTAACGAGGCGGATGGCCGACGAATTGTTTGCTCCGACGACCCCGCGCAACATTTCCGCAACCCAAGGCCCTGCAGCGTTGACCAAGACGGAGGCTGTCACGGTGCGCTCAGTGCCGGACGACAGATCTTTCAGGACAACTTGCCAATGATCTCCCTCCCGGCGGGCGCTGACGCATTTTGTGCGGGTGAATACGTCAGCCCCGCGATCGGCAGCATCGCGGGCATTCAGAACCACCAGACGTGCGTCATCGACCCAGCAATCTGAGTACTCAAAACCCTTCTTGAAAAGCTTTTTCAAACCCTTGCTGTAGGTCCCTTGATCCAGGGGCACGGTCTTTGTCGCCGGAAGAAGTTTACGGCCGCCAAGATGGTCATACATGAACAGGCCAAGGCGCAGCAGCCACGCCGGACGCAGGTCCTTATGATGGGGCAGGATGAAACGCAGTGGCCAAGCGATATGCGGCGCCAGCTTCCAGAGGACCTCGCGTTCCTTCAGCGCTTTGCGCACCAAATCGAACTCGTAATACTCAAGGTAGCGTAAACCGCCATGGATAAGCTTGGTCGATGCAGACGAGGTTGCTCCCGCAAGATCCCCCATCTCAACAAGCATAACCGACGCGCCCCGGCCGACAGCATCACGGGCAATTCCTGCACCATTGATCCCGCCACCAATTACCAAAAGATCGTAGTCCGCCGCCATGGTCCTCTAAGGCTCCGTATATTTCGCGCGATTTCTAAAACGAAAATAATTCGAAACCAGTCGAAAATCAATCACAATAAATTCACGCACAAGAAAAGCCCCTGCCGGAGGACAAGCCAGTCAGCAGAGGCTTAGAAAAATCGAGGATTGACGTGTACGGCTAGCGGTCGCCGTCCTCAGCCGGCGCATCGTCGGCGAGCAGTTTCGGTTTCTTAGTGGTCTTGGTTTGCGTAACCTTTGGCACATCGTCCTGCGCATAAGCTGGCGTTGCTGCATGGTATGTCACTTGCGGGAACGGAATTTCGATACTGCGCTCGTCAAAAACCTGTTTGACATACTCATTGTATGCCCTGCCGACCGACCATTGATCACCTGGCGTGGTTTTGATCCGGGCACGGATGTCGATCGAACTTGCGCCGAAGTTTGTGACCCCGTGCATTTCAAGATCTTCATATATCTTCGAACCGTATTCGGTTGCCTTGAGGCGCCGGAATGCTTCCTGCATCGCCTCTTTGGCCTCGGCGATATCTGTATCGTAAGACACCCCAATCAAAGCCACATGATACGAGAATCCGTGCATAAATTTTGACACCATGTCCACAGACGAGAATGGAATGATGTGTGTGGTCCCATTCAGATCGCGAATCCTAACAGATCTCACGGTAATGCCTTCAACAGTTCCAGTGATGCCAGCAACGGTCACAACATCTCCCTGGTTGATTGCATTCTCAATTTGAATAAAGGCACCCGTAATGATGTCCTTAACCAGGGTCTGCGCACCAAATGAAATCGCGAGACCAACCACACCGGCACCGGCGATCAGCGGGCCAATATCAATACCGATTTCCGACAGTCCAAGCAAAACAGTCATTACGAGAATGACGACGGTGGCGGCGTTTCGAAACAGTTGGAAAAGTGTTCTTTCGCGCGCGGTAACGATGTGACCGCGCCGCGATTGCAGGCGCAGGTCAACCCAGGACATCAACGCCAACCAGATAGCGAAACCAACCAGAACTACAAGGAACGCGGACCCATAGCTGCTGACAAGCCGGTTGCCGGTTTCAGACGACAACCAATCTAGTATGCTGAAGAGGCCCCAAACTTCAAAGAGCAGAAGCACAGTTGCGATAAAGACAAAGAAACGCACCAGCTTGAGCAGTCTTGGAACGAAGGCATTTAGCCGGTGTTGGAGCGCTGGAAGCTTTGTGTTCAGGTCTTCGGGCAGTCGTATTCCGCCCTTGATGGCTCGGGTCACGATCAATGACAACGCCATCCCAGCCATGATCGTGACAACCGACAGGACGGTCGCCCGCAAGATGATGGTTGTTGCATCAAACGGTCGGGTTACCCAGACGATAAAAATCGCGATGATGTAGCCGAGCGCTCCGACATGCCAAAGCTTTCCGAGGCTGGAGACGGCTCTTTGCGCCAGAGTACTCTGCAGCGTTTCCGCATATCCTTGCGTTCCCTCCCGCACCCGGACGCGGTTCCGCACAATCAGCACCATCAGATAGATCATCCCGCTGAGCACAATCAGGAAGCGGAGCGCATTCCCAAGAACAAACGAGACGGCAATGTTGGAAACGGGAACCAGCAGAAATATGCCGAAGTTGTTCCAGTACATGTACAACCGAAGTCTCGTGTACCAGTAAAGGGCATTTTCGTCGTCAAAGGGTAGCAACCGCAATTCCGGACGGCGCGGCGCAAACACAAACCGAAGCGCTCCATTGGCCACCCCGGTTATGAAAAACGCATTGAGCGCAAGGCTTTCCTGAATGGTGACACCAGCTGCAAATCCGCCATACGCCAGAAGAGCAACAAAATAGCCAAAGCCCAAACCGATTGCGACCGTGATCCCGTCAATCACGGTCGATAAGACCAGAATGGATGTCCGCATCAGCCCGCCGCCATAC
>CALDSI010000472.1 GCA_937911395.1 uncultured Labrenzia sp.
GAAAGACGGGTGCGTGGAACAGCAGCATGTGTGCTGCGGTCTTCATCAGACCGGTTGTATCCGCATGCGCCGAGAGAGCCAAAAACGTAACACCCGTAGCTCCACTCAAGCCGCCAATGACAATGGCAAGACGGAGAAGTTTGGAGGTGGCGTCGGACGTGGTGGGCGAGGTCTGCATCCTCAGAAACTCATTGGTTGGACAATCTATTGCATGAGATCGAAAGGTTTTGCGTGCTGTCCCGACCTTCCGCATGGATCTAAGAATAGTCGTCCCGGCTTGGGAGCCGGGACTGCACATTTCGCGATTTAGGCGGCGGCGAGGCCACGGCCTTCCAATAGCGCGTCTATCTTTGGAGCGCGGCCACGGAATGCGACATAAGCGTCTTCCGGATCAGGGCGTCCGCCCGCGGAATATATGTTGGTCAGGAGCTTGTCCGCTGTGTCCTTGTCGAAGATGTCGCCGGCTTCCTTGAAGGCTCCGAATGCATCTGCGTCCATCACCTCTGACCACATATAGCTGTAATATCCGGATGAATAGCCGTCGCCGGAAAAGACATGTTGAAAATGCGGGATACGGTGGCGCATGGTGATTGCTTTCGGCATACCAATCTTTGCAAGTTCGGCCTTTTCGAACGCGACCGCATCAAAGCTCGACGGATCGTCCAGCAAATGAAGCTCCAGATCGAGAAGGGCGCAGGCCGTATACTCCACGGTCGCGAAGCCTTGATTGAAGTTCGCGGCTGCAAGCAACTTGTCGAGCAAAGCTTTTGGCATTGGTTCGCCGGTTTTGTAGTGAATGGCAAACTTGGAGAGAACTTCAGGTTCTGACAGCCAATGTTCGTAGAGCTGGGACGGAAGCTCGACAAAGTCGCGTGCGACCGATGTTCCGGAGATCATCGGATAAGTGACATCCGACAGAAGCCCGTGCAGCCCGTGCCCGAACTCATGGAAGAGGGTGCGCGCATCATCAAAGGTCAGAAGCGCGGCTTCACCCGCTGCGCCCTTCGAGAAGTTCATGACATTGACGATGATCGGTGTTTCGCCGCCTTTCAGCTTGTGCTGAGAGCGGAACGCACTCATCCAGGCGCCGGAGCGTTTGGAAGGACGGGCAAAATAGTCTCCGATGAACAGCCCTTTATGACTCCCGTCCGGGTTCAACACCTCAAAGGCCCGAACATCCGGATGGTAGACGGGCACGTCCTTTAGTTCCCGGAAAGTGACACCGAAGAGGCGGGTGGCCGTGTCAAAGGCCGCCTCGATCATCTTGTCGAGCTGCAGATAGGGCTTCAGCTCGGCTTCATCGAGATCGTGCTCCGCCTTGCGGACCTTCTCTGAATAGTACCGCCAGTCCCATGCCTCGATTTCATGATTTTCGCCCAGGCTCTGAGCCATCTCGCCGAGCTTTTCCGCTTCCTCATTCGCGCGGGCAACAGCTGGCGTCCAGACCTTGGTCAAGAGATCGCGGACGTTTCCCGGTGTCTTGGCCATTGTGTCGTCGAGCTTGAAGGCAGCGAAGCTGTCAAAGCCCAAAAGCCTAGCTCGTTCAGCACGCAGCTCCAGGGTATCCTTAATGATTGCGCGGTTGTCCGTGTCGCCCTGGTTCTCACCGCGGGCAGACCATGCCTTGAACGCTTCTTCGCGCAGCTGCCGGTTGGTGGAGAACTGCAGGAACGGTTCGATCGACGAGCGGGACAGGGTGATGACATGCTTGCCGTCATGGCCCCGTTCCTTCGCGGCTTCTGCAGCGGCCGCAATCAGGAAGTCCGGCAGTCCGGCGCGGTCTTCCTCGGTTTCCAGAACCAGCTGGTACTCGGACTCGTCTTTCAGAACGTTTTGCGAAAAAGAGGTGCCAAGGGTTGCAAGCTTTTGCGAGAGATCGGCCATGCGGGCCTTGTCATCTGGTTCAAGCCCGGCTCCTGCGCGCTGGAACATCTTGTAATAACGTTCCAGAACCTTCGCATCTTCGGGGCGCAATCCGAGGCTGTCTTTTTCATCCCAAAGGGTGGCAATGCGCCCATAGAGCTTCGCATTGAGCAGTGTGTCGGAGCTGTGTTTGGCAAGCTTTGGAGCAAGATCACGTTCGATCTTCTGCAGAGCTTCGTTGGTGTGTGCGCCGCTCAAGTTGAAAAATGTCCGTGCAACTTTGGAAAGAGCCTTTCCCGAAGTTTCAAGCGCGACAACCGTGTTCTCGAAGGTCGCCGGTGCTGCCTGATCCGCGACTGCATCGATCTCGGCGCGGGCCTCTGCCATGGAAACGTCGAAAGCCTCTTCGAAGTGGCTCGGCTCGATCTTAGAGAAAGGTGGGAGCTCGAAAGGCGTGGTCCAGTCGGTCAGCAACGGATTGGCGGTCATGAAAATCCTCAAAAGGGTTCGAAATCGACTGCACTCAGATATGGCGCAAGCTGATCGTCCTTTAAAGAGGCGCTTCCGTTATTCCACGATGTCGAGGTTAAACCCTTGGCTGTTGTTGTGTCGCACAGTGTATGCCGCCGCCGGTCTCGCCGAGTGCGTCGACATTAAGGGCGGCAATTTCCCGTTCCGGATAAAGCCGCTGCAAAGTCCTCTGCATTTCGCTGTCTGTGTCCTTGTCGCCGAATTCGGCACATACAACGGCACCATTCAGAACGTAGTAGTTGGCGTAGGACGCGAGGAAATCATCGGATGTCACTCTGATGCGGCCGGGTGATGGCACTTCGGTAATCTTCAATTGACGGCCTTCCGCATCCGTCGCCGACTTCAGGATAGCGAGCGTCTTTCTGGCAGAGACGGAAAAGATGTCATCATCTTCCGGGTACGGAACTTGAATGAGAACTTCACCCGGGCGAACAAAGCGTGCGAGGGCGTCGATATGATCATCTGTGATGTCATGACCAGCAACACCCGGTGCCCAGATCATCTTGTCTGCACCATAGGCCCTGAGCAGCCGGTCTTCGATTGCGGCGCGTGAGAGAGCGTTGCGGTTTGGATTGACCCAGCAGCTTTCATGGGCCAGCAGGGTACCGTGGCCGTCCCATTCCACGCCGCCCGGTTCACCGGTCAAGCCGCTCGGATAAACAGTCAGGCCCAAACGCTCTGCGACACGCGGCACAATTTGACCGTCGTTGTCATGGACTTGTTTTCCGCCCCAGCCGTTGAATTTCATGCCCGAGACAATAAGGCCGCCCTGATCGTTGATTGCAAACAGTGGTCCTGCATCCCGGCACCAGAGATCGTCGGTCGGGATATCCCACAACTCGACGGACTGAGAGAGAAGCTTGCGGGCGTTTTTATGGTAATCAGCGCCGGCCAGCATGACCACAGGTTCAAACTCGGCAATGGTGTTTGCGATCTCAGCAA
>CALDSI010000473.1 GCA_937911395.1 uncultured Labrenzia sp.
GTCGGAAGAGTCCCACAGCCGATTCCGTGCGCGCGGCAAGTACGTCTGCGACCGCGCGCTGGAAGGCGGCACACAAGTCCGCGACGGGCTGATCATCGACCGGGGCCAACTTTTTTGCTTGCGTGCGAAGAGCGGTTTTCAAGCCGGCAAACGACATGTCCAGACCGGGCCGGTCGAGCAGCGGTCGCGGCAATTTAAAGCGGGTCACGTCTCCTTCTTTCGCCATTTTTTCAACATGCGGGCCACCGGGATAGGGCAAGCCGAGCAGTTTGGCGGTCTTGTCGAACGCTTCACCAATCGCATCGTCAATGGTCGTTCCGAGGCGTTCATAATCGCCAACCCCGCGTACAAGCAAAAACTGGCTGTGCCCGCCAGAAACAAGAAGTAGCAGAAACGGAAAGTCCAGATCATCGGTCAGGCGCGCGGTGAGCGCATGGCCTTCGAGATGATTCACTCCAACAAGAGGCTTGCCGGCGGCCATGGCAATCGCCTTGGCAGTCATGAAACCCACGATCACACCACCAATGAGCCCGGGGCCGGCCGTTGCGGCGACAGCATCAATATCGTCCCACGAACAATTTGATTTCTGGAGCGCTTCGACAACAACTTTGTCCAGGATCTCGATGTGTGCACGGGCGGCAATTTCCGGCACCACGCCGCCGAATTCCGTATGTTCGTCGATCTGCGACCGGATGACATTTGATAGAATGTTTTTGTCGAGCGGTCCGCGCACCACGGCAGCTGCGGTTTCATCACAACTTGTTTCGATACCGAGAACCGTTAATCGGGTGTCCGCTCGATTTTCATTGACGAAGGTCATTGGTCTTGCCGCAGTTATTTGTGCTAGGTCATATACCAGAAAGAACGAACAGACCCGGCGCGTCTTTAGCCGGGCGTAGCATTTGGACGGTAAACCTTGCAATCAAATCCTTTGCGCATCGGAACACGGGGCAGCGCGCTGGCTCTGGCTCAAGCCCATGAAACCCGTGCCCGGCTGATGGCTGCCCATGACCTTCAAGAGGACGCCTTCGAAATCGTGGTGATCAAGACCTCCGGAGACCAGATCCAGGATCGGCCCTTGTCTGAGGTCGGTGGGAAGGGCTTGTTCACCAAGGAAATCGAGGAGGCCATGCTAGACGGGCGTATTGATCTGGCCGTGCACTCGTCCAAGGACATGCCGACCGTTCTGCCGGACGGTTTGGCTCTGACCGCCTTCCTGCCACGTGAAGATGTTCGGGATGCATTTTTATCTCCCAAAGCCAAGACCCTAACCGATTTGCCGCATGGCGCAGTGGTCGGATCGAGCTCGCTGCGCCGCCAGGCGATGATCAAACGCCTTCGCCCCGATATTGACGTGGTGATGTACCGCGGCAACCTGCAGACCCGCCTGCGCAAACTGGCGGAGGGTGAAGTGGATGCGACGCTGCTGGCCTATGCGGGCTTGCGCCGCCTTGGCCTTGAGGAGGAGGTGACCAGTCTTCTCGAAACAGAGGATTTTCTGCCAGCTGTTGGCCAGGGCGCGATATGTATAGAAAGCCGTGAAGACGACGAGCGAACGCTCGAAATGCTGCAGGCAATCCATGATCGGGAGACCCAAATCCGTCTTGATGCAGAACGCGCGTTCCTCGCGGTTTTAGATGGGTCCTGCAGAACCCCTATTGGTGGTCTGGCCCTATTGAACGGCGACGAATTGACGTTGAAAGGCGTAGTTTTGAAACCGGACGGCTCTGAGGTTCATGATGAGGTGCGTTCCGGACGCGCAGCTGATGCTGTTCAAATCGGTAAGGCAACTGGTGAGGCCTTGAAAGCCAAGATGGGGCCCGGATTCCTCTTGAGCCACTGAGCCGATGCGTTTCCTTGTGACCCGTCCGCAACCTGACTGCAAAAGAACTGCCGATCGGTTGCGGACCTTGGGGCATGAGGCGGACGAAATGCCCTTGCTGCAATTTTGTCCCTGTCCGCCGCCAAGTTTTGATCTTGCCGGTGTTGACGCTTTGGCGTTCACCAGCCGCCGGGCTGTCGATGCGATCATTCATCACGCGCAGCTGACTCAATTGACATCTCTGCCTGTCTTCACGGTTGGAGACAAAACCGCTGCAGCCTGTCGGGCGGCAGGTTTTGAAGATGTTCGCTCCGCTGATTCCGATGTCACGGGTTTGGCCAGCCTGATCTTGTCCGCGGCTGAAATTGACTTGCGCAAGGTCCTCTATCTGTCCGCAGAACAGCGATCGGGCGATCTCGGGGGGCTTCTGGAAAAGGGTGCCATCACTTGCCAGACCCTTCCGGTTTACCGAATGGAGCCTGTTCCGGACCTGCCGAAGACTGTCTTCCCAGGGCTGGCAAATGAAGACTATGACGGTGTTTTGGTGTTTTCGCGCCGCACTGGCGAAATCCTCGCAAGGCTCCTCACCGCCAATTTGCCAGAACACATTTTTTCCAATTTGCCGGTCTACGCAATTTCCGGTCAAGCAGCCGCAGGTCTCCAGGGCTTTAATGACGTTCATATCGCGAGCGCGTCGCGTGAAGATGCGCTCCTCGATCTGTTGTTAGCAGAGTGTTAACCCGAACCGGGGGAGTCGTTGTTTTGCAGCGCGCAAGACTCTTTGCCGCGGTGCTACCGCTTTGCAAAGAGACGTGTATAGTTAAGATCTTGGGACTGGCTGGGTGCGGGAGAGAGATAGATGGCAAGTGATAACAAAACTCCTGGCGGAACATCATCATCCGATGGCAAAGGATCCGGTTCATCCGCAAAATCGGGAAGCTCCGCCTCCAGTTCTGGGTCGTCCGGATCGAAGCGTCCGGTCACAATTGATCTGAAGCCGGAGAAGGCGAGCGACAAATCACCGTCTTCGACAGCAACCGGGACATCTGGATCGTCCAAGACCGCCGAATCTAAAACGCCCCCAACTACAAGTTCCTCAACATCTTCAACACGTCCGTCGAGCGCAGCGTCATCTGCGACTTCGTCTGCGTCGACCGCTTCCAAGCCCGCTGGTGCGGCCGCTAGTTG
>CALDSI010000474.1 GCA_937911395.1 uncultured Labrenzia sp.
ACCTCCTACTACGGCGACGTCATCAACCCTTGGCGGAAAAAAGGCTCCAACCAGGATCTCGTCCCGGGCGGCTCGTCCGGCGGGTCAGCGGCCGCCGTTGCTGCGCGCATGTGCATGGGCGCGACGGCCACCGACACCGGCGGTTCCATCCGTCAACCAGCGGCCTTCACCGGGACCGTTGGCATCAAGCCGACCTACGGCCGTTGTTCGCGCTGGGGCGTTGTTGCCTTCGCTTCTTCACTCGATCAGGCCGGTCCGATTGCCCACACGGTGCGCGACAGTGCGATCCTTTTGAAGTCCATGGCCTCCGTCGATCCAAAAGACACCACGTCCGTCGATATCGAGGTTCCGGATTATGAAGCGGCCATCGGCAAATCGGTCAAGGGTCTGAAAATCGGCATTCCGGCCGAGTACCGGCTGGACGGCATGCCGGGCGAAATTGATGAGCTTTGGCAACAGGGCATTGCGTGGCTGAAGGATGCGGGCGCGGAAATCGTCGACATTGCCATGCCGCACACCAAATACGCTCTTCCGGCCTATTACATCGTTGCGCCTGCGGAAGCCTCTTCGAACCTTGCCCGTTATGACGGCGTGCGCTACGGCCTGCGCGTTCCGGGCAAGGACATCGTCGAGATGTACGAAAACACCCGCGCAGAAGGCTTTGGTGACGAGGTCAAGCGCCGGATCCTGATCGGCACCTATGTGCTGTCCGCCGGTTACTACGATGCCTATTACCTGAAAGCCCAGAAGGTCCGCACGCTGATCAAGCGCGACTTTGATCTGGCGTGGGCCAACGGCGTCGATGCCATCCTGACCCCGGCAACCCCGTCTGCAGCCTTTGGCGTGGCGGATCAGGACCTCCACTCAGACCCGGTTAAAATGTACCTCAACGACATTTTCACCGTGACCGTGAACATGGCCGGTCTTCCGGGCATTTCCGTTCCGGCCGGTCTGTCCTCCGAAGGTCTGCCGCTTGGCCTGCAGCTGATCGGCAAACCGTTCGATGAATCGACGCTCTTCCAGGTCGGTCAGGTCATCGAAGACGCCGCCGGTTCTTTCGAGCCGGAGAAGTGGTGGGGTTAAGCCGCAACAAACGTGCCGCCCCGGACATGATCCGGGGTCACGTCGGAAAAAAGTGCAGGTCCCGGGTCAGGCCCGGGACGGAAGCTAACAGAATACTGTGTAATCCCGGACGGACGGAAGCGATCCCGCATCAAGTGCGGGATGACAGCGGAGGGTGCGGTGGGCTCGCACCTGTCGTGGTCAGCGCTCGTCAAAGCAATGAGTTGATGACAGTCGCTGAGGAACAAGCCAGACCATGCATGATATCGAAACCATCGTGATTGGTGCCGGGGCCGTGGGGCTTGCCTGCGGGCGCGCCTTGGCCCTGTCAGGGCGCGCAGTGATGGTTTTGGAGCAGCATGATCTCATCGGCTCGGAAACCAGTGCCCGAAACTCGGAGGTCATTCATGCCGGGATCTACTATCCGCAAGGCAGTCTGAAAGCACGGCTCTGCGTCCAGGGCAAGAAGCAGCTTTATGCGTTTTGCCGGGAAAACGGTGTTGGACACGAGCAGATCGGCAAGCTGATCGTCGCCACCAATGATCTGCAGCTTCAGGAACTGGACACCATCAAGGCGAAGGCTGCCGCAAATGGTGTGACCGATCTGGAGTTCGTCTCCAAGGATGCACTCCGCCAAAAGGAACCGGCACTGAATGCCGCCGGAGCCCTGTGGTCTCCCACCACCGGCATTCTCGACAGCCACGGCTTCATGCTGGCGTTGCAGGGCGGTCTGGAAGCCCACGGCGGTCAGGTGGTTCTGAACACCAAGGTTGACCGCTTAGAGCCGTTGCTTGCAGGCGGTTTTGGAGTTCACGTGTCGACCGAAGACGGCGAAGCCTATGCGATCACCTGCAGGGAGCTGATCCTGTCCGCCGGCCATATGGCCCCGACACTGGCTACCGGGATCGAGGGTACGCATCCGCCGAAGGCGTATCTTGCCAAGGGCAGTTACTTCAAACTTCAGGGCAGTGCGCCGTTTTCAAAGCTGATTTATCCGGTGCCGGAGCCCGGCGGCCTTGGTGTTCATCTGACGCTGGATCTTCAACACCAGGCGCGCTTCGGCCCGGAAGTGGAGTGGGATGAAGACTTCCACTACCCGGTTGATCCCACTCGCGGACAAAAATTCTATGCTGCGATCCGGAGTTACTGGCCGGATTTGGCTGACGACGCTCTCGTGCCGGACTATTCCGGCATTCGCCCCAAAATAGTGGGGCCGGGTGAGCCGGCTGCCGATTTCAGAATTGACGGCCCTGCGGTGCACGGTCAAGACGGTCTTGTGGCGCTCTACGGGATTGAATCGCCGGGCCTCACGTCCGCGCTCGCGATTGCTGATCATGTTTTGAACATACTTTAGGTTGAGATTTTCGTGTCTTGTTGGCGGATGTTGGTAGGACACCAAAATTGAAGATCGCGGTCATCGGCTCGCCCGGCAGCGGTAAAACGTATTTGGCAAACCAGTTGGCAAATGCGCTCTGCTTGCCTCTTTACAGCCTCGACTCTCTCTATTTTCAGGATAATTGGGAGGAGCCAACCTGGCAGGATTGGTCCACCCGTCATGACAACCTTCTTACACATCCCAGTTGGGTCATTGAGGGCAATAACCTGCCAACGCTGAAAAACCGCGTTGCCGCGTCGGACATCGTGGTTTTGTTAAACCTGCCGCCATGGCTTTGCTGCCTGAGAATTCTCCGGCGCTGGGTCAGATACCGCAATCACCCACGCCCGGGTATGCTGGAAGGATGCACTGAAAAGTTGGACCTGCCCTTTTTGAAGCGTGCCTGGAAATACCGAACACTCTACTTGCCGGTTTGCTTTGAAACAGCATCTGCCAAATGAGAGGATCGTGTTAGTCAGAAAGAAGAGCGAACTGCCCCAAGCTCTAAAGACGATCAACGGCCTTAATCGCGAGGAGGGCGCTTCGTCTCCTCAATTCCAATCCGGTATCTGACGGGCCTCGGATTTCAGGATTTCATCCACGTTCAGACTGCCGATTGGCTGAGACTTGTCGGTCGGGACATCGCCGGACAGCTGCAAGGCGAGATACCGGCCGCAGCAGACCCTCAGGAAAGAGGTGAAATTGCCGAGGTCGTGGCCCGCCGCAATGCTTTCATTGTGAAGCCGTGTAATCAGTTGCACAACGTTCATGCCGTCGCGCTCGGCCAGCTCCTCCAGAACTTTCCAAAAGAAGTTTTCAAGGCGAACGGACGTGACCATTCCATCGATCCGGAGTGACCGGGCACGGCATTGCCAAAGCTCAGTTGCCGCCTCGACAAACAACTTGCACATGTGTCCCCCCAGACAACTGCAGACCAAGAAAACCCTGCCCGGGTTCGAAATGATTGCCCCGGGCAGGGAACCGGAAACCTGGCAGCTTCTTGTTTGGTGGGTAAAGAAAGGAAGACAGGATCGGTAAGGTATTCGTGTTGCTGTAAGGTTTCGTCACCGGCAAGAATCGGTGGGCAACCTAACGTCAACAATGAATGCATTGTCCTATCAGGGGATTAGGAGTTGCGGGTAGTAACAGAATACTACACACGTGAGCGGCGCGCTTTGGTGGGGTTGAGTCTTCGGTTCCATGGAAGCAGACCTAGGGTCTCGTGGTCTAGGCCCTCAAGCGGTCACGCATTGCGACAAGTGCCGGAATTGCAGCTGCGCTTGGGCCTCAATGAACCCGGCGTTCCTCTGCCTCCAAAATGCCATCGGCGTCAAGGCCTGAAATCGGAACGCGTGTGTCTGTGGGAACATCTCCGGCGAGCTGCAGAGCCAGGTAGCGGCCGCAGCAGACCCTGAGGAAAGAGGTGAAATTGCCAAGGTCGTGACCGGCATCAATGCTTTCGTGATGCAGCTTGGTGATCAACTGCACAACATTCATACCGTCGCGCGCTGCGATTTCATCAAGAACGTTCCAGAAGAAGGTTTCCAACCGAGATCGGAGAGCACACGTCTGAACTCCAGTCACTGACCAATCTCGTATGCC
>CALDSI010000475.1 GCA_937911395.1 uncultured Labrenzia sp.
TCCGAACAACCGAACGGAAAAGTCACAATCGACGGCCGGGAATATGCCGTGTCTGACTTGTCACAGGACGCGCTGAACCAGCTGTCGTCCATGACGGTTGTCGACCGCAAAATCGGCGAGCTGCAGCAACAGATCGCGATTTACCAGACCGCGCGCAATGCCTACGCCCAGGCCCTCGCCGCGGCCCTGCCGAAAGACTGATTTAGAGCGTTTCGCGTTTAATTAAATTCTGACTGCTTCAGGTTTCGCGTACGAGGCAAAGCCGAGTGGCAGCGAAACTTGAATCCGTTTAAACGTGATTTGCTCCAAGGGCGTTTCGTGAATGGCTTTGGAAAAAGCATCACCTATAGCGTGGAAGTCTAGGGCTTTATGCCGTGATTTCAGGCAGCGATAGGTGTTTCAGTTTTTCACGAAATGCACCTATTGATTTTTCATGAGGCCTTGAAAAAGCCCCTTCGTTGCGGAGGGGCTTTTTGTTTGAGGAAGAGGGGGACACCCAAAGGTGTCATCCGCGCTCCTCTGCGCACAGTATCCTGACGTATTGAGGGGAAAGAGGGGGTCTTTAAAAAAGCTCGGGCGGCAAAGATGCCGCCCTCTTCCGTGTTGAGCAATTGAAACAGCGCGGCTTATTCTTCGCGCAGGCTCTTCCAGATTGCGTCCGTGATCGGAGAGATCATGTAATCGACCACCGTACGCTCACCGGAGGTGATCAGAACATCGGCGGGCATACCGGCGCTGAGGCGGCCGCGCACGTCGTCCGGCAATACGTCTTTGCTGACTTGAACCCGTGCGAGATAATATGGGCTCTGCCGTGTGTCTTCCGGGGTGATGGTGCCTCTGGAAACGGTCAGCACTTCACCTTCAATGATCGGCATCAGCCGTGATGGGAACGAGGTGAACTTTACTTCCGCAGTCAAGCCCTCGGACACACTGTCAATGTCCAGCGGCTGGACGCGAGCGTTGATGATCATCTCATCCGTGTCCGGCACGATCTCAAGCAGTGTCTGTCCACGCTGGATAACAAACCCGTTCAGCTTGATGTTCTGAGCGACCCCATCGATTGGCGCGCGGATCTTTGTCCGGTCCAGAACGTCCTGAGCGACCTTCCTCTGTTCGCGCAGTTCCTGGATCTGGCCGTAGATTTCCTTGTATTCGGTCGAGGCGCGTTCCCGGAACTCCTGACGCGTTTGCAGCATCTGGAACTCGGTTTCGCCAATCGATTTTTCGACCTTGGCAATCTCGGTGTCCATGCTGGCAACGAAGGCTTTCACCTCGATGTATTCGTCTTCATAGGTGGCAAAGAGGTTCTTCTGGATCGAACCGCTTTCCAAACCTTCTCTCAGGCGATCAAGCCGGCCGAGCAGAACTTTTGCGCGGGCTTCAAACGCTTCTTTTTGTTCGCCGAGACCGAGTTTTTCGCGTTTCAACTGATCCACGCGGTTGGTCAGGATATCCTGCTGGGATTTCAGGATGGAGGTCCGGTCGTCAAATATCCGTTGCTGATCTGCCACCGCATCGACGACTTCCGGTGTTTTGTCGGCGAGCAGGGACTCTTTGAATTCGATGTGCTCTTCCAGGTTACGCTCCGCCTTCAGCCGTGCTTCCACAGCTTCGGCGATCCGCAGGCGGATCGTGACGACCTGAAGGTTGGCGCGCGCCTCAACGTCGCGCAGTTCGATCAGCACATCACCGGCCTTGACCACCTGGCCTTCGGCAACGTCCTTTTTCATGACGATGCCGCCCTCCAGATGCTGGACTTCGCGGCGGTTCGCCTCGACCTCGACTTCGCCGGATGCGATGACAGCTTTGTCGAGCTTGGCGATCGCGGCCCACGCGCCGACGACGCCGAAGGTCAGAAGGATCGTTGCGTAGCCGGCAATGATGAACGGCCTCGGATTCGCGCTGGCTTTCCGTTTTTGTTTCATGGTCATGACTCTTTACGCCGGCTTTTGGGCCGGAACCTTGACCTGGCCAACCGGAACAGTTGCGGGTGTTGCCGCCGGTTGCGGGGCTTGTGCATTTCCGGCTGCGGCCGGCTTGAAGAGTTCTTGCGGCGTGGTGAAAGCCTGCATCTGACCTTCGCGCATCACCAGAACCCGATCACATATGGCAAGGAGATTTGTCTTATGTGTGACGAGCACAACGGTGATCTTCTGATCTTTCATTGCCTTGATGGCTTCCAGAAGCGCGTTTTCACCATCGCTGTCGAGATTTGAATTCGGCTCATCCAGGATCATGATGCGCGGCATGCCGAACATCGCCCGGGCGAGGCCAACCCGCTGGCGCTGACCGCCGGAGAGCTGCTGGCCATTGTCGCCAACCTGGGTTTCATAACCGTCAGGCAGGCGCAGGATCATGTCGTGCACACCGGCAAGCTGAGCGGCCTTGACGACCTCTTCGGATTCGCCGCCAGTGAAGCGGGAGATGTTTTCAGCAATCGTGCCAGCAAACAGTCGGACTTCCTGTGGCAAATAGCCAAGGTGCTGGCCAAGCTGGTCTGCGTTCCAGTGGGCAATGTCCGCGCCATCAATCCGGACCGTGCCGACAGCTGCCGGCCAAACACCGACAAGGTGCCGGATCAGACTGGACTTGCCTGAGCCCGATGGCCCGATGACGGCGACTGTCTCGCCGGAGTTGATCTGAAAGTTCAGGTTTTTCAGAAATGCGGTGCGTGTGCCCGGAAGAACCGACGACAGGTTTTCAGCGGTGATCACGCCTTTCGGATCCGGCAGCTCGGTGCGCTGTTCATCGCCCGGAACAGACTCGAACAGGCCCTTTAGGCGGGCATGCGCCTGACGGGCAGCAACGAATGTCTTCCACTGCTGGACTCCCTGCTCGACCGGCTGCAGTGCGCGACCCATCATGATCGACGCGGCAATCATGATGCCGGGGGAGATCTCCTGCTTGATCGCGAGATAACCGCCAAGGCCCAGAATGGCCGACTGGATGGTCATCCGGAAAAATTTCTGGAAGGTCAGGATCGCGCCGGCCTTGTCGCTGGCATCTGCCTGGGCGCCGAGCACAGTGCCATGGCGATCCCGCCAGCGGTCGCCGAGTGCTTTTTCCATACCCATTGCGCGGATCACTTCGGCGTTCTGAAGAACGGCCCCAGCAAATTGGTTGGCTCCTTGCGACGCCGTGTTGGCTTCCTGCAGAGGCTTTTTGGTCGAATATTCGTTGATGATTGCCAGTGCAAAGATTACCAACGCTCCGCCAAGAGCAACATACCCAAGCCATGGGTGGAAAATAAAGCAGACCGCGATAAAGACCGGTGTCCACGGTGCATCGAAAAAGGCGAGGATGCCGGTGCCGGTCAAAAACTCGCGGATCTTGTCGCCGTCGGCCAGAATGAATTCGGCGCCGGCTTTTGGATTGGACAGGCGCAGCTTGACCGCACGGCTGAACAGCGACTCTGACAGAACGTTGTCAAACTGCTGACCGGCGCGCACCAGCATACGCGAGCGAATGAATTCAAGAACACCGTAAATGATCAACAAGAACAAGATGATGATCGAGATCATCAGAAGCGTTGTCTCGTTGCGACTGCCCAGAACACGGTCATAGATCTGCAACATGTAGATCGGCGAAGCGAACAGCAGCATGTTGATGCAAAAACTGAAGACGAAAGTCGTGAAAATAATGGCTCGAAATTTGCCGTAAGCGGCCTGGAGCGGTGTCTTCGATACCATCTGGGTTCCTAATTTTGCTTCGCTGAAGAAACGTACCATAATCGGCGCCAAATTGCCGAAATCAATTTGCCGACGTTCTTATAAGATTAAATGTGGCAATGCAATGAAAGCACCGGCGTGTTTTGTATGGCCTCAAGAATTGGCTTTGGTTGTGACTGTAAAGTGACTGTCGCCGGGTCAATCAACGCCCCTGCTGCCCTGGCACTGTTTGAAAAGCACCAAAATCCGGGATGTTGCACCTCTCTTGAATATGTGAAAAGGGTTAACGGAATGGTTAATGCGCGCAATCCGAAACCCTACAGCTTGAGGTATTCTGCGCTTGCAATCTTTTTGCAGTTTGCTGAAGGTCCTTTTGACATGGAATGCGCTTGGGTTTGTAATGCTCGCCTGACTGGGTTGTGACTGCGCCGGAGTTGTCAATTTCCAGCGAATGGAGTCTCTCATGGCAACGAATTATTACTTGAATACATCCGAAGACAGCATCGATGGCGATGAGCTGACGCTCTACAATCTGATTATGGACTACCGGGGGACGCTCGGGTTGAGCACCATTCCCCTCTCCGCCGGGCTTACGGCGACCGCCGGCCGGCACGTGCTGGATACAGTTTACAACACCGGCGCCTATGAGGGGCATTCGTGGAGCGACGCGCCTTATAGCAGCTCCGATTCAAGCACCTATACCAATATGTGGGATGCACCCACCCGTATAGGAACAAGTTATACGGGCAACGGCTATGAAATCAGCACCGGTTATGTCGGATCCTTTGTGACTAACACGATCATGACAGCGGCAAATGCGTTGGCGAATTGGCAATCATCCTCCGGGCACAATGATGTCATCACCAATCAATCGCCTTGGCTGCAGGATTGGCTTGCGATCGGGATCGGCATGCACAAGGGGGTCGCTCATGTCTGGTTCGGGCACGAAACAGATCCGGGCGGAACACCGACGATCGATGCATCTGTTTCAGATTCCGGTTCGGAAACCTTTGTCACGCTGCCTGTCGATACCGCCGATGCGGACGGTAGTCCTTTCCAGATTTACCGATTTTACAACACATTGACGGGCTCGCACTTCTTCACCACGAGCATTGAAGAGCGCAATTCGGTCATTACAAATATCCCGACGATGACCTATGAGGGCAACAGCTTCGACTCAAATGCCACGGAAGCGGGTGGAGGTGTTGCGGTTCACCGATTTTACAACTCTGACAGCGGATTTCACTTCTATACCGCCAGCGCCGCAGAAGCGCAGAGCATTCAAAACAGCCTGCCGCAATTCAGTTATGAAGGCATCGCCTATTATGCCAGCGAGACAGCGGATGCCGGCGGGACGGCTCTGTACAGGTTCTTCAACACCCAAAGCGGCTCACATTTCTATACGACCTCGGCGGAAGAGCGCGACAGCATCATCTCCACGCTCGGCCACTACACCTATGAAGGTGTCGCTTACTACGTCGACCTGGCGTAAGCGGGCACTTTGGAGTCATCGCTCGCGAATGAAACAAGGGCGGCTTGCTCTGCCCTTGGCTGACGAGACCCGCTAAATCCGTTGACCTACCTCTGGGTTCATCGTATGCGAAGGCCCCAAGAGCCGGTATGGAGCTTGGGGCAACCGTTTTGTGCAGATATCGCATATTAGACACGTGCCTAAGCCTCCCTGTCCCAAGACAGTTTGAATTTTCCAATTCAGGTGAGCGACTTTAAGTTATGAGCGGAAACGTCACACTCATTCATCCACGCCGTTTTGGTGACGATCGTGGCTGGTTTACCGAAAGCTACAACAAGCAAAAGCTGGAGCCGCTCGGGATTACCTGTGACTTCGTTCAGGACAATCACTCGCTCTCCGTGCCGACCGGCACGTTGCGCGGCCTGCATTTCCAGACACCACCCTTTGCGCAGGACAAGCTGGTGCGCTGTATCCGCGGCAAGATCTTTGATGTCGCCGTCGACATCCGCAAGGGCTCCCCGACCTATGGCAAATGGATCGGTGTGGAACTGTCCGCGGAAAACGGCGATCAGTTGCTGGTTCCGGCCGGCTATGCCCACGGCTTCGTGACGCTGGAAGACAACACTGAGGTGACCTATAAGGTCTCCAACTACTACGCCCCGCACAACGATGCCGGGCTGATGTGGAATGATGCCGATATCGGCATCGACTGGCCGCTCGCTGTTGGAGCCGAGCCGATCCTCAGCGGCAAGGACACCCAGCATCCCGGGCTCGCTGACTTCGACTCCCCGTTCGACTATGACGGCAAGCCGATGACCCTAGTCGAAATCGAGCCATAAGATCATGACCAGGATTTTGATCACGGGCGGAACGGGCCAGGTTGGCGGATCTTTGGCCAAGCTCAGTTGGCCGGAAGGCACGGAACTTGTCCTGCCCTCCCGCTCTGAACTCGATCTCAGCTCCGCCGATCAGATCAGCGGTTTTGTCCGTGCAGGCGGGTTTGATGCCATCATCAGCTCCGGTGCCTATACCGCTGTCGACAAGGCCGAAGATGATCTCCTCACAGCGTTCAAGGTCAATGGTCTTGCGCCTGCAGCCTTCGCAGAGGCTGCAAAAGAGCTCGACATTCCGCTGGTTCATATCTCCACGGACTATGTCTTTAATGGCGGCAAGACCGGACGCTACGTCGAGACAGATCCGATTGACCCGCAAGGTGTCTATGGCGCGTCGAAAGCGGCCGGGGAACTGGCGATTCAATCCTCAGGCTGCCGCCATGTGATCCTACGCACCGCCTGGGTGTTTTCCTCAATAGGCGCCAATTTCGTCAAGACGATGATCCGCCTCGCGGACCGGCCGCAACTCACCGTGGTGGACGATCAGACCGGCTGCCCGACCGCGGCGCGGGATATTGCGCGGGCCGCTCAGGCGATCATCCTGCGCCAGCTCGAGGAAAAAGACGCACCAAGCGGGGTCTATCACTACTGCGGCGATGAGGCCGTCACCTGGTTCGGCTTTGCCTCGGAGATTTTTGAGCTGTTGAAGGCGCGCGGCCTGGCTGTTCCGGCGGTCGCTCCAATCCCGACCAAGGACTATCCAACCCCGGCCAAGCGCCCGACGAATTCCGCGCTGGACACGTCCAGGCTGACACAGGATTTTGGTATTGAGCCCTGCCAATGGCGCGCCGCCCTGGCCAGCACCGTTGAGGAATTGATGGGCGACAAGGAAAAAGGTTTATCGTGATGAAGGGTATTATTCTCGCAGGCGGGTCCGGCACCCGGCTTCATCCGGCAACGCTTGCCGTCAACAAGCAGTTGATGACCATCTACGACAAGCCGATGATCTATTATCCGCTTTCTGTGCTGATGCTCGCCAAGATCCGTGAGATCCTGATCATCTCTTCGCCGGAGTTCATCGACAGCTACAAGCGCCTTTTTGGTGACGGCAGCCAGTTGGGCCTCGAGATCTCTTATAAAATCCAGCCGAGCCCGGATGGACTGGCGCAGGCCTTTACGCTCGGCGAAGAGTTCATCGGCGATGATGATGTGGCGCTAATCCTCGGCGACAACATCTATTACGGCGCTGGCCTGACCACTTTGCTGGATCGCGCCACCAGCCGCACCGAAGGCGCGACAGTCTTTGCCTATGAGGTCGACGACCCCGAGCGCTACGGCGTTGCCGAACTTGATTCAGAAGGCCGGGCGATCTCTTTGGAAGAAAAGCCGGCCAAGCCGAAGTCGCGCCTCGCGGTGACGGGTCTTTATTTCTACGACAACAAGGTCGTGGACTACGCCAAGAACCTCAAACCGTCGGCGCGCGGTGAATACGAGATTACCGATCTCAACCGGATCTACATGGAAGCGGGCAATCTCTTCGTTGAGCGTATGTCCCGCGGCTACGCCTGGCTCGACACCGGCACGCATGACAGCCTTCTCGAAGCTGGCGAGTTCGTGCGCACCATCCAAAAGCGGCAGGGCCTCAACGTCGCCTGCATCGAAGAGATCTCGTATCTCAACGGCTGGATGACAAAGGATGAGCTTTTGAAGTTCGCCGACATGTTCCAGAAAACGGCTTACGGCAAGTATCTCAAGAAGGTTGCGGACGACGGAGCGGGTGCGCTTTAAAGGCGGCATCGAAGGTTTAAGGGTTTCAGGTAAAATCATGACGCGTGTAATTGTCACCGGCGGTGCCGGCTTCATCGGATCCGCAGTGGTCCGCCATCTTGTTCGCAATGTCGGGGCGGAAGTCTTGACCATCGACAAGCTGACCTATGCCGGCAATCTGGATTCCCTGCGTGAGGTTGACAATGCGCCGAACCACAAGTTCCTGAAGGAAGACATCTGCGCCGGGCCGGAAATGATCAAGGCAGTGGCCGAATTTCAGCCGGACTACATCATGCATCTGGCGGCCGAAAGCCATGTCGACCGCTCGATCACAGGCGCGGCGGAGTTCGTGCAGACCAACGTGGTCGGCACCATGGCGATGCTGGAAGCCGCACGCGCCTACTGGAACAGCCTGGAAGGCGAGAAAAAAGATACTTTCCGCTTCCTGCATGTCTCCACCGATGAGGTGTACGGCTCTCTCGGTGACGACGGCCTCTTCAAGGAAACCACCCCTTACGACCCCTCATCGCCCTATTCTGCCTCCAAGGCTGCGAGTGATCATCTGGCAATTGCCTGGCACCGGACCTATGGCCTGCCGGTGGTGCTCTCCAATTGCTCCAACAACTACGGCCCGTATCACTTCCCGGAAAAACTCATTCCGCTGATGATCCTGAACGCGCTCGACGGCAAGCCGCTGCCGATCTATGGCACGGGCATGAATGTGCGTGACTGGCTCTATGTCGATGACCATGCAAAGGCGCTCTTCACGATCGTTTCCAAGGGCCGCCTTGGCGAGAAGTACAATGTCGGCGGGCGCAACGAGCGCACCAACCTGGACGTCGTCAAGACGATCTGCGCGATCCTCGACAAGCACAGCCCGAAGACCGCGCCGCACGACCGCCTGATCACCTATGTTGAAGACCGTCCGGGCCACGATGCGCGTTATGCGATCGATGCGACAAAGCTGGAGACCGAACTCGGCTGGCGCGCGGAAGAAAACTTCGACACAGGCATCGAGAAGACCATCAAGTGGTATCTGGAAAACAACTGGTGGTGGGGCCCGCTCCGCAACAAGGTCTACTCTGGAACACGCCTTGGACTGGTGAAGTAATCAGGAGTACAAGCGCCTTTTGGGCGCTCTATGCTTCGCGCTTCATCCTTTGTGTCAAAACCGGGTGATGTTTAAGAGCAAGCGCCGGTTTTTCGACGTAGTTCCACATAAAGTAAGCCAGCACCAGCGAGGGTGGGATCGCGATCAATCCGAAGACGTAGGGATTAAAGCCCGTCCCGAAGATCGTCAGGATCGACTGTTGCACCGGCCAGCCGACAATATACGTCCCGTAAGAGAGGTCTCCCAGCTTCTCATATGTCTTGATGTGCAGTTTCGGCAGGCAGCCGACATACATGACGAGATAGCTGTAGAAGACGGCGAACACCAAATCCCGCACAAAAAGGTAAGTCGTTGGCAGCAGCGCCAGGACGACAACAAGACCGGCTGCGATCCAGCCGCTATGCGGGATTGAGTGCCTGTAGATCCAGATGGATGCGCCGAGCGAGAAGAAGCAGGCCAACCGCAGCGTTGTGTAGTGTTGCAGTGTCCACAAGCTCGCACCGCACTGGTTGGCAAATGAGCACCCTGACAGTCCCATGACGTACAATCCGGTGAGACAGCTGACCGGGACAAGCCAGAAAAACTTCCTGCCCTTCAGACCGATAAAAAACGCGATCGGCAGGCAGATGTAGAAAAAGCTCTCGATTGGCAGCGTCCAAAGCGGATTGTTCACGATCTGCGCAAACGGCACATCCATGAAAATCGTTTCCAGGCGGAACTGCATGTTGAAGATCGTAAGGTTCTTCAGCTGTGACCATGTCGACGCATTCGAAAAGTAGTCCGGGAGCGAAACGGTCGTGAAGATCGGTCCGAGCACAAACATCTGAGCCAGGGTTACGGCGGTAAGAGCTGGCACGATCCTCAAAAAACGCGACCAGGAGTAAGAGATGATGGTCGCCCGCTCCAGAGACCGGCAGATCAGAAAACCGCTGATGACAATGAACGCGTTTACGGCAAAGCCGCCACCGGTCTCGTAATGATTTGTGAGTTCGGCAATTGGCTCGTAGGTCAGAGCCAGGAGCGGGAATGCGTGGCTGAAGATCACCAGGCAGGCGGCGACAATACGGATGAGATCAAAATTGTTGCTTCGCGGATCGAAGGCCTCGGAGAACTTTTGATTAAAAGGTGCGATCATCTCGGCGGGCAACTTTGCGGAAGTTTCAAATGCTTTGATGGAATTTCATCAACCCTTCCAGATTTTTGCTTGTCCGTCTACTGGACTTGAGCGAAGCCCGCGCACATAGGGGTGCGCCCGCCCTCTTTTGGCTCCCGCTGATCACAAACATTGAGTCCCAATCCGAGCCCTGCTATATCGCCGTCGAAACAAACCCTTGGCGTTTTAGCTATCTGGGGCCGGAACACCGGACGCTATGGCTGGACTGTGTTTTGGAACGTCACAAAGGACAAGACGCGGCTTTCACGGCAAAAGCAGCTGCACCGTCACTGTGTGCG
>CALDSI010000476.1 GCA_937911395.1 uncultured Labrenzia sp.
CGAGCTGCTCCTGAAGCTCCTGTCCTGGCTGGACCTCCACGATCTCAGCCGGGTCGCCGCCTTCGGTCCAGACAATCTCAAAGACGTCCTTGGCGATCTTCCCGGAGATCGTCCCGGCCTTGATCAAATCAATGATCCCGCCGAGCTGAGCCGCTGAGACCGGAGAAGTCTCAAGCGTCTTGCCTTCCTTGTTCAGGCGGCCGAACAGCTCGTTGATCACCCAGTTGGCAGCAAGCTTGGCATCGCGGCCGTTCGCGACTTCTTCAAAGAAGGCCGCAGAGGTTTTTTCAGCAACAAGAACATCCGCGTCATAGGCGGTCAGGCCGAAATCCTTGACGAACCGCGCCTTCTTGTCGTCCGGAAGCTCTGGCAGATCAGCGGCCAGCTCATCAACGAAGCTTTGCGTGAATTCCAACGGCAGAAGGTCCGGATCCGGGAAATAGCGGTAGTCGTGCGCTTCTTCCTTGGAACGCATGGACCGGGTTTCGCCCTTCACGCTGTCGAACAAGCGGGTTTCCTGATCAATGGTGCCGCCGTCTTCCAGGATCGCCATCTGGCGGCGCGCTTCGTATTCAATCGCCTGACCGACAAAGCGGATGGAGTTGACATTCTTGATCTCGCAGCGCGTGCCGAATTCGCCGCCCGGACGGCGGACCGAGACGTTGACGTCGGCGCGCATGGAGCCCTGGTCCATGTTGCCGTCACATGTACCGAGATAACGCAGGATGGTGCGCAGCTTGGTGAGATACGCCTTTGCCTCGTCCGCCGAGCGCAGATCCGGCTTGGACACGATCTCCATCAAGGCCACGCCGGACCGGTTCAAATCGACAAACGACATGGACGGATGCTGATCGTGCAGAGACTTGCCGGCATCCTGTTCCAGGTGCAGGCGCTCCACGCCGATCTCCACCTGCTCATCCGGCATATCCAGAAGGATCTTGCCCTCGCCGACAATCGGCTGCTTGAACTGGGAGATCTGATAGCCCTGCGGCAAGTCCGGATAGAAGTAGTTCTTGCGATCGAAGACGGATTTCGGGTTGATCTCCGCCTTCAGGCCGAGGCCCGTGCGGATCGCCTGGCGCACGCACTCCTCGTTGATCACCGGCAGCATGCCCGGCATGGCGGCATCGACGAGCGAAACGTTGTTGTTCGGATCCTGTCCGAATTCGGTCGAGGCGCCGGAAAAGAGCTTGGCGTCGGAGGTGACCTGGGCATGGACTTCCATGCCGATCACGATTTCCCAGTCGCCGGTCGCGCCCTTGATGAATTTCTTCGGGTCGGGAGTGCGTACGTCGACAAGTGTCATGGGGCGTTCAATCCTGTGTTCGTCAAAAGCGCTCGCTTGGAAGGTACGGCACGACAGCCGGAGCGCTGGTTTTTTGCAGCCCTGATGCCTAGTCGGGAATTGATTTTACTGCAAGGCTTTCCTTGCTCAAAGCTGGCGCTTTCGCACAAGGAGCGGGGCGCGAGGGCGGTCTCTGCCTCTCTCCTGAGCAGATTGGCATCAGCTTGACCATTGACGCTGCGTCATCGTGATCAGGTTTCTGTCTCGCCCGGTCCCTTGGGATGCTGCGCTTGACCGGTGCGCATGATGAAGCCGATCAGAACGGCGACTGCCTGATAAAGCTCCATCGGGATTTCATGATCGACTTCAATCTGCGACAGCGCCTCGGCCATCATCGGGTTCTGCTCGATCGGCACCCCGGCCTCGCGGGCTATGTCCTCGATTCGCTGGGCCGCCGTGCCCGTTCCCTTGGCGCTGACAACCGGCGCGCCGCCATCTTCATATTCCAGAGCAACTGCGATTTTTTCAGGTTGCGTCGGCGTGGTCATAAATGCCCTCACGATTGGCGGTTGATGAGGGCGCCATACTTGGCAGCGGTTTTCGGCGGAAGGCCGCGGATGAAGCGCAGTTCCTGAAGATCCAGCCCGGCATCGGCGAAGGCCGCCTCCATCGTTTCCTGAAGACCGGACAGGAGATCAAGTGTCTCTTTGCGGTCCACCCAAAGGGAGATGTAAGTCCCGCCGCCCCGAAGACTCACGGCCGCTTCGAGCGGACCGGTTGCAGTGAGATCCAGTGCAAAGCGCAACCGCCAGGCCGGTTCTTCGTCCTCGTCTGCGCTGTTGCCACCCCCGTCGCGGCCAATCTGCATTTGCATCACCGCCGTGTCCTGGCCGAGCGCCAGCGGCAATTCCAGAACGGTGTCCATGGGCTTGGCCGCTGCGGCCTGCGGGCCGTCATCGCCTGCAAGACCGGCGTTGGTCAATTGAGTGAGCCGCATGCGCGCAAGCGCAGCGTCTGTCTCCTGGAGCAGCGACTGCAGATTCTGCGGTGCGGACCCGGCCCAATAGCCACTTGAGGTTTGCGGGGCCTGGCCTTGGGGACCAGATGAGCGGGAGGCGGGGGTAGGCTGGCGTGCTGGAAACCGGACAGCAGGTTCCGCCCCCAGGCTTTGCAGCAAGCCGCGAAATGCCAAAAGAGCGGTCTTTAGATCGGGCACAAGAGACTGCTGCGCGCCAGTAGGCAACGGCAACCGTCCCTCACCGCCCTGACCGGACAAGCGCACGGCCTGCTGCAAGGACTGTCCAGTTACCGGTTGCCCAGAGTTCAGGCGCAGTCCTAAAATCTGCTGCATGGCTTTTTGCACCGCATCGGGAACAGAGGCCTTTCCGGCCGCCTGCGCGGACATCAAGGACCCGATTTGAGCAAAAATATTGCCGAGGCTGGCCTGTTGTTCTGCCAAAGGCTGGCGCAAGGCTGCTGCCGCCTGCTGGACGGGTGTCGATGCTGCCGGACCGGTCCCTTGAGAGGCAATGGCCGGTTGACAGGGTGTTGCCATGCCAGGTTTTGCCGCGACATAGGCCTGTGCCTGCGATTGCGCACTTGCGCTGACCGGCGTTGCCGCGCCCCCCGGCACACTGGCGCTTTGGGCTGCTGTCCCAGCTGCGGGCGTGGAGCTTGGCTGGGCAGTCACAACAGTCTGATTGACTGCGGGCTGAGGCCCAGCCTGCCCACCGGGCTGTACCGCGCCCTGTGGCCCGCCCGCAGCGGGAGGCGGAACGGCTCCGGTTCCAACGGCGCCCCCCTGCCCTGCAGCTGATACTGTTTGGGAGATCACCCCACCCGGCGGCGCTCCTTGCGGGGGTAAGGCTGACGCTTGTGGGGCGACACTTGCTTGTGCTCCAGCTGCAGCTGTAGCTGCTTGCGCCGGAAGCGTTTGCCCTGATGCTGATGTTACGGATGCTGGAAAAGCCCCAGTCTGCGGGATCGCTTGACCCGCGGCAGGCTGGCCAAGGACGGGTGGAACGCCGGGCGCCCCTATAGTGGTTGGCGCCCCAGCTGGCAAACCGGCAGGCAACGGCTGCCCGGTCTGTGGTGTCACCGGTGCGGTCGGTATCGGGCCAGTGCCGGGCGATTGCAGTGGAGCCCCGCCGGCGGCTGGCAACGGGGTAACCACCGGAGCTCCAGCAGGAGTCGAGCCTCCTGCCGGCACCTGCGTTGGCGAAGTCGCACCAGCTTGCAGCGGACCAGACGCTTGCGGGCCAGGGACTTGCTGACCTGAGACCTGCGCCCCGGATACCAGCCCTCCTGAAAGTGGCGCACTGGCTCCTTGCGAAGGGATCGGTCCACCGGCCCCGGAAGGCAGGGCGACCGTAGTCTGTGGGCCGGATTGCGCGCTGACTGGAGCGCCCGGCGTTCCTGGCGCCGGACCGCCGGAGGGCAGCGGCGGAACGACGGTGCCCTGCCCGGTACTTATGATTGGCGCCCCAGCAACCGGACCACCGGTTGCCGCCCCTTGTGCCGGCAGAGGAGCTTGTCCGCTGCCTGATGGGGTTGCAGGTTGCCCCGGTTGGGGGAGAACCGAACCAGCCGGCAATTGCCCGGCAACCTGGGCCTGATTTGGAACAGCGGGTTGGCCCAATACGGCAGGCTGGGTCAGGATCTGGCCGGGAAGTTGGGGCTGAACAGCACCGCCCGGTTGGGCGGATTGCGGCAGCACGCCGGTTGACTGAAGGAACTGCGCCAAAACAGGTGCGGGCCGCGGCAAGGTCGGCTGCACGGGTTGCGGCTGTCCGGCCGGCTGCCCGGTTGGTGGAGACGCTTGTTGCGGCAACTGCTGGCCAGTCTGCTGCGCCGGTTGTTGCGGTTGGGGCGATCCCTGGGGGTTTGCCTGAGGCGGCGGCGCAGATGTCACCGGTTGTGTTGCCGGAGTTTGCGGATTTGGCGCTGCGGGCTGGGGCGCGACCGTCTGACCGGTATTTTGCGGCGGCGTTGGTGTTGCAGGTTTCGCAGCACTGCTGTCGGGCGTCAAAACAACAGCGGGCTGTTGCCGGGTGCCGGAAACCGAGAGCGTAACACTGCTTCCAACAGGCAAGGGAGACGGCACCCGAAGGTCGATCGATCTGGCGTCAGAAGACAGCCTCACGACACCGCCCGGAAGATTGGCCTCCACCTTCGCACGCAGTTCGGTGCCGGGCTCCAGGGCCTGGGGGGCAGCTCCACCTTGCGTATTTGCTGGCAGCGGCTGTGCGCTGACCGTTTCCACCATGACACCGTCTCCAGGGTCAGTCTGAGCACACCGACTCTAACGCGCGGAGTATGGCTGCTTTCTTAAAGCTTGGCGAGAGTTGACCCTGATCAAGGCAGGGACTGCAAGATGTCTCCATCCTCGCCCGCAGAATGGATCGGATCAGGACGGGATCCCGCCAAAAACTTCACGGGCTTGCCAAGCGGCACAAGCTGCCAAGCCCAGAGGACAGAGGAATTCCCTGTGAACTGGATGGACCGACTGAACGAACGTGCCGAATTGATGGGCCGGATGCTGGACACCATCGGTGCGATGAAGGGCTTGCCAGAGGGTGTGCAAGCCGATGTGGACATGGAAACGGCTGCCCGCCGTTGCATGAGCTGTCAGGAAACCGAAAAGTGCCGCCATTGGCTGGAGCATCACGAAGAAGGCGCAAAAGCCCCGCTCAAGGATTGTCCCAACGCCGTTCTTTTTGAAAGCTGGCTAAAAATCTGAACGAAGCGCACGTCTTTTCCCTCGCTACTTGGCGATGGAGACCTGTCGACGAAATGATCTGGCGGCACCTTTGCCGAAATCGAATGCCGTGGGTTCGATGCAGTCATGGAAGGCGTGGTCAAAGAGGCTAACGACGGACCGGAGACATGTTTATCTCCTTCGACATGGACACATTCGATCCCGCCTTCGTGCCGGGCACCGGAACACCCGAACCCGGCGGCCTGATGCCACGCGAAGTCTTCCCGATTATCCGCCGCCTGTGCGCTGAATCAAATTTGGCTAGGTCCGAAGGTGTCGATTTCCGCCGTCCCGGCCCTGAGCCGGGACCTGTCGTCCGGACTTATCCGGCTTGCCGGCGCCGGCGGTTGAGCCAATAGGCAACCGCACCTGCTGCCGCACCGCCCAAGAACCGGAACGGGAACATCGCAAGAGCGCCAGCATCCTGGGAAATTGGTTGTGGCAATTGCAGCAAACCCACCGCAGTCTCGAGCATCAGCGACAGGGCAGCGGCCGCAAACCCGGCGATCCACAGCTTCACCCGCTGATCAGCCCGCCAGCCAAGGTAAACCCCGATCAACAGCGCAAACGGGTTTAAAAACCCGGAAAGCGTGAACAGATCGATCCATGTGTCAGAAAGCGTCATCATGGCGCTGTCTTAGCCGCGCAGCCGTCAAAAAGCGAGTGCAATTGCGTCGCAGCTCGGCTTTTCCGGTTGGGTTGTGGTTTGGGCCAAATGGCCGGCAGAGCTTTACAATCGAATTAAAGCCGTTACGTAACCCCTTACGATGTCACGCCCAGACCACTTGAAGCCAACGGCAGCCATTGGACACATCTGACTGAATGACCCTAAGCCCCGCCAAAACCAAAACAGATGAAACGATCGAGATGCTGGAAACCAGCGATCGGCGGCTTGGCATTATGTGTTCCCATTGCAGCCGGTTTCGTTATCTGAAACTCACCAACTATGCGCTGGAGGATACACTCTCCTCACTCTCCAAATCCCTCAAGTGTTCCCGCTGCGGTTCGGACGAGGTTGAAGCAGTCGCAGTTGAGCGGGACGAAAAGAACGGCTACTGGCCGGCGGAACGCAGCTGAGTAATCTGCTCGCTTGCAGGATTGCAACACACGATAGGCATCTGACCTCCACTCTCTTTCAGTCTCTTGTTGCAGCATAGTCATCGTGATATCGACAGCGCGTAATCTTTGAGAGGTTTTATGCGCGGAACTCGCGAGTCCCGGTAAACCCGGCTCGTTTCAGGACCTTCGACTTTCACCAGAAGGCTCCCAACCAGCCGGGACAACAAAAGCACCACACCGCATGCGTTTGCTGCGATGACAGGTTTCTTTTGCTCAAAGACTGAAAATCAACATCAATGGACATTTCCAAAGCCGAACAGCGGGTGCTGCACCTGCTGGCTCAGGGCGGCTATATCCTTGCCGAGAAGGACGAGGACGGCCGTACTCTGAAATACGAGACGATCACACGCGACGGCTGGTTCTGGGGCGGCTGCTCGCAGCAACTCTTCCAGAAGCTGAAGTACCGGCGTCTGATCTCTTCCAAAAACAGCGGCCCCTACCGGATCACGAACCTTGGCCTCAAGCGGGTCAGGTCTCAGCTCGACAACCGGTAACCGCTCCCCTCATCGCCCCGGCCTCAGCGCCGGGGCCAACCCACCGGCCCACGGCAAGTCCCGGATTAAGTCCAGGACAGCTGGCCATGACAGACGAAGCCATGTGCAAGAAGGCATGCAGGAGCTCAGAGCTCATCCGACGCGTCTGGCCGGTCTCCCATGAGGTAGCGCGGACCGCGGCCATGGCGATTGGCAGCGTCGCCGGCATTATAGAGCTGGCATTTTTTCATCGACAGGCAGCCGCAGCCGATGCAACCGTCCAGCTTGTCCCGCAATGCGACCAGGCCTTCGATCTTGGCATCAAGGTGTTTTCGGAAATCGCGGCTCATCCGTGTCCAGTCGGCCTTGGTCGGTGCCCGGTTGTCTGGCAGCTTCTCCATTTGCGCCGCGATCTCGGAAATTGAAAACCCGAATTCCTGCGCCACCAGTACAAACGACAGCCGCCGGATATCGGCCCGCATAAACCGGCGTTGCCCGCTCTCAGTCCGGACCGGCGCGACCAGACCCTTGGTTTCATAAAACCGGATCGCGGACACTGCCAATCCGGTCCGCTCGGCCAGCTCCCCGATGGACAGCGTATCTGTGCCTTTCACAAGCCTCTCCAAAAAAGTAACTTTTCCCTCTTGACCTCAACTTAACTTGAGGAATTATCTCTGGTGTCCATCACAAGTCAACGTGAAAGGACACAGCATGTCAGGCGCATTTCTGGAACACGTGAATGTCACTGTGAGTGACCCAGAGGCCACCGCAAAACGGTTGAAGGACTGGTTCAATTGGGAGGTTCGCTGGCAGGGGGATAGCCTGGGAGGCGGCATCACCTACCACATCGGCAATGAAACCAGTTACATCGCAGCTTACAATCCGCCGAAGGAAACGGCTGCCATGCCGGGCGAAAGCTACGGCATCCGTGGCGGGCTCAATCACATCGCGGTTGTTGTCGACGATCTCGATGCCACCGAAGCCTTAATCAAGGCGGGTGGTTACGTAACCAAGAACCACGCTGATTATGAACCTGGCCGCCGGTTTTACTTCGATGATGATGATGGCATCGAGTTCGAGGTGGTCAGCTATGCATAACGATTTGGATTATCATTTGAGAAGGATACAAGCACCGTCTTCCTTCTCCCCTGAAACCTATTCTCTGCTAAAAGCGGATGGATTTATCGAGGATGGGCGGCTGCGTTCAGATCTCATCAATCAGCTTAATAGCCCAAAATCTGCACGCACACTCAATGTCCATTATGCGGCCGGCATGCTCAGACAATTCCTAGGCGCACTCTTGAAAAAGTTGCGCCGGATCTGAGTTGCGGCGAATGCTTGCCTGGTCTTGTTCAGCGCAATAAGCCTTGCATCTTTTGAGGTTGTCACAGCTCCTAATTCAGAGCTGTGACCTCTCGCTTTTCCAGCGTGTCAGACCACTTACCGCGGTGCCATGCGGATGGCACCATCGAGGCGGATGGTTTCGCCGTTGAGCATGTCGTTTTCGCAGATCGACTTGACCAGCTGGGCATATTCCGTTGCCCGGCCCAGACGGGACGGAAACGGCACTTGTTGACCAAGAGAACCCTGAACGTCCTGAGACAGCCCGAGCAGCATCGGCGTTTCAAAGATGCCGGGCGCGATGGTCATGACCCGGATGCCAAGTTTGGACAGATCCCGGGCAACGGGCAAAGTCATTCCGGCAACTCCGGCCTTGGACGCCGCATAAGCCACCTGGCCGATCTGACCGTCAAAAGCCGCCACAGAGGCCGTGGAGACGATGACACCGCGTCCACCATCAGCGGTTACCGGGTCCAGAGAGGACATGCCGGTCGACGCCAGAGCGATACACCGAAAGGAGCCGATCAGGTTGATCGAGACGACTTTTTCAAACATATCCATCGGGTGCGGTTCGCCGCGCGATGTTGTCTTGCCAACCGGCGCGATCCCGGCGCAATTGACAAGAATGCGCTCCTGGCCATGTGCGGCGCGGGCAGCATCGAAGCCTGCTTCAACGCTCGCCTGATCGGTCACGTCGACATCAGCGAAAACACCACCGATTTCCTTCGCGACCTCCGCGCCCTGCTCACCATTGCGGTCGAACAAGGTCACCTTCACGCCCTCTGCCGCCAACATTCGTGCAGTGGCTGCGCCAAGACCGGATGCGCCGCCAGTGACGACTGCTGCCATAGACTGATCCAGCTTCATCAAAGCCCTCCAATTCTTTAATCTATTGATTTTCAATAGATTTAATTACTTTGATTGACGAAAACGTCAATTTGGAAGGCAAAGTGTCTGAGTTTCAACGGCCCGTCAAGCGGATTTGCGCTCAAAGACTGGGAAAGCAGTGCCAAGCCGGTGTGAGAACTTCGGGCTATCTTGCAAGGACGGCAAGGTCGACCGGACCGGATACACCGCCCACGTTGCTGGATGGACGAATGTCGACGGCATCACCGGCATAACCTTGCGCCCTTGCGAGATCCAACGACACACAGTCGGTCAAGGCACTGCTCTGCTGGGCTTTGTTGGCATCTTCCAACTTGGCGGCGCGGTTGACCGCATCGCCAATTACAGTGAATTCCAGCCTGTCTTTGGACCCGATGACGCCAACGGTGACCGGCCCGGCGGCCACGGCCGTGCCAACCCGCAGATCGGACGGCCAGCCCGCGGCTTTGAACCGGTCCTGGGACAGAGTGACCGACACAACAAGCGCCTGCGCTGCGCGCAAGGCGTCGGCTGCATAGGTGTCAGACGGTGACACGGCACCGAAGGTCGCCAGAATGCCATCACCCAAAAACTTGTCGACCTGCCCGCCCTCTCCGGTGATCACCTCAACCGCAAGGTTCTGGTATTCGGCCAAAACTGCGAGCACCGTCTCAGGCGGCAGAACGGCCGATGTCGACGTAAATGAGCGTATATCGGCGTAAAGGATCGCCGCCTCACGCAAGCTTCCCTCGCCCGCTTCCAGCGCCTGATGGGCTTCTGTGATAGAGGACGCCACTTCCGGAGAAAAGAAACGTTTGAGATCCATGGCTGCGCTGTGATCCCGCGTCGCCTCAAACAACATCGACCTTCCGCGATAAAGCGCTGCGGAGAGCAAAACCGTCACCGCCAGGATAACCATCGTCTTGTCGAGCTCGGCCCCGAGCAAAATGCTGTTGCCGGTGAGGTATTCAACATAGTTGCGAGTGACCCGCATCCCGCCCATGTCGGAGAAAATCGCATAGGCTACGAGCCCGATCCAACCGACGACGGCCACCAGACCGGTTGTCAAAACGAACCTCGGATCGAACCGCAATGCCCGCAAGCCGATGAACAAGAACACATACATCAAGGTTGGGGTCTTCAGATAAAAGGTCGGGTGCTGGTCATATTGGATATGAAAGGAAAAAATCAGTCCGACCAGAAGCGCCATGTCGACGCAAATCGAGATCAGCAAAAACCATTCGGGCAACTCGAACCGGTACGAGAGAGCCAGTCGGGTGACGGTGAACAGGAAATAGGCGCCGAGTGCGATCGGGACGAAGTTAAATCCGGCCGAACCTTCCGCTCTCGGCGCGAGCAAATAAAGCGAGGCAAAAAACAGCACCAAGGCCAGCTGAACCCAGCCGATCAGCCGCTCCGATGCAGCTTCCCGGGCACGGATTTCTGCTTGCACCCGATCAGGCAGCCCATCAATGGGCGGCCCGCCGCGCAGGATGTATCTGATCGTTTCTCTAAGTCTTGCCATGAGCGGTCCGATTGTATCTTGCCTGAATGTTGCCGCTGACAGTCAGGATGGCAAGCAGTGACCGCTGGAATGTGAGCTTATGTGATCGCCGACAGGGGCGCAGTGTGCGCACCGGTTGTCCGAAGCCGGTCGACCGCCATGACAAGGTCGGCCTGGCGGCGGCAGCCGCATTTGGATAGAGCCGACTTGATCTGGTTTCGGACGGTGTGGATGCTTACCTCGCGGTTTTCAGAGATTTCCGCAGCTGTCATCCCTTCGGCTAGATAGAGCGCCGCGTCTGCTTCCATCTCACTCAATCCGAGCGCCTTCTGGATCATCTTATTGACGTCCAGGCGGCATGTTTCAGGTTTGATAGCGATCAGAAAAGCCGGGCCCTGCTGAGTGAAAACTTTGCCAAAGGGCGACCAATCAAGTCTGCTGAGGTCCACACCGACGCTCTGGCAAGTCCAGCGTTGCCCCCGATCCGTTTCAAACGCCAAACTTCGCACAACCGAACCACAGCGGGCTGTTTGCGATCCCATTTGCTGGATAATGGCGTGATGCACCTCTTCACATGCAAACTGCAATTTGCCAGATAAACCGGTTTTAATCACGTCGCCCGCCTGGAGCAGGCGTTCAGCGTCGGTGCTCGCATAATGGATCCGGCAATTCGGATCAATAAGGACGAGTGCAGACTGCGATCCGAGATTGTGCTGGCTCAAGGTCCAGTTTTCAAAAGACAGTCCGGCGATCATGCGGTTGACATCCAAGGACTGACGCATGACCGGGGCAATATTGGCGCACAAGGACAACCAAGTGTCCTCGTAGCGGTCCTGATCCTTCGCGCGCATATTACCGCCGAATACAAACACCCGTCCTTTTTCGCGGAAGAGTAGTGTTCCGCCACCGCAGTAGATATCTTCCATCGGACGCAGGAGATCTGAATAAAACGCAGTCCGGATCATATCGTTTGGATTGCAAAGCATTGCGGCTGGAACCACGTCACCAACACGCATGTCGTCAAACCGGACGGCGTATGGGTTTTGAAGGTGATAGTGCTCTTGGTAGAGCTTCAAGATGTCCGGATCATAGCCGGAGGCCACAGCCAAAGGAGCCGAATTGGTGTGGGTGTCATAGCCGATGATCTGGGTGCACACTTGCGGCCCCACTGCCCGGCCCAAGGCATCAGCAACATCTTGCCAACGCCCTGGCTCCATCGCTGCGGCAATGACCAGATTGGACAACTCCGCGAACTGTTCCACCGTGACAGACACCTGCCGCTCAACCCCTCATTCCCCAAGTGATCGCTGCGATATTATCAATGACACTTTTTCTATTGCATAGCCCATTTGGGTCATGCCGTCACATCTACAGTTGTATAAATTGAAGATGATCTCGTTGATCATGTGGCTGTTGAAGGGGCATTTCCCGAGGTTTCGTGGTCCCGGATTTCACTCGTGCTCCCACAGGCGCGAAATCTGAAAAGTACGGATCACTTACTTGCAAATGATATTGAGACGTTGGCGGCCTTTTTGGCCGCCATTTTTTTATTCGGACACGAACAATCAAAGTGCCTGATTTCGGGACGCCTGATTTCAGGGCGCCAGGATCATGCCCTCACTGGCGACAAGCGTGCCCGGATGGGCCGCTTTTGCCGCAAGGCCGATTTCATCAAGATCGTCGTCGGAGCGTGTGGGATCATGATGGAAGAGCACCGGCGTTTTGACGTTTGCAATTTTTGCCAGCTCCACCGCCTTCTGCCAGGTGGAATGGCCCCATCCCTTGAATTTCTCATATTCTGCGTCGGTGTACATGGCATCATAGATCATGACATCTGCGCCTTCTACGAAAGCAGGCAATGCCGCGTCAACGTCCGGATCTCCGTGTTCATGATCCGTGATGATGCAAATGGACTTGCCTTTGAAATCAAACCGATAGCCGCATGCTCCACCAGGATGATTCAACCGGATCGTCCGGATCACAAGTTCATCGCGGCGCGGCAACACATCTCCTGCCCGGAACGTCTTGAACTCCACGGCTTTCAAGGTCTTGGCAGCCACCGGGAAAATCGGGGGCGACATGATGCGGCTTACAATATCCATCAGGCATGTGTCGTCCTGGAAGTGACCGGCCCAAGCGGTGACAGAAAAATTCGGATCATAAGCGGGCTTGAAAAATGGCAAACCGCAGATGTGATCCAAATGCGTGTGTGTAAACAGGAGATCGAAGGATCTAGTGCCGGCAGAGCACAGGTCCATGCCGAGGTTTCGGGCCCCGGATCCGCAATCGATCAGAACCAGCGCATCTCCTGCCCGCAATTCAAAGCAGGAAGTTTCACCGCCATAGCGCAGAGTCTTTTGGCCGGGTGTCGGTGTGGACCCGCGGACTCCCCAACAACGAAGCGAAAAATTCTCTGCCAACCTGCTACTCCCTACCCGCCACTGTTTCCTTGGCGGGCTTCAGCCAGATCCCGGGTCGTCCGTTCCAAACGCATCGCCAGGGTCCGCATCACCTCAAGAGAAATATCCGGAAACTCATTCAAAAGCTTTAAGAAATCGTCTTTGGATACCATCAGAACGTCCATGCTATTGGCTGCAACCAGAGTTGCGGTACGCGGAACGTCGCAGAGAATAGCGATCTCGCCGACAATCGAGTTCTCCGACACCTGGGCCACTTTTTTTTCCCCCGCAGGTGTGTTGACGAGAACGTCTGCGTCTCCGGACAAGATGATAAAGGCGCTGTCGCCCTCTTCACCTTGTGTGCAGAGGCGCTCACCCGTCTGAAACTCGGTCCGGTCGCTGATGAAAGCCAGCAAACGCAGTTTCGTGTCATCAATGCCGTGAAACAAAGGCACCTTACGCAGTGCTTCGACTTCGGTTTCCAGCGTCACATTTGTCTCCATGAGCCGGTTGATCGGCCCTTTTCGTGTTAGTCCCCTTGGTACCGGCTTGTTCAGCCGAATGACTGCCTGTTCGGCTTATTATTATGTTTCACTCTCCGACAACCGCCCCTGATCCAGGGTGTAGCGATGTTCGAATTCAGCGGCGATATCTGCATTGGAAGTCCCGAACAGAAGCGTCCTTCCGGACAATATGCTCCTCAGGTTTTCGCGCAAGGCCTTGTCTTCCTCCGTCATACCCGTCGCGACATCATCGAGGATGGTTGTCGGCGCGTTTTTCAAAAGGCCGCGAACAAGCGCAATCCGCCGGCGCTGGCCCGCGGACAACCGCGACCCTGAAACACCAACATGGAAACCAAAGCCTGCAAAGATGATCGGTTGGCGCAGGCCGGTTTCTTCCACGATTGAGCGGATTACGGCGTCGATGCGCCGGCGCGCGTCGCGCCGATCGACACGCGGACGGCCGAAGAGAAGATTGTCTTCAATCGTCAGCGGCGGCAGATAGACTTCCGGATCGAAGGCGAGGAATTCGTCATTGTCCTTGACGACGGTCTCGAGGAACTTCGCGCGGGCTGCAATGATTTCGGCCTTAAGCTCGTCGGTCATCACGCCCAAGCGGTGGCGGGCTGGCACCAGTTTGAACGCAAGGCCCGTCAGCCGTGACTTGTCGTTATCCGAGAGGCCGGGCCGGGTTTGTCCAGACCGGGCAATGCGCACCATGCGCTCGAAGTCCGGCAGCTCTTCCTGCGTAATGAAAGAATAGGACCCAAGCAGGCCACTGCTGCCCGACACGTTGGAGAAAAGCTCCAACATGGTTTCTGCAATCTGGACCCCGATGTCCTGAAGCTTTTTGTCGAATCCGTTGCTCGACAGGAAGCTCTTCACGACCGGCAAATCCGGCACCTGATCCATCGTAATTTCGGCATCAGACGGCACGGCGAAGAACAGGTTGTCGGCAAGGCTGGCGCTCGCGTTGAAGGTGGACGGATCCCACAGCTCAACCAGGCCAGCTAGGGTCGGGTCGGCCGCGATCCGGGCAACCAGTTCCTTGCGGACATTCAAGATGCGTTCGGCGAACGTATCATTCATGGACGGATCAAAACGCGATTGAAGACCGAGACGGTAGATATCGGCATCCAGCTGGACCGCGCCCAGCAGCTCCAGCGCCTTCAAATCAAGCGCGTCGATATCGGTGACACCGGCCTTCTTGAGGTCATGCCAGTCAGCGGCAAGGTCGTAGGATGGATTTTTGGTTTCGGCCGCCTCACTCAGACTGCGTTTATAGACTTTCAGGTCCTCACCCGTGCGCTCGACTTTTGTCAACGGCCGGTGGCGGAGACCGTAATAGAGGTTCTCGCGGATGGTCCCGGTCCACACATGCACCGCGCCGCCGACATAGGCGATCTCCCGGCCAAGTGTGGAATCCGTCAGCTTGTCCAGGTCGTGGTCTCCGATATAGACCTTGCCCGTCAAAGGCGAAACCAATCCGGCGGCGAGCTGCAACACTTCGGCCCGTCCGGAACCGTCCGGCCCCATCACCGCACAAGCCGTTCCCTCTGGTACCTTCAAGGTGATATCCGTCACCTCCTGGCCAGCCGCGCCGCCGGAGAACGTGACGTTTTCAAACTTTACATCGCCTTTCAAATCCACGGTTTCATCATTGGTCAGCCGATCGGTGTCATGAATGTCGACCGGGTCGAAGTTCTCAACAACAGTCTGATACTTGATGCCAACGTCAACCGTCATTTGATAGTAGGCGAGCAACTCTTTCCAGGGGCCAGCGAGGTCCTTGTAGGCCGCGATCACCGCGAGCAAAGCACCCATGCTGAGATCGCCTTGGATCACAAGATACCCGCCGATCATGTAGAAGAAGAACGGCGTCAACTGGTTCATGAAGTTATTGAGAAACTTAATGAAATACTTCCGGTTATAAATTTCATACCGGATCTTGAAGTTCTCGTAGAGGCGATCGGAGAGGTCTGCCGAGTGCCAGGCGGACGCGTCGTTGGCATGGATTTCCGCAACGCCCGTGATCCCCTCACCCACCTTGTCGGCAATGACCCGGATGTTTTTCACGCGCTTGCGGGAAAGCTGGGCAACCTTCCGCTGCAAGATCGGAATGATGTAGCCCTGAACCGGATAGGACGCTACGGCAGCAAGGCCCAGCAAAGGATCCTGCATGAAAATGAAGCCGAGCTGAACAACCAGCATGCCGCCCTGATAAGCGGGCAGAGAAAACGCCTCGCCGACGAAACCGCCCACATCTTCCACCTCTGACGTGATCATCGGAATGATCTCGCCGGAGCTCACTTTGCGGAAATGCGGCAGCCGAAACCGCAATACGCGTTGAAACAATTCAAAGCGCAGACGGCGCAACATCCGTTCGCCAAGCCGCCCCTTATAGACATTGAGGTAGAATTTCAGACCGTTGGAAACGACGACCAGGAACAGAAATGTGCAGCACAAGAGGATCAGATACGGGATCTGATCGAAGTCGAAGCCGAAAAAGGTCCGCGGAAAATTATCTCCTTCCACGGCGTCGTTGATGATCAGTTTCGGCAGTTCAAGAAGGATGTAAATGACGGGATAGGTCAGCACCGTGACCATGAGAATGTAGATTTGCTGACGTGAGCTGTACTTCCAAATGAAGCTAAAAAGGCTTTTTTCCATCAGCTTATCCGACTTGGTCCGGCCCAACATTACGGCAGGCGCGTTGGTGTTGATACACCAAAAAACATCAAATTAACGCGCCAACCCTGATCGGTCCCTGCCACTTAATCTTTAAATCTTTGAGCCGCTTCCTGTCGATAGTCATCCGATGATCTGATATCTGGACGTGACAACCGCAGCTCTTATGAGACATAAAGCCTGCGGGGCCGCATTACAATTCCAGGGGCAGTATGAGTTCCACGACACCGAAGATCCTGATTTACAGCCACGATTCGTTTGGGCTGGGACATCTCCGACGCTGCCGCGCAATTGCCCAATCCCTCGTTGGTGACTTCAGCACACTGTCAGTCCTGATCCTCTCCGGCTCGCCGATCATCGGCAGCTTCGAATTCCGCTCCCGCGTCGATTTCGTCCGCATTCCCGGTGTCATCAAACTGCGCAACGGCGAATACACACCTCTGTCCTTGCACATCAATATCGATCAGACCCTTGCGATCCGCTCCTCGATCATTGAGCACACAGCCGAAGTTTTTGATCCGGACATCTTTATTGTCGACAAGGAACCGACCGGTCTGCGCGGTGAAGTACTCGGCACCCTGGAGGCCTTGAAGAAGACGGATACACGTTTGGTCCTCGGCTTGCGTGATGTCATGGACGATCCAGAGACACTCACCGAAGAATGGGACCGCAAGAACGTTTACCCGGCGCTGGAAAATCTCTACGACGAGATCTGGGTCTACGGGCCTGAGGGTATTTGTAATCCCCTCGACGGCATGGACATGTCGCCAAAGATCAAAGACAAGCTCCGTTACACTGGCTATCTCCGGCGCAGCTTGCCGAAGTCGGCGGAAGACCAGCCTGCACCGGCACCATTTGAAGAAGAGCCTTACATCCTGGTGACGCCCGGTGGCGGCGGCGACGGCGTGGAAATGGTTGATTGGGTCATGCGCGCCTATGAAGCACGGCAACGCCCTCTGTTTCCTGCGCTGATTGTGCTCGGCCCGTTCATGCCGGCCGCGGCGGCAGCTGATTTCACAGAACGTGCCGAGCACCTTCGCGATGTGGAGGTGTTGCGATTTACGCCTCAGATTGAGCCGTATCTCGCAAATGCGACCGCCATTGTTGGTATGGGCGGCTACAACACCTTTTGCGAGATCCTTTCCTTCGACAAACCGACTTTGATGGTCCCCCGTGTGGTGCCACGCCGCGAACAGGCCATCCGGGCGGAGCGCGCCGAGCAGAGCAATTTGTTGAAGGTTTTACCGATTGAGCGGTATCCGGATGTCGACTTGATGGCCGACGCCTTGTCGGAGTTGCCGCAAATGGCGCCACCCAGCACAGCCGGTGTCGACAATCTGCTTGGCGGTCTCGATGTCATCGGTCAACGTGTTGGAGACATTTTCGCTGAACGGCAGGAAACGCTTGCCCCAAAGCTGGTAAACTTCTAACCGCTGCCCACGCCCCGTTTTATCCCGTCGATCCGAAGTCAACCAAATGTCCAGAATTGCTGTTGTGATGAAAGGCTATCCACGCCTTTCCGAAACCTTTATTGCCCAGGAGATTCTTGGCTTGGAACGGCGAGGAATCGACTTTCTGATCGTCGCACTTCGCCAGCCCTATGATCCGTACATTCATGACCTGCACCGCCAGATTTCGGCAGAAGTCATGTACTTGCCGGAATACGTGAAAGACGATCCGGCGCGTGTTGCCCGCGCGAAAAAGTGGGCCGAAGCGCAACCGACCTATGAAGCGGCGAAGGCACTGTTTGATGCAGATTTCGCCCGCGAAAGCAACGCCAACCGGCAGCGCCGCTGGG
>CALDSI010000477.1 GCA_937911395.1 uncultured Labrenzia sp.
GTTTTTGCGCACATTCATGTGCGGGTAGAGCGCAAACATCTGAAAAACAAAGGCGATATCACGCTGACGCGCTGGTTTCTGACCCACCTCTTCGCCGTCTATGTAAATCTCGCCAGACGTCGGAAGCTCCAATCCCGCGATCATCCGCAGCGTTGTGGTCTTGCCGCACCCGGACGGACCGAGCAGCATGAAAAACTCGCCATCCTCGATTTTGAACGATGAGGACTGCACGGCTGTGAAGTCACCGAAGGTTTTCCGAAGGTTCCTGATTATGATCTCTGCCATTTGGTTCAGTCCGGAAAATGGCTGACGACAATGAACATCACAGTTCCGGTCAGCGTAACAATGAAGGAATAGGTGTAGGCCCACATGACCAGGGGCTGCATCAGCATGATCACGCCAATCGCGATCAGGACCGATGCCAGCATTTCCCAGGGCCCACGACGGAATTTCATCAATCCATTTAGAAAAACAGTCATTTGCGGACAGCTCCGAAGGTAATGCCGCGCAGCAAGTGTTTGCGAAGCAGGATTGTGAAAACCATGACCGGCACCAGGAACAAGGTTGCCCCGGCCGCCACAGCCGGCCAGTCCTGTCCTCCCACCCCGATGATTGTCGGGATGAAGGGCGGCGCTGTTTGTGCTGTGCCGGATGTCAGCAACACGGCAAAAGCATATTCGTTCCAGGAAAAGATCAGACAGAAGATCGCCGTAGACGCGATGCCGGTGGCAGCTTGTGGCAAGACCACTTTATAAAATGCCTGAAAGCGGGTGTATCCGTCGATCAAGGCCGCTTCTTCGTATTCACGCGGGATCTCGTCAATGAACCCCTTCAACAGCCAGACCGCCAACGAGATATTCACCGCCGTGTACAGCAGGATCATTCCGAGGTGAGTGTCCGACAATCCCAGTGTCCGGAACATAAGAAATATGGGAATTGCAACCGCAATCGGCGGCATCATCCGTGTCGACAGGATGAAAAAGAGAAGATCATCCTTGAGCGGCACCTTGAACCTTGAGAAGGCATAGGCAGCCAGAGTGCCCAGAAAGACGGACAGGAAGGTGGACCCAAAACCGATGATCACGGAATTGAGGAACCGCTCTCCATACCGGGACGGACCGGCAATCACCATGTCCCGGTTCCGAACGACCTCCTCGTACCAGGTCTCGGGTGGCGGAAGTGCCTCCAACTGTTCAGGGGACACCCTCGTCCGGGTGGTGAACAGGTTTACATACCCTTCTAGAGAGGGTTCAAAAAGAACCTTGGGGGGATAGGCAATCGCATCAACGGGGGATTTGAACCCGGTTGTCAGGATCCAGACAAGCGGTAGCAGAGTGATGACTGCATAAGCGACAACCAGCGTGCCTGCGATCCACTTCTGCGGCGCCGATGGTTCTGTGATGGAATAACTGCTCATCTTTCTTTCACCTTGTTCAGCGCCTTGACGTAAATCGACGCCAGCCCGAAGACAGTCACAAACAGGATGATCGCGTAAGCGGATGCATATCCTGTGCGCCATTTCTCAAAGGCTTCGCGCTTCAGGTTGATAGAGGTCAGCTCTGTGATGGATCCGGGCCCTCCCCCGGTCAGCTGCACCACGAGATCATACATCTTGAAGTTCTCAATGCCGCTGAAAAGCACCGCCAGCATCAGGAACGGCAGCTCCATCGGGAGCGTGATTGTCCAGAATTGCCGCCATTTGCTGGCACGGTCGATTTCGGCAGCCTCGTAGATGTAATCCGGAATAGATCGCAACCCGGCCAAGCATATCAGCATGACAAACGGGGTCCACATCCAGGTGTCCACGATAACGATGGACCACGGGGCCAGCGTCACATCACCAATCATCTGAAAGGAGGACGGGTCGATGCCAGTCAGAAAGGAGATACCGTAATTAAAAAGGCCGATCTGCGGCTGATAGAGGAAGGTCCAGAAATTGCCGACGACGGCGGGTGAAAGCATCATGGGCAGCACGATCAGGGTCGTCCAAAGGTCATTGCCCTTGAATTTCCGGTTGATCAGCCATGCGAGTGCAAAACCAATCAGCACCTGAAAGAAGATTGTCCAGAATAGGAAATGCGCGGTCGCCTGCATCGTCAACCAGATATCGCTGTCGGTCAGGATGCGTTCGTAGTTGCGCAGGCCAATATACTCCACCTCCCTGTTGGGCCGGTTGGCCCGGAAGTTGGTGAAACTCAGATTTATGGTCCAGATCAGAGGAAATATGTTCACCGCCAGAAGCAGGAATATTGTCGGCAGGACAAAGATCCAGGCGATTGCCCGATCGCTTAGCCCCCGAATTTTAGCCGCGACAGAGGGTGGCGTGGCTTTCGCCGCGCGATTGAAAGGCGTGTCTGACATTTGGTGCTCATTCACAGAATAGGTCTGGAACAACCGGCAGGCCTGCGCCAATAGTAACCTGCCTGCCGGTAATCCTGCGTGCTATGGCTGCGCCGACTGCGCAGCCACCTGCTCCATACGCCTAGAGTTTACCTTCGTCCTCGAAGGTCTCCGTCCAGTCCTCAATCAGCTTGTCGAGGGCTTCTTGTGCGGTGCCTTGGTCTGCAACCACGTAGTCATGCAAGCGCTTTTGCATGGCCAACAGCAGCTCCGCATAAGCCGGCTCCTGCCAGAAATCCATCACGCCGTCCATGGCGAGTAGGAAATCGGAGGCAAAAGGTGCACTGTCTGCAAAACTCGGATCGTTCAGGACGCTGACGTGGCAGGAATAGCCGCCCAGATCCCACCATTTGCTTTGGACACTCGGCTGGGCAAACCACTTGATATATTCAAGAGCTGCCTCCTGCTTGTCGGAATAGGCGACAACGGAGATGCCTTGGCCGCCGAGCGTGGAAGCTTCCTTGGCCTGCCCCGGATTTACGAAGAAACCGATCTTGTCACCACCGGTATCCGGATCCGCATAAAGCCCCGGGAAAAACGCAAACCAGTTCATCGCCATTGCGACCTGGCCGGACTTAAACGCATCCAGTGACTGCTCCATATAGCTGTCGGTGTATCCAGGAGGCGTCGCAGTCTTGTAAAGCTCCTTGTAAAACTCCAGACCTGCGACTGCTTCCGGCGAATTGACGGCGCCTTCCATATCGTATTTGCCGGGCGTCATTTCATATTTGAAACCGATCGGATACATAGAGCTTGTTGCGCCCATGGTGATCCCTTCGGAGCCGCGCTCTGTAAAAATTGCTGCGCCATAGCGCTTTTGCCCGTCGATCTCCCGCTCCTGGAAGAATTGCGCAATTTCCAGCAGCTCCATTTGCGTCTTCGGTGGAGCCAGATCCCGGCCATGTTCAGATTTGAAGGCTTCCTGGATTTCCGGCTTCTCGAACCAGTCCTTGCGATAGAACCAGCCGTTGGCATCGCCCATCGCTGGCAGGGCGTAATAGTTCGGCGTTCCTTTCGGCCAGGTCGAATAGGCATAGACGGTTGCCGGAGCAAAATCGTCCATGCTGATGCCTTCCTTGTCAAAGAAGTCATTCAGTTTAACGTAATGGCCGTTTTCCGCGCCGCCGCCGATCCATTGACTGTCGCCAATCAATAGATCGCACAACTTGCCGCCGGAATTAAGCTCATTGAGCATGCGATCGGCGAAGTTTGGCCACGGCACAAACTCAAATTTCATCGTATGGCCGGATTGGGCCTCGAATTCCTTGGAAAGCTCGACAAGAGCGTTTGCCGGATCCCATGCGGCCCAACATAGCGTCAGCTCATCGGCTTGTGCCTGAGGCGCCAGTACTCCGCTTGCCGCCACAAGAGCGGTTGCCGCGAGAAGTTTCGCAGTTTTCATCGCTGATTTCCTCCCGAAATGGTCACGCGCCGCGCTCTAGCCCGGCAGCCGCACTCCTCCAAGTGCACGAGCACGTTATTGACGTACGTATGTCACGTCAATCAAAATTTTGACATACGTCTTTCTGTTTTGCTGATCACTAGAGATCTCGAGCAAACCACACGCAATGCCGGCCCCAAATACCGGGACGGACTTCTCGAACAACCTATAGGCAGATTTCAGTAGAGATTCTGGCGCAGGATGATCTCAATTCGGATCTGCTCCTGCGCCTCATAGATGTTTGTGCCGTCGCATTTGGCCCTAAGCACGCGAAGTGCGCTGCGCGCCAAATGCCCAACGTTTTGCACGATGACAGCATCGACCTCCCGATCCAGGAGCGCCTGCCGCGTTACCGGCGTCAAATCATGCGCAACAACCACCAAGTCACGCTCTTCGGCAAAAGGCCGCAGCGCGTCAAGCATGGCAGCATTCCCGGACCCCATTGAATAAATGGCCTTGAGATCCGGATAGGCCGAAAGAGCGCGTGACAATGTGTCGGCAATCCGGTCGGGATCATCATAAAACTCGATGGTCGGCAAGGCCTTGAGATTCGTGAATTCACTCAAGAGAATTTCATCGAACCCATGCCGCCGTTCAATGCTGTCCCGCGCAACCATGGAGTTGGCCGTTACAAGAACCGAGCCGGGCTCCTTGCGCAAGAACTTGCCAATCAAAGCCCCAGCGGTCTGGCCAGCAGAGAAGTTGTCAGTCCCAATGAAATGATCCGATCTCGAATTTGGCAAGTCGGATACAAAGGCAACGACGTGAACACCGGCATCCTTGATATGCGCAATTGCATCCCTGACCTGAGGCGTCTCGGGCACCATCAAAGCCACACCGTCGAGCAGGTCGAGATCCAGCATGGTGAGTTTCTTGGCAACCGCGTGCGGATCCGAGACATTTACATATGCGATCTCGACATCTGCCCGATCCGTAACCTGTGCATCGGACGCCTCGCGGATCGCCTCGCCAACAGTGTCCACAAAATGATTTGGCCCCTGCGGCAGAACAAACATGAATTTGTAGCGCCGCTTCTTTGCAAGATTGGCGGCATTGGTGTCCCGGATATAGCCCAGCTTCCGGACAGCCTCCTGCACACGCTCGACGTTCTTTGGGCGAACATCAGTCCGGCCATTCAGCACGCGATCGACGGTTGACAAGCTGACACCTGCCTCCCGGGCGATGTCATGAACAGTTGGCCTCACAGCTCCCCCTCAGGCAAAAACGCTCGCACACACCAAAAAGACATACGTCCATCAAAAGATGATCTTAAACTTCTTGTTCGCAAGAAAAAAGCGAATCTTCAGGGGACCGTGAACGCCTTCCCCAAAAAAGAAACTCAAAGGCCAAGAGGATAATAGTCAATCACTACAATTACTTGAAGAAGAACTGAATCAATTGCACACCTAAGGTTCGCAAATGAACCGCTC
>CALDSI010000478.1 GCA_937911395.1 uncultured Labrenzia sp.
ACCGGTGGGTTCGTCTTCCAGATCTATCTGGTTCAGATGCTGGCGCTTGCCCTGATCGGGATTGGCATCGGGTTGGTCATTGGAGCGATGATCCCGTTTGCCGCTGGTGCTGCGCTTTCCAATGTTCTTCCGGTCAAACTTGCGGTCGGCATCTATCCAAGCGAACTGGGCCTGGGCCTCGTCTATGGCCTTTTGACCGCGCTGGCTTTCGCTCTTTGGCCGCTTGGCCGAGCTCATGACGTCCCACCCACCGCCTTGTTCCGCGATATTGTTGCTGCGGGCTCCAAATGGCCCCGCAAACGCTATTTGTTCGCCACGGCTCTAACCGTGGCCGTCCTTGCGTCCATCGCCATCCTGCTGGCCTATGACAAGCGGATCGCCACGATCTATATCGCAGCGTCTGCCGGGGCTTTTGTGCTTTTGGTGGTTGTGGCGCGGATCATCATGTGGCTCGCCAAACGCCTGCCTCCGGTCCGCTCCACCGAGCTGCGGCTGGCAATCGCCAACATTCACCGTCCCGGTGCCCTGACGCCGTCCGTCGTTCTGTCTCTCGGCTTGGGCCTCTCCTTGCTGGTCGCCCTGACCCTGATTGATGGAAACCTCCGCCGGGAGCTTACCGCCACGATTGCCGGAGAGGCGCCAAGCTTCTTTTTTGTCGACATTCAAAGCCACGAGCGCGACGCTTTTGAAACCCTCTTGCGCGAAGAAGCGCCGAACGCGGACCTTCAAAGTGTGCCGATGCTGCGCGGCCGGATTGTCAGCCTCAACGGCATCAGCAGCGATGATTTCGTGCCAGCACAAGAAGGGTCCGACTGGGTTCTGCGCGGCGACCGCGGCATCACTTACGAGGCTACACTCCCGCCTAACTCGGAACTGGCGACCGGTGAATGGTGGCCGCAGGACTATTCCGGCCCCCCACTGGTCTCCTTTGACGCGGAGGCTGCAACTGACCTCGGCCTCAAGATTGGCGACACCGTTTCTGTGAACGTTCTTGGCCGCGAAATCTCCGCGGAGATCGCCAATACGCGGGACGTAGAATGGCAGTCGTTTGGCATCAACTTTGTCATGGTGTTCTCGCCAAACACATTTGCCGGGGCGCCACATGCACATCTGATGACCCTTGGCTGGGATGATAACGTCCAGACAGACACCGAATTGGCCTTGTTGAAGACCGTCTCCAGCAGCTTCCCGACCGTCACAAGCGTTCGCGTGAAGGATGCGATCTCCCAAGTGAACAACATCGTGGCTCAGCTCGCATGGGCGATCCGCGGCGCTTCCTCCATCACACTAATTGCCAGCGTTCTCGTGCTGGCAGGTGCGCTGGCCGCCGGGCATCGCAGCCGGATCTATGACGCTGTCATCTTGAAAACCATTGGCGCCACACGAACGCGGCTGATCCTCGCCTATGGCCTCGAATATGCGATCCTTGGCCTTGTCACAGCCGTGTTTGCCGTTTTGGCGGGCGGCATTGCAGCCTGGTATGTCATCACTGCGATCATGGGCGGAACCTTTACGCTGCTGCCGATCACGGCGTTCAGTGCTGCCCTGATTGCGCTTGTCCTGACTGTCGGGTTCGGTCTGATCGGAACCTGGCGCGTTCTCGGAGAAAAACCTGCACCGGTTCTTAGAAACCTCTGATATGGCCGAAGACGGTGTTAACCGTCAGAAAAATTTCATCAAACTCACCGTAAATGTGCGCCGGATTGCATCCGGCGCGCCTTGCGCCATGCGGTTATCTTGGATATCGGAAGAGAGATTTATCTCTTGAAGGGGCACTCCGAAATGCCGGGCTATCGTTTGAAATCCATGTTTAAGACCACTCTAGCAGCCTCAATTGCGGCTTTGACCATGCTGTCAGCCGTGCCGGCCGCTCAAGCTGAAAGCCCGTTTCACACTGGCGTTTGGCAGCTGAATGATCCTGCCGGCAAGCGCGGCCTCGTTGTCAGTGACTGGCTGGTGTGGGAAGACGGCCTGCCGAAGCGCTGGTTATACCGCCGCGCTGGAACAAATGACGCCAACCAGTTCGACTTCTTCACCCGTACCATTGGCGACAGCGGCTTCACGCCGGTTGGCATCCGCGTTTACCGTACCGGTGAGCATGAGATGAAATACACCATCTCTGAAAAGGGCAAGGATCCGATCGAGGTTTCCGCGAACCGTTTGTCGATCCCGAACTACAAGAATTCGTGCCTCTCGGTTGAAAACAAGGGCAACCGGCTGACAGGCGGCACCTGGACCGGCACACCGCAATCTGCCGGAAAAAAACTCCGCCTGACCAAATCCAAGCTGACCATTGATGGAAACGCGCGCAATGTAACAGTCGAAGATGTTCGCGTAGGCCGTGTCGGGATCATGGAGGACGGCAAACCCTTGGCGTTTTTCACCGATGCTGGCGGCGATTATGGCGTTCTGCAGTGGTTCAAGCCGGGCGTAACGCCGGAAGTCATGCGCGACACCACAAAAGAAGTTATGGATTTCAAGGCAGAAGAAATCTTCCGCTGGCCACAAGGCACATGTGACCGGCAGATCGAAAGCCGTCTTAAAGCCATGAAATAAGAACTCTTCTTAATCATAAGGGCCAGAAATACGGGCCGTAGCAGAAAGATTGCGATTTTTTCAGGAAAGTCATCTTGTGCTAGGGTCCGTATTCTCCCATATGTTGAGGGAGCTGTGCTGCAGGACTCCCTGCGCGCACAAGTTTTGAACGAAGGGGAATCTTAAGACCATGTCGACCTTTGACCGCCAATCTCAAGGCGCTTACTCGGTTGCCGGCGCTCGTGCCGAGGCCGGCATCGATCAGGGCCTGCGCGCCTACATGCTGGGCGTATACAACTACATGACGTTCGGCCTCGCGCTGACCGGTTTCTTTGCCATCGGTACCTACATGATGTCCGTCGTAACCAACGACGCTGGATCTATCGTAGGTTTGACCCCGCTCGGCAACGCCATCTTCGCCTCACCGCTCAAATGGGTGGTCATGCTGGCGCCGCTTGGCATGGTGCTTTGGCTCTCATTTCGGATCCAGTCCATGAGCGCGTCAACCGCTCGGACGATGTTCCTCGTCTACTCCGCCCTGATGGGTGTATCCCTGTCCTCGATCTTCATGGTCTATACCGGCGGATCGATCGCGCGCGTGTTCTTCATCACCGCAGCGTCCTTTGGTGCGCTGAGCATCTTCGGCTACACCACGAAGAAGGACCTGTCCGCTTGGGGTTCTTTCCTATTTATGGGCCTGATCGGTATCGTGATCGCCTCCTTGGTGAACATCTTCCTCGGATCTTCCGCGCTTCAGTTCGCAATTTCCGTGATTGGTGTTCTCGTGTTCGCTGGCTTGACTGCCTACGACACACAGCAGATCAAGGAAATGTACTACGAGGGCGACTCCGGTGAAGTTGCCACCAAGAAGTCCGTGATGGGCGCTCTGCGTCTCTACCTCGACTTCATCAACATGTTCCTGATGCTGCTGCAGCTGTTCGGCAACCGCGAATAATCTGCGCGCCATCACAAACATAGAAAGCCCGGTCATTGCGCCGGGCTTTTTGTTGTCTTCCCACAAAAGATGTCGCTTCCAAATCTCAGATGATCAGGACGTGAAAATCGGGTCAGCGGCGACCTCGAGTTCAGTGGGGACAGCTTCGAGTTTCGATCAGTGTGCCCAGGTGTCAGGCGTCGACGACCCGAAGATGTTTTTTCTTTTCCAGAACCCTTAGGACCTGCGCCAGATCGTGGCCACGTTTGAGGATCATGCCACCAGTCGCGACGACCGAATATGCGCCCTGCCGCCGCGCAAGTTTAGGGTCCTTTTCAATACGATAGAGAGGCATTTCGGAGGCACGGCGGAAAATTGAGAAAACAGCCCTGTCATTCAGAATGTCAATTGCGTAGTCGCGCCACTCACCATCGGCGACCATGCGGCCGTAGAGCCTGAGGATGACATCGAGTTCCCGGCGGTTGAAGGACACCACTGGTAAGGAGGGAGGAGCTTTATGCCCAGGTCCGTTGAGGCTCAAGCCCCGGCTGTGCTGAGATGCGCTGTCATCGGCTTCGCTCATTCCGCCTCCCTCTTGAACCGCCTTGCACCTTGCGCTGCCGTCAGCATTTGCTTGGCGCATGTCACCCAGATGTCATGATGGTCGTGGTTCGCCGCGAATTGCAAGTGCAGGCCGGTAGAAAGCTGAGAAACTGTTGCTTTCATTCATCAATCGTGACCGAAAAACATCAAAAACTGACGTATGGGCAACTTTTCAAGAAAGAATACCAAAATTTTCATGATTTCGCCGCATTCCAGCCCTTGGCCAGCCAAAAAGCACACCCATATTAGCAACATACCTTGATGGGAACGGTCTACGGGCACCGCGGTATGCAATAGCCCCCCAGCCCCCCGTGGTGACTGTAGAGCGACCAGATTTTTTGAGTCAAACATCAAGGCAACTGAAGGGCCGGCAACACGCCGGCCCTTTTCATTACCGGACACCTGTAGCGTCAAGTCCAAAGAATTCCGGCAGTTTTCCCGAACCAAAAACGTTTCAAGCTTCCCCTTCGGACGGCTTGTAGTATTCTTTTCCCAAGATGACTCTTGACCTGATTGATCTTCGTGCGGCGAGACCAGCAGACTGTGAAGCGCTCGCCGGCATCCACAGCGAAGCCTGGCTCGGCGCTTATCGCGGCGTATTACATGGTCTTGACCTTCAGCGGATGGTCTCAAGGCGCGGCGAAAACTGGTGGCGCGGGGCTCTGGCGCGCGGCGTCAACATCAAGATTCTATCTGTCGCTGATGTGCCGGCAGGATATGCCACCTTTGGCCCGTGCCGGCTAACGAATACCAGTATGGATGGCGAGATATACGAACTATATCTCAAACCGGAGTATCAGGGCCTTGGTTTCGGCCGCAGGCTTTTTGAAGACATCCGGGCATCATTCCTCGAGCAACATGGATCAGGGCTTGCCGTTCAGGTGCTCAGCGACAACACGCCTGCCCGGGATTTCTATCATGCGGTGGGTGGCCAAGTTGCCGGAAAATCATGGCACCGGATTGGCGGGAGGCGGCTCGAATTGCTCATCTACATCTGGCCAAGCCGAACGCTCTGACAGCTTCACCATTGTGCGTTCCAGGTAAAGGAACTTGCGCGCCCGCGCCACTTCCAGGTCATTAATCAATTAGGTGCAATGCAAAACTAAAGACTTGAACTTCTGCCGTTGGATTGCGATAGACGGCGCAACGATCCAACAGGAGTTCACAGATGCGTATCGACGCCGTGCCGATTGGCAAAAACCCGCCGGAAGACATCAACGTTATTGTTGAGGTTCCCGTTGGCGGTGAACCGATCAAGTATGAGATGGATAAGGAAGCAGGTGCGATGTATGTCGACCGCTTCCTCTACACACCCATGCGCTATCCAGGGAACTACGGCTTCGTCCCGCACACGCTTTGCGGCGATGGCGATCCGATCGACGTTGTTGTCGTCAACCAGCGCCCAGTTGTACCTGGCGCCATCATGACCTGCCGTCCGATTGGCGTTCTCCTGATGGAAGACGAGTCCGGCCAGGATGAGAAGATCATTGCGGTTCCAAGCCACAAGATCACCAAGCGCTATGACGGTGTTTCCGACATTACCGATCTGCCTCAAATCACCATCGATCAGGTGAAGCACTTCTTCGAGCACTACAAGGATCTGGAGCCTGGCAAATGGGTGAAAGTGACGGGTGTTGAAGGTGCAGAAGCTGCAAAACGCATGATTGTGGAATCAATCGAGCGCGCTAAGACCGAAGCTGCTGAATAAACGCAGCCCGACTATCCTTGAGGCTGCCGCCGCTTCATCACCTGTCGGCAGCGGCCTCAAGACGCTCCATGTCCTGATCGCTCAAACCGAAATGGTGACCGATCTCATGGATAAGCACATGGGCGACCACATCTCCGAGCGTTTCGTCCATTGCGGCCCAATAATCCAGAATGGGCCGGCGGAAGAGCCAGATACGATTTGGCATTTGCCCGGTATGGGCCAGCTCTTCGCCCTCGTCCAAGCCGACACCTTCAAACAATCCAAGCAGATCGTGCGGATCCTCGATCGACAGCGCATCAAGGACATCATCAGGTGCATATTCGGCAAGTGTAATCTGCAAATTGCCGCAGCGAAGCAACAGATCGTCCGGCATGGTTGCCAGTGTTTCGCTGGCCATTGCCTCAAAGTCTTTCAAGTCCGGCGCTTTGAGGTCGGTCCAGTGGCTTCGGCTGATTGGATGAATTGACGCCATATGTTGTTCCAGGCTCCAGTGAGCGCTGTATTTCCTTTTTCGAGAGCCTCCCAACTTAGCGGGAAGATTACCTAAAGGTAGGTAACGGCAAGGTAAATCACCAGACCAATTGCAAACATCAACCCAAGCGACCGGCCAATGCGCGTGCCCCAGACTTCGATGTGGTCATCGGCGTCCTTATCGGCCGCGCTCATATGGTCCCGCGCACGATCGGCCATGCGAACAAAGGTCGAGCCAACGACTGTTTCGCTTTCCGCTTGCGCGCGCTCAATCGCTCTCAGCGCCTCGTCGCGCCTTTCCTGATCGGCCTTGTGTTTTGATGTGCTCATGCCGGTGACTTTGCCATGGGAAACCGGAATTTCAAAATTCCGGCAGCAAGGAGCCCAAGTCCGGCAAGCCCGGCAGATGCGACAGCATTCCACCCGGCAAAGGACAGGCCCAGCATCCGCCAACTGGCTTCCGTGCAGCTGACCACCCGGGTCGATTGCAAGGCTTGCAGCATGTTGGAAGCAGATGCTGGAGCCGCAGTGCCCCCGCCGCAATCATTCGGGCCATCCCAGAACTGCCATTCCGCCCCTGCCTGATAAATCCCGAGACCAGCCCCATAGGCGAACACTGCCGCGACCGCCAGCAACAGGATCGCGGCAACCCCTTTGCGACCTGTCACCAAGGCAGCCAATGCAACAAGGGCCATCGGCAACCCGATATAATAAGGAATTCGCTGCTCCAAACAGAGCTTGCAGGGCACGTAACCGCCAATCAGCTGATATCCCCAGGCCGTTCCTATCACCACAAGGCCACCGGCCAATAGCAGGAGTGTCAACGACTTCGCCAGTTTTTCAGCGGACATCGGATCCTCTTTGCTTAGATAAACTTCAGCGCGGCGAAACCGCCGACCAGAAGAACCACGAACACAGTGAACATAAGGCCGAGGCGTTTTTCGATAAAGTCCTTGATGGGCGGGCCGAAGAAATACAGGAGCCCGGCGACGATGAAGAACCGGATCCCCCGGGAGACAATGCTCGCAAGAATAAAGATCGGCAGGCTTAGACCTGCAGCCCCGGAGGCAACTGTAATCACCTTGTAGGGAAACGGGGTCACACCCGCGATAAACACGAACCACCAGCCCCACTCGGCAAAGATATGGCGAAATTCCTCGACGTAGTGAAGTTTGCCATAGAACGCGAGCACAGGCTGGGCGACCTGTTCAAACAGGAACATTCCGATGAAATAGCCGAAGACACCACCGGCCACAGAGGTCAGCGTGCACAGAAGTGCATACCACCAGGCCTTCTCGCGCCGGGCGATGACCATCGGAATCAACAAGATGTCCGGCGGGATCGGAAAGAACGAGCTTTCGACAAACGAAACCGACCCGAGCGCTGTAGGTGCGCGGGGTCCGGCAGCAAGGGACAAGGTCCAATCATAGAGGCGTCTGATCATGACGCCTCCATACCTGCTGCAACGCAAAAAGTCACCTAACGAAATTCAGACCGCGAAGGGTTCGAAATCAAGGGTAAACAAACCAGCTTGGTATGCTGCGGGCCGCGTTTCGGATCTCAACGAATGCCAATCGCTGCAGCAGGTTTGTGATTACAGCTCAATGAACATTTTCGCTGCATTGATCTCCTGTCCCTGAAGCGAAACCAACTCGGGGTTCGCCGCAAGGAATGCCGCGCTGTCAAAGGTGATTTCCCGGTTTTCTGCGCGGCCAAACTCAATGTAATGCCGGGCGCCGGCTTCAGCATCTGCGCCGAAGACCTCGATCAGATCCTGATGCGACGCAATGTAGTCGAGCGCGGAGAAATCAATCGTCCGGCCTTCGGTCAAACCGAACTCGACAAAGTGGTCAAAGAGTGCCTCTTCATCCGTTCCAAATGCCTCTTCGACATCCTCATAACTCGCGGCATATTCGAGGATTGAAATCTGCGTTTGAGCGATAACATCGAGGTCAGCGTCGGCATAAGAAATGGTTTCAACATTGGTCAGCCGGTCCGTACCGTGATCGCTGAACACAATTGTCTCACCATTGTCAAAGACGTAGGTGTCTGCTGACAAACTACTTTGGTTAAGAACGAAAACGTCACTTCCAGCGCCGGCATCGACCAGATTGTCCCACTGGTTGCCGATGACGACATCATCTCCCGCACCACCAATCGCGTTTTCAATGACTGCGCCGTAGGCGATCGAGATGTTGTTTGTGAGGCCGGCAGCGCTGGAAAAGCCGCCCTCGTTCAGATTGATGACCGTATCGACGAAATAGCCTGAGAAATCGATCGTATCTGTTCCGCCTGCGTCCCAGATCGAAAAGACCGGCGTTGTGTTCTGGCTGAAATCATAAATCGGCGATTCTGTGTTGGAGTTAAATCAGTAAACCGTGTCATCAGTCCGCGTCGACATGTTCTCGCCGTACTTTGCCTGGATAGCCAAGATTTCGTGTAGCATCGGGGTCTGTGCATAAGCATCGCCGAATTCAGCGCCGGTATGGCTCTCATCCCAATATGACATGATCGAATATTGAGCACTGTCTTCGGCATAGGCGGCGTTGTTTTGATAGCTCAGCTTTCCGCCGTTCGCGTTGTAGTCACCTGGATGCGGCTGGCCGATCGCGTGGCCGATCTCGTGAACCAGGACTTTGTAACCATAGTTCCCGACTTCAGGAGCCGTATTATAAGCGTAGTCGCTGTTTACCCAGACATCACCAGCCCAAGAGGAAAAGCCCGGAAGGTAGGCATGGGCCGCCGAATAGTCCGCCAACGTATCGGAGTTGGCAAACCGGATCGGCGCGAAATACGAATTGCTTTCCTGAAAGCTGATGTCGGCAACATCTGACCAAGTCTCCAGGGCCAGCCGCGCCATGTCCATCTGCTGGCTGTTGAAACTGTTGAACCCGTCGTACTCATCCAGGCCCTTCGCATAGCTTGGAAGAACCTTGGCGAAAGAATAGGTCACAACAGCAATACCGCCCCAGCTGTAATCGCCGCGGTTCAACTGCCCAATGATATAGTTGAGGGAAGTGGTACCACCGGGACCGGATGCTGCAGCGGCGGCAAATGTACCGTCTTGAGCATGCTCAATCCCGTCACAAAGAGCACTGTGACAAAGTCCGCACATAGGTTTTCATTCGGTGAAATGAATACACCGCCCCTGTTTATTTGAATGTTTGACGCATTAGCTTGTTATTTGCTTGTGAGGGCAGTATGCGCGGCAGTTGGTAAAAATTATTGAATCAAAATCTTAGTATTTTTTGTTTGTTGGAACGTCATTAATATTTTTTGAACATGCAATTAACTTGAAATTAATACTAAAA
>CALDSI010000479.1 GCA_937911395.1 uncultured Labrenzia sp.
GATGGCGAACTCGCCCAACTTGCTGATGAACTTCGGACAGATGTTATTGATATCGTGTCAGAAACCGGCGGGCATCTGGGGTCTGGTCTTGGCGTTGTCGAACTCACGGTCGCCCTCCACGCAGTGTTCGACACACCGGAAGACACACTGATCTGGGACGTAAGCCACCAGTGCTACCCGCACAAAGTCCTGACCGGCCGGCGTGATAGAATGCGGACCTTACGCAAAAAGGACGGCCTTTCCGGTTTCACAAAACGCAGCGAGAGCCCGTATGATCCGTTCGGCGCTGCCCACTCGTCCACATCGATCTCTGCCGGGCTTGGATTTGCCGTTGCCCGGGATCTTGAGGGCAAGGACGGCCATGTCGTCTGTGTCATTGGCGACGGCGCGATGACAGCCGGGATGGCCTATGAAGGGTTCAACAACGCCGGCCACCTCAACAGCCGCATGATTGTCATTTTGAACGATAACAATATGTCGATTTCCCCGCCGACAGGCGCATTATCGGATCATCTCAACACCCTCGCCCAGTCCGATACAGTCCAGCGGGAACGCAGCTTTTTTGAGAATATGGGATTTGCCTATCATGGCCCCGTCGACGGGCATGATGTCCCAGCCCTCTTGGCGACACTGCGCAATTTGAAAGAAGAAGGCACGGGCCCTGTCGTCTTGCATGCCATCACCCGCAAAGGCGCTGGCTATGTCCATGCGGAAGCGGCAAGCGACAAATATCATGGTGTTTCGAAGTTCGATGTTCCGTCTGGAAAACAGTCCAAGTCAGTCCCGAAAGCGCCGAGCTACACCAAGGTCTTTGCCAACGCTTTGATTGAGGCAGGCCGGCAGGAAGATCGTGTTATCGCCATCACTGCAGCCATGGCGGAGGGAACCGGCGTTGACCTGTTTGGAAAACAGTTTCCGGATCGCAGTTTCGATGTCGGGATCGCAGAGCAACATGCAGTGACCTTTGCCGGAGGGCTTGCCGCCAGCGGTATGCGGCCGTTCTGCGCGATCTATTCCACCTTCCTGCAGCGCGGCTATGATCAGGTCGTCCATGATATCGCCCTGCAAAACCTTCCCGTGCGCTTTGCCATTGATCGTGCAGGTCTTGTCGGAGCCGACGGCGCGACCCACGCCGGAGCCTTTGATATCGGTTTCCTTGCAAATCTACCGAATTTCACGGTCATGGCCGCCGCTGACGAGGCGGAACTGGTTAACATGGTCAAGACAGCGACCGAACACGACCTTGGCCCCATCGCTTTCCGGTACCCGCGCGGTGAAGGAACGGGCACACAACTTCCCGTTCAACCGGTTGCTTTGCCGATCGGAAAGGGCCGGATCGTCGACATCGGGCACACAGCCGCGCTGTTGTCTTTCGGTGGACGGCTGGAACAATGCCTTGAAGCCCGAGCACTTCTGTCCGCACTCGGCATCTCCGTCACGGTCGCCGATGCCCGCTTTGCAAAACCGCTCGATACGGAACTGATTGAAGACCTTGTTGAGACTCATGAGTTGCTGGTGACAGTCGAAGAAGGCGCGACCGGCGGCTTTGGGGCCCTCGTTTTGCATCACCTTGCAGATCAAGGTTTGCTGGATGGACGCTGCGGCGTGCGAACAATGACCCTGCCTGATACGTTCATATCGCAAGCATCACCTTGGGAAATGTACAATGAAGCCGGGTTGAATGCGCGCCAGATCGCCGATCTCGTGCGTGTGACCCTGTCACGCATGGGTCACGGATTACGGGCAACACTCGGCGGTGGGACCACCCGAATACAAGATCGCCCCTTGTGGACACACCACGCGGAGGACCGTTGAAGACCGGCACTTATTGTTTCAAAATCGAATAGGTGATCTCGATTGGCGGAGGAGAGTTTGTATAGTACGATCTTATACATGGAGGAACTTGACCGCCTGGGCCGAGACATCGGGAGGGGGAATTGGCCTACAAAAACGAAAGCGAGCGGCAGACGGAAAAAAATAAGACACCGTCGACACTTGCTGATAATGGCCAAACGTTAACGGCAGACGATACTGCCAATCTGTCGCTGCAGGATCTCACCGTTCTGGAGTCGATTGTGCGTGGGCAAGTGTCCGGTTTGGTCGGAGCACTTCATCCAAAGGCCGACAAACTTATCGTAAACGGAAGCCCGGTTTCAGGTCTCGATCTTCGTTTGCACCCCGAACTGGATGAGCGAGCGCGCGAAATGCCATCCATGGATGTTGCAATTTCCTATCGTGTGCCGTTCCTAAAATCGCTGATCGACCCGGACCCCCGCCACCACAGGGATCTGATCGAGGAACTTGTCCAGACGAATATCCCACTTCAGACATTGGCCATTCATTTGCTTTGCCCGATCGCAACCGAGCTTGGCAACTACTGGTGCACCGATGATGCCGATTTCATGCAGGTTGCCGTGGCTTCAACCCGGCTGAGCAACATTGTCAATCATCTGACCCATGCAGGTCCTCAGCCATCCTTACCAACCTCGGCCAAGCGGATCTTGCTGGCGCGGTCCCACGGAACCAAACATACGCTCGGCGTGAACCTTGTCAGAATGTGTTTCCGCGACCTTGGATGGATCGTCGATGGTGGTGCCGATATGGAAATCGGTGACACTATGTACATGCGTTTGTCTGCGCGGCCGTATGACATGCTTGGTCTGTCTGTCGGACGTCTCGAAGAGGCCAATGACTGCATGGAGGCGATACAACGCTGCCGGTCAGAAGCGGCGACCGACAACACAAAGATCGTCATTGGTGGTGCTGCTGTGCTGACCCATCCAGACAGGTTCCAGAACATAGGGGCTGATTTTGTCGCTCTCTCCGCTTTGGAAGCCATCACGTTAGCCGAACAAGCCGTTGGATGATCTTGTCCTGAACTGAAAAATCCATTGCCTCACCCTACGGCAGATTTGCCAACTAAAGGCCTGCTTGGCAACTCAAGCGTTGCCGGGTAACCAAAACGTCCCAAACCAAATCTCTCAGCGCCTCTAAATTGTCCTTTTTGTTCTCAAAACGGAGAGGCTCTGCCGTCCAACAGGCTTTACACACTGCAGGCATGACAGATGTCGGATACCCAAAAAGAAGAACAGAAAAGAGACCCATCGGTGACACCCGGTTTCACAGACGGCAAAGGCCCAGCAACCAAACTCATCAAAATGTGCCTAGGCCTCGAACCCCATGGCGAGCAGGAAGTCATTGAACTCGGCCATGCGCTTTACCGGCAGTGGGAGCAGTTTTATCGCCCCACCAGCGGGTCAGTTGCAAAAACCCCGGACGAGATCCGGCAAAATACAAACCGCATGCGCGATTTCCTAACGAGCCTCAGAGTTCTGCAGTCCCATGGTGCACTCCCGCACCCTGAAGACCCCGATCCAGACACCCCCTACCCGGCTTTGAGCCTCGGCCTGATTAATCAGTGGTGGCATGGCATCGGCGACTGGAAGGCATAAATAAAGGGCGGCAGAGATCTCTGCCGCCCGATTCATTATCTGTTGACTCGGCTGCCGGAAAACCGGCCGCCTCGTTGTCGTTTTCGCTTAGAAATGAACTGATTTCGTATCCAACGGTTTTTGCAGCGGCGGTGCGAATTTGGTCAGGTCGATGCCTTCAACCGCTTCCTTGTATTCATCCAATTCCGGGGTCCGGCCCAGAATTGCCGAAAGAACCACAACCGGTGTCGAAGCCAGAAGGGATTCGCCCTTTTTGGTCTCTGAATCGGCTACGACGCGGCCCTGGAAGAGACGGGTCGAGGTGGCAAGAACCGTATCACCCTTGGCGGCCTTTTCCTGGTTACCCATGCAAAGGTTACAACCAGGACGCTCCAGATAGAGAATGTTCTCATACTCTGTCCGGGCGGCTGTTTTCGTAGCTCGGTCATCAAACTCGAAGCCGGAATACTTTTCGAGCACTTCCCATTAACCCTCTTCCTTCAACTCATCGATGATGTTGTAGGTCGGAGCCGCGACAACGAGCGGGGCCTTGAATTCGACCTTGCCCTTGGCTTTTTCCAGGTTCTTCAGCATCTGGGCGACAATTTTCATATCACCCTTATGGACCATACAGGATCCGACAAAGCCAAGATCGACCTTTTTCTCACCGCGATAGTAGGAGACCGGCCGGATGGTGTCGTGCGTATAGCGTTTGGAGACATCCTCGTTGTTGACGTCCGGATCGGCGATCATCGGCTCGACGATCTCATCCAAATCGACAACAACTTCGGCGAAGTATTTGGCGTTGCCGTCAGGGGTCAAGGCTGGTTTTTCACCAGATCTGATTTCGGCAATGCGGCGGTCGGCCTTGTCGATCAGGCCCTGCAGGACCTTGTTCGCGTTATCCATACCCTTGTCGATCATGACCTGGATACGCGATTTGGCCAGTTCCAACGAGCCGATCAGCGTGTCATCGTTGGAGATACATATGGAGGCTTTCGCCTTCATCTCGGCGGTCCAGTCGGTGAACGTGAAGGCCTGGTCCGCGAGCAGCGTGCCGATGTGCACCTCGATGATCCGGCCCTGGAAGACGTTGTCGCCATGCTGTTTCAGCATCTGCGCCTGAGTGGCATGAACCACATCGCGGAAGTCCATCCAGTCCGCCATCTTGCCCTTGAAGGTCACTTTGACCGATTCCGGGATCGGCATGGTTGCTTCGCCGGTGGCAAGGGCGAGCGCGACAGTACCTGAATCCGCGCCAAAGGCCACCCCCTTTGACATGCGGGTGTGGCTGTCGCCGCCGATAATGATGTCCCAATCGTCCACTGTGATGTCGTTGAGCACCTTGTGGATCACGTCTGTCATGGAATGATAGACGCCCTTCGGATCGCGGGCGGTGATCAAACCGAAATTGTTCATGAATTTCATGAGTTTCGGAATGTTCGCCGGGGCTTTAAGATCCCAATCGGACGCGGTGTGGCAGCCGGACTGGTACGCACCGTCAACGGTCGGGGAAATAACCGTTGCCGCCATGGCTTCCAGCTCTTGGGAGGTCATCAGGCCCGTGGTGTCCTGAGAGCCGACAATGTTGACCTTGACCCTGACATCAGAGCCCGCGTGCAGCACCTTGCCCGGTGTCGAGCCGACAGCATTGCGGTTGAAGATCTTTTCAACAGCGGTCAGACCCTGTCCATCGTGGGAGATTTCCTTGGACGGTGCAAAGACGAGAGGAGCCTCGACGCCGAGCGTTTCGGCAGCAAATGTCTGCAGTTTCTTTCCGAAGACAACGGCGTAGGAACCGCCAGCCTTCATGAACTCGACCTTTTGAGGGGTAAAGGCGGAAGCAACGTCGGTCAGTTCCTCGCTGCCGTCCTCACTCAACAATTTCATGGTTTTGGAGTTGATGGTAAAAACCGTGCCGGTTTCAACGGAGTATTTTTGCTCCAGAACAGGACTATCGTCGTTGTTCAGGATCGGCTTCCCGTCAGGCCCCAGTTTCTTGACCCAGTTCTTCAGGTCGATGCCAATGCCACCAGTCACACCAACGGTGGTCAGGAAGATCGGCGAAATACCGTTGGTGCCGGCGACAACCGGTGCAATGTTGACGAACGGAACATAGGGGCTCGCCTGCTTACCTGTCCAAAGCGCAACGTTGTTTACGCCAGACATACGGGAGGACCCGACACCCATCGTTCCTTTTTCGGCGATCAGCATCACACGCTTGTCGGGATGTTGAAGCTTCAGCGCTTCGATTTCCTTCTGCGCGGCCTCGGAAATCATGCATTTCCCATGCAGCTCGCGATCTGAGCGGGAATGGGCCTGGTTGCCCGGCGACAGAAGGTCGGTCGAGATGTCGCCTTCACCAGCGATGTAGGTGACGACCTTAATCTCTTCTTCCACATCCGGAAGTTTGGTGAAGAACTCGGCCTTCGCGTAGCTTTCCAGCACGTCCTTTGCGACCGTGTTGCCTTCATCAAAGGCTTCTTTCAGCCGGTTAGTGTCGGCCTCGTAGAGGAAGACCTGTGTCTTCAGAACCTCTGCGGCGTTCTTGGCGATGCCTGCATCGGTGCCCAGAGCAAGATCCAGCAATACTTCGACGGACGGACCGCCCTTCATGTGCGACAGCAGCTCAAAGGCGAAGGTTGGGGTGATTTCCTCAACAACAGCTTCTCCAAGGATGATTTCCTTCAAGAAGGCTGCTTTCACGCCTGCAGCGCTCGTCGTGCCCGGCAGAGTATTGTAGATGAAGAATTTCAGTGAATCGGCCCGGTGTTCGTTGCCAGTGTCCCTGATTTGCGCGATGAGCTCGGCAACAAGGGCCCCGTCTTCGATCGGCTTCGGGTGCAGGCCCTGGCCTTTGCGGGTTTCGATCTCGTTCAAGTAGTCTGTGTAAAGGCTCATGGAACCTCCGGCGTCCTAATAATGGGATGAGCTTCAGAGCCGGACTGCACAAGAACTGGCTCGCCGGGGAAGCTCGCTGCGCACTACATAATTCAGTATACAACGGTATGCAATATTGTTCACCGAATTAATTTTGGTTTGATTGTTTCCTAACCGCATACCACTGAGAAAGTCTGAATGGGCATTCGAATTTCCGCATCTCTCGCGGTCGCATGGCGCAAAATGCTGTGAGGCACGGTGCCCTACTGCGGAAATCTTCTTAGCCCCTCTAATCTAGCATTTTTACATGAACAAAGGAATGAACACCGTTCTGAGCGGATGCTCCGTTTGGAGCCGTCGGATATTCAGATTATCTGATTACTAAGGTCTAGGCTCAGGACCCATCAATTTGATCGATGAAGAGAACCGATAACCGTCAAAGCAGGCTGTCGGGAATTTTCTGTTCCGCGGCCGTGTTCGCCCGCCGGAAGATGAGCGTCACCAACGTCGACGTGATCACGATGAACAGGGAGTAGAGCGCCGCTACAGCCATGATCCCTTGTTGCTCGTCGCTCGGAAAGGTCAGGGCAATGATGGCAACAGCCAGCGGTCCATTCTGAATACCAGTCTCCAAAGCGATTGTCCGAACGTTGCGCGGATGAAGCTTCAAGGACCGGGCGAAGAGATAACCAACCAAAATCCCGAAGACACCGAGCATGATCGCGGCGAAATAAGTTGCTGGCGTGGTTGTCAGAAGGAATTGCCAGTTCCGCGGGATCCAGGAGATTGCGATGAAGGCGATAAAGAACAAGGCCAAAGCCGATCCGAAAAACTCTGTCACTGCTCCGATATTCGCACTGATTTTCCGTAAACCCATACCGATCGCGACTGGGACCAACAGGATCACCAGGGTTGCGATGATATTTTCTCGAGGGATTTCGAGATCCAACGCCGTGGCGTAGATCACAAGGACAATTGGAATGAGGATGACACCAAATACGGTCGAAGTGACCGTCATGAGAACCGACAACGCCAGATTGCCTTTGGAGAAATAGGCAAAAATGTTCGATGTCGTGCCACCCGGCATGCAGGACATGATCAAGAGCCCGATTGCAATCGGCTCGGGCAATGCCAAAGCCAGTGTCATCAGGAAGCCGATGAACGGCATGAAGCCATATTGCGAGATGACACCAACGGCGAGACCATAGGGCCGGCGCAGTGCCAGATAAAAGTCGCGTGGGGTCAGGGACGCGCCCATTCCCAGCATGATGACAAAGATCATGGCCGCCAGGAGCGCCTGTTCAAATGGTCCGACCATGGATTGTTACTCCGCCGCCTGCAGGTCTTCTGCGCGCAGGTCTTTTCTGAGGATCTTGCCAACGTTTGATTTGGGCAGGTCGTCCCGGATCTCAACTCGTTTGGGCACTTTGTAAGCCGTGAGGTGTTCCTTGCAATGGGCCCGGATCGCCTCTTTGGTCAGGCTCTTGTCGTTCAGAACAACATAGGCCTTCACCGCTTCCCCTGTCGTATCATCCGGAACGCCAATTACGGCGGCTTCAAAGATACCGGGATGCAAGGCTAGGCAATCTTCGACCTCGTTCGGGTAAACATTGAAGCCCGACACGACAATCATGTCCTTCTTCCGGTCAACGATGTAGAAATACCCATCCGGCTCCATTACGCCGATATCGCCTGTCAGAAACCAGCCATCCCGCATGACGATCGCGGTCTCTTCCGGCTTGTTCCAGTACCCAGCCATGACCTGCGGTCCTTTGGCCGCGATTTCCCCGCGCTCGCCCTGCGGCACCGGATTGCCATCATCGTCCACACAGCGCAACAAAGTCGACGGCAACGGTATCCCGATTGACCCGTCACGCGTCTTGCCGATCGGGTTGAAACTGAGAACAGGTGAGGTTTCGGTCAGCCCGTAGCCTTGCAAAACCGGCCGGCCAGTCACGTCCTCCCATCTGCGCGCGACATCTGCCTGCAAGGCCATGCCACCGGCCGAGGAAAACTTCAGATATTTTGGCGGGCTGTCCAGAAACCACGTCTCGTTGCAAAGACCATTGAACAAGGTGTTCACCCCGCTCATCCAGGTGATCTTGTAATTCTCAAACGCGCGTTTGAGATTGGTCAGCGGCCGGGGATTTGGGATCAGAATATTCCGCGATCCGATCCAATAAAAGGCAAGCAAATTCAGCGTAAACGCGAAGATATGGTAAAGCGGAAGAGCCGTCAGCGCGACCTCCTCACCTCGTTGCACCGCCGGGCACATCTCCAGCGATTGCTCCATGTTCATGAGCAGGTTCTTGTGGGTAAGCATCGCGCCCTTCGCAACACCCGTCGTCCCGCCGGTGTATTGCAAGCAGGCCACATCGTCGGGCTCGACGGACTGATGATAGGCATCAACTTCGACATGGTCGCGGGTTTTGTGTTCCCGCCCCGCGGCGAGTGCTTCCGGAAAACGGATATGCGGGACTTCGATAGGTTTGACCGACCGGTCCCAGTATTTTTGTACCAACCCGATGATGCCGCGCGGCAATGAAGGCAAAAACTCCGCAACCCGCGTGACGATAATGTTGGGGATCGGATGTCCCTTTGTTGCAGCCGGGATCTTGTCGGCAAACATGTCGACAATCACCAGCGCATGCGGTTCCGCATCCTGGAACTGGCGCGCCATCTCTTCTGCTGTGTAGAGCGGGTTAACGTTCACCAGAACACAGCCGGCCTTGAAGACACCAAAGGCAGCAATTGGAAACGACAGGCCGTTCGGCATTTGCAATGCTACGCGGTCGCCCTGCGCAAGTCCTGCCACCTCCCGAAGATAGACCGCAAAGGCGTCTGACATTTCATCGACCTGCTCGAAGGTCAAAGTGCCGTTCATGCCGTTGTGCATGCAGGTCGTGAAGGCCGGGGCAGACTTGTAGGTGTCTGCTGCTGACCGGATCAAATCACTGATCGTGCGATAGGATGCGGCCTCTATATCGGACCGCACATCGGGTCCATAAAACGCGGTCCACGGACGATCGCTTGATGTCATTGATTCCCCCCGGCATCACCAGCCTGTTCGTCAAACAACCTTCAGTTGCCTCCTCAAGCTTTGAAGATTGTGCCTCAACCATAGATGCGGGATGGTCTCAGTAAAACCCCGTGACGCAAGGGCATAGGCAAAGTTTTTTTATTGGGAAAAATGCCGAATGACACAAGTCTTCAATTGACAGAGCCGAACACTGAACAATGTCGGCGCCCGAATTAAAGCATTCGGAGGCCAACAGGCGCTGTTATACAAGTGAAATATTTCAAGCGTAAAATAAATTGAGCAACCGGCCCGTCAGCGCGCACCAATCCAGAACGGCTGATCTTTGGTGGCGTTCCGGTACCAAGCCACAATCGCGCGCCGTTCGCTCTCTTCCATATGAGACACATTGGCCGGCGGCATGGCGTTTGTCACACCAGCCTGCAGGTAAACCTGCTTGGCCGAGCGCACGACATCCGCTTCCGTCTCAAGAAGAACATCCTTTGGTGCCCAGTAGATCCCCTCGTAAAAGGGCTCCCGGGCATGGCACATGGCACAGCGCCCGGGTACGATCGCCATCACCTCTTCAAACCCTTCGGCATTGGCAAAGACCTGCTCAGTCTTTGTCAGCGGCCGCGCTTCGGACGCTTCGTAGGTGTCGTGCTGTAACGGGGCCATCGACAGCCAGATAACACCGAGGAACAGAAGTGCGGTTACCAGCCATGTCCAGGTCGGATTGCCGGTTCCAGCATGGTTGGAGTTGAAGTAGTGCCGGATGGTAACGCCCATCAGGAAGACAAGCGCTGCGATTACCCAGTTGTACTCAGAGGCAAACGCCAACGGGTAGTGATTGGACAACATCAGGAAGATCACCGGCAGGGTCAGGTAATTGTTGTGCGTGGACCGCAGCTTGGCAATCTTGCCGTATTTCGGATCGGGCGTCCGGCCCGCTTTCAGATCCGCGACGACGATTTTCTGGTTCGGAATGATGATGAAGAACACATTCGCCGACATGATGGTCGCCGTGAAAGCACCCAGATGCAGCAGGGTGGCGCGGCCGGTAAAGACCAGATTGTAGCCATATCCCATGACGACCAGCAGCGCGAACAGAAGCACCATCAGCAGGGTCGGGTTGTCGCCAAGCTTCGACTTGCAGAGGAAGTCATAGACAAGCCAGCCGATCGACAGGGATGCTGCGGAGATCAAGATGCCCTGCCAAAGTGCAAGGTCCGCTTTTGCCGGATCGATCAGATAGAGCTCACCGCCGACCCAATAGACCATCATCAAGAGAGCTGCGCCGGACAACCAGGTCGCATAACTCTCCCATTTGAACCAGATCAGATGTTCCGGCATGTTGGCGGGCGCGACCAGGTATTTCTGGATATGGTAGAAGCCGCCGCCGTGGACCTGCCATTCTTCACCATGCGCGCCTACGGGCAGATGCGGCACTTTTCTGAGGCCGAGATCAAGCGCGATAAAGTAAAATGACGAGCCGATCCACGCGATCGCGGTGATGACGTGAAGCCACCTGACGGCAAACATCAGCCAATCCCAAATGATGGCGATATCCAGCATTCCAATCCCTCCAAAAACTTTGCCATCAACCTAGTCGATCATCCAATTTTCTGGTATCCCGACATAATCCAAGCAGTTTCAAAAAATCCGGAACAATCGCCAAATGGCTTACCTGGAGAATATCCGCACCTTTTTACGTGTCTATGAGCTCGGTAACATGTCCGCAGCCGCAAGGGACCTTAGAATTTCGTCTGCTGTCGCATCGTCCCGGATTTCTCAATTGGAAGAACACCTGAATGTCCGGCTGTTTCAGCGCACGACCCGCGCCCTGAGCCCGACCGAACAAGGCAATATCTTTTACCGCGGCGCCACAAAAATCATGGAAGCGGTAGAAGAAGCGGAAGCGGAAATCACCAACATGACCCGCTCACCGCGCGGGACACTGTTCGTGGCTGCTCCCATCAGCATGGGGCAAAGTCTGATTGCCCCGGCCATTCCGACCTTCAAGGCAGACCATCCGCTGATCGATATCCGGTTGCGCTTGTCTGACCGGAAGGTGGACCTGACAGGCGAAGGCCTCGATGCGGCGTTCTTTTTGGGAGTTCCGGAAGACTCGAACCTGAAAATCCGCAAGATCGCCGATTGCCAGAGGATCCTCTGCGCCTCCCCGGACTACATCGCCAAGACGGGACAACCGGCGTCGAGCGCCGATTTGTCGACAGGCAAATTCGACTGTTTGAACATGCGCTATCCCGGCGCGCCGGAATTTCAGTGGCCCCTTGAAACACCCGAGGGTGTGAAACGTATTCCGGTCAAAGGTCCTTTTGAGTCCGACCACGGCGATGTGCTCACCGCCTGGGCGCTGGAAGGCCACGGGATTGTTTTGAAACCGGTGTGTGAAGTGGCGGAACACCTGAAGCCCGGGCGCTTGGTTCAAGTTTTGGAAAGCGAACCACCGATCCCCGTTCAAATGGCATGCCTTTACACCCACCGCCGCCGACAAGATCCAAAAGTCCGCCTCTTCATCGACTTCATGGTCGCACACATTCAGGACGAACTGGCCAAAACGCCGTCAGTCTGAAGCTGGAACTGTGAAGCACTTTCAAGAATTATCGAAAACCGATTACCCGCGCGCTGTTTTATAAGACCGGAAAGCTTGGAGGTCTGTCTTGAATCGCTATCCCCGAAATCTTCGTGGTTATGGTCCCACGCCACCGAACGCAAACTGGCCGAACGGTGCCAAAGTCGCTGTGCAATTCGTTCTGAACTACGAGGAAGGCGGCGAGAACTGCGTTCTTCATGGCGATCCCGCGTCTGAAGCGTTCTTGTCAGATATTCCGGGTGCCGCGCAGTGGCCAGGTCAACGCCACTGGAACATGGAATCCATCTATGAGTACGGCGCGCGCGCCGGTTTCTGGCGGATCCACAGGCTTTTCACCGGCGCGAACATCCCGCTGACCATCTACGGTGTTGCAACGGCGCTCGCCCGCAATCCGGAACAGGTCGCCGCCATGAAAAGCGCCGGCTGGGAAATTGCCAGCCATGGTTTGAAATGGATCGAACACAAGGACATGGATCCGGAGACCGAACGCGCGGCCATTGCAGAAGCTATTAGCCTCCATACTGAAGTCACAGGTGAGCGTCCACACGGCTGGTACACCGGTCGCTGCTCGGAAAACACGGTCCGGCTGGTCGCGGAAGAAGGTGGCTTTGACTACATCTCCGACACCTATGACGATGATCTACCCTATTGGCTGGAGCTCGGCGGCAGGCAACAGTTGATCATCCCCTATACGCTGGAAGCCAACGATATGCGCTTTTCCGTATCGCCGGGATGGAGCAGCGGTGAGGATTTCTTCGAGTACCTGAAAAACGCGTTCGATGTCCTTTATGCCGAAGGCGAAGCGGGCGCTCCGAAGATGATGTCCGTCGGTCTGCACTGCCGCTTGATCGGGCGGCCGGGCAAAATCGCGGCCTTGAAGAAGTTTATCGATTACATCCAGAGCCACACCGACGTTTGGTGTCCGCGCCGGATCGAGATTGCTGAGCATTGGGCCAAACAACATCCGCCGCAAACCTTTGAGCGTCCGAGCCAGATGGATCGCAACACGTTCGTTGCCAAGTTTGGCGGCATCTTTGAACACTCGCCCTGGATCGCAGAGCGTGCGTTTGAATTGGAACTCGGCCCGGCGCATGACTGTGCGGCTGGCGTCCACAATGCGCTCTGCCGCAAGTTCCGGACGGCGAGCGCGGAGGAGCGTTTGGGCGTTCTAACCGCGCACCCGGACCTTGCCGGAAAGCTGGCAGCGGCTGGACGCCTCACCGCAGAAAGCACCAGCGAACAAGCCGGTGCGGGTCTGGACATGCTTACCGACGACGAGCGGGAAACCTTTACCAAGCTCAATTCCGAATACGTCGCCAAACACGGCTTCCCATTCATCATCGCCGTCCGTGATCACACCAAGGCATCCATCCTGGCTGCCTTTCACGAGCGGATCGGCAATGATCGTGAAACGGAATTTGCCGAGGCGTGCCGCCAGGTTGAGCGGATCGCGGAATTCCGCCTGATGGATGTTCTGCCATGACCCATGTTCTGACCCCCGCGCCTCTGACAGCTGAGGCGTTTGCCGATTTTGGCGACGTAATCGAAGTTTCCGGTGAGCCGGACAAGATCATCAATCAAGGCATGTGCGGGCGTCATCATGATCTGGCAAAAGTTGATTTCGGCAGCGGCCGCGCCGGGATCAGCCTCTTTGACGCGAAGGCTCGAACCTTTCCTTATACGGTCGACATGGTCGAGCGGCACCCGGACGGAAGCCAGGCATTTGTTCCGCTGGACGGTGTTCCAATGCTGGTGATTGTCGCCGAAGACAAGGACGGCGCGCCGGTCAATTTGAAAGCCTTTGTTACCCAGCCGGGGCAATCCATCAACCTTCACCGGGGGACTTGGCACGGCGTTCTAGCTCCGATCAAAAAACCGGGCCGATATATCGTCGTCGACCGGATCGGCGATGGCAGCAACCTCGAAGAACACTGGTTCGATACGCCTTGGATCGTTGAGGCGGTTTGACCTACCGGGCCGCCATGAGGCGCGCCATGTCGATCATCCGGCAGGAAAAGCCCCATTCATTGTCGTACCAGCCGAAAATGCGGACCTGACGGTCCCCAACGGCAAGCGTTTCCGGCAGAGCAACGACCAGAGACTCCGGCCGGGCACGCATATCGGTCGAGACGACGTGATCGTTTGTAAAACCGACGATTGAACTGCTATCAAAGATCTTCTGGAGCTGCGCGTTGACGTCGTCTTCTGGCGACTTTTTCAACGTGAGCGTAACGTCTATTGCCGAGACACTGATCGAGGGAACTCGCACGGCAGCCCCGCTGACCTTGCCGTTGAGCTGCGGCAGCACAACGCCCAAGAGCTTGGTCGCACTGGTGGTTGTCGGAACCATGGACACACCGCCTGCCCGGCTGCGCTCCAGCGGCCCACGCGGCGCATCCACCATCGGCTGACTGCCGGTGTAACAGTGGACCGTGGTCATGTGACCGGTTTCGATGCCGATCGCATCATCAATTCCGCGCAAGAGCGGAGCCAGGGCATTTGTTGTGCAAGACCCATTGGACACAATCGTGTGGCCGCCGAGCTGGTCTTCATTCGCCCCGAGCACCAGGGTCACATCTGCGGCAGCAGACGGCCCGGAGATCAGCACATTGCGGGCCCCGGCCTTGAGGCCCCGGGATGCTACATCTCTGGTATCTGCCCGCCCCGTGCATTCCAAAACCACATCCACACCTGACAGGTCGAAACCGGAAATGTCCGGAGCACACGTGAAATGGATTTTACGTCCGTCCACGATCAGGCTGTCATCCGTGTGCTCAACGGACCCGGGATAAGGACCGAAAACGCTGTCGTACTTGAAGAGGTACGCACAGGTCTCGAGCGCTGCGATGTCATTGATCTGCACCACATCAATGGAGTGACCAGCAGGCAACCGAAGTATTTGGCGCAAGACAGTCCGGCCAATTCGGCCGAACCCGTTGATGACGATCCGCAATGTAATATGTCCGCTATGATGAAGAGCAGGTGGAACACCCGGCAAGGCCGGGGTTGTCGCGATCCAGCTTCACCCGCCGGACCGCAGTCTTATTGTTATCAATCCACGGCTGCCTGTCTCGAAAAACATTGTCCTTAGACACAATTATGGGAAAAGCGAGCCGCTCCGGGCCTTATTCCCATTCCGTCTGGCGCAGCTGTTTAGAGCGCCATGTGCCGATTGACGTCCTTGTAGAGAAGGTACCGGAACGGTCCAGGGCCACCGGCATAACAGGCCTGAGGACAAAAGGCCCGGAGCCACATGTAGTCACCGGCTTCCACTTCGACCCAATCCTGATTGAGCCGGTAAACCGCCTTGCCTTCGAGCACATAAAGCCCGTGCTCCATCACATGGGTCTCGGCAAAGGGAATGACCGCCCCCGGCTGGAAGGTGACGATGTTGACATGCATGTCGTGCCGCAAGTCTTTCGGATCAACAAAGCGGGTCGTTGCCCACTTGCCCTCGGTGCCCGGCATTTCGATCGGCGCGACATCGTCTTCATGGGTCACAAAGACCTCGGGAAAATCCAGACCGTCAACAGCTTCATAGGATTTGCGCACCCAATGAAAGCGGACTGGATTGCCGCTTTTATTTTTGAACGTCCATTCCGTCTCAGGCGGCAGGAAGGCATAACTCCCTGCACGCAAGTCATAGCGCGTTCCCTCAACAGTCAGAACAGCCTCGCCCTCCACAACAAAGAGCACACCTTCAGCATCCGGATCCGTTTCCGGGCGCTCAGAACCACCGCCGGGAGCGACTTCCATGATGTACTGCGAAAAGGTCTCGGCAAACCCTGACAATGGACGGGACAGGACCCAAAGACGCGTCTCATCCCAAAATGGCAAGTAGCTGGTTACAATATCGCGCATGGTCCGGCGCGGAATGACGGCATAGGCGTCTGTAAAGACAGCCCTGTCAGTCAAGAGTGTTTCCTGCCCCGGATGTCCGCCCGTGGGCGCGTAGTACGACTTCGGCACTGCCATTCTTCCCTTAAATTCAGTTGCAAACGGAAATATGGCCTTCAACGGCCCCATAAGCCATAGGGGAAAGAGATCAGCAGTTTTCGATTTTTCAAGAAAATGGTATGATTACGCCTGCCAACAAAGATAATACTTATTTCAGTTCCGCTTCGGGCGTCGTTTTCCAATTGGTCAAAGAGGCTCGTTGACGCGATACACCATGTTCTGTCTTGTTCCAGCGATAGGGTGCTGAGGCCAATTCCCAGACGGCTCTGTAAAAGGCGAGACCGGCAAACGTCCAGTAGATCAACACGCCCGGCGCGTCGAGCAACCGGATGCCATGCCCACGCCCGCGGGCACCTGCCCACAGAGCAAACAGGGCGCCCGCATAGCCGACAGCCGCACCTGATACAAACATCACGGTCAGCACAATATTGCCAAAAAAATAAGTGTGGTCGTAGTAGCCAAGAAGAGTTCCAGTCAGGAGAACAAAGAAGACCGGATGCAGGGCAATTAAGAGAAAAGTGCCGAGGAACAATACTGCCAAAACGGCTGTTCTAACCGCTCCCAGATCGCTCAGTAACCGCTTCGGTGATCGCGCATGAACGAAAATTGTCTGCAGCCACCCCTTATGCCAACGAGCGCGTTGGGCGAACCAGGCCTTTAAGGTAACCGGTGCTTCTTCCAATGTCTGACACGGCAAAACACCAAGACGGAACCCCAGCCGTTCGAGCCGAACGCCGAGATCGGCGTCTTCCGTCACATTGTACCGATCCCAACCGCCGACGGCATGGAGTGCACTGATGCGGAAGTGATTGGAGGTCCCACCCAGCGGAAACGGCCATCGGTGTCTGAACAGCCAAGGCAGCAACTGGTCAAACAGGCAGGCATATTCAAGCGCAAACTGCCGGGACACAAATGTTTCGTTGGCGTTATCGACCACCAATCGGGCCTGCAAACAGGCGAGTTCAACGGGCCCTTTTGCAAAGAAGAACGCCGCCTTCTTCAGCTGGTCAGGGTCTGGCCTGTCCTCCGCATCGAAGACAGTCACATAAGTTCCGGTGGCTGCTGCCAAACCGTAGTCCAACGCGCGCGGTTTCGTCCGAGGGGTCCCGTCCGGCACCACCAAGGCTTCGATGTGAGGCGGCAGATCTTGAGGAAGGGCTGCTGCGGTTTCAAGGTCGTCCGTTTCAATCAGGAGAAGGATCTGAAGCCGGTCACGGGGATAATTCAATGCATTTAGAGCCCGCAGCAGATCCGGAACAACGCCTGCTTCCCTGTAGAGCGGAACAAGAACCGTATACTTCGGCCAGATGATCAGCCCGGAGCTTAAGGGCTCAGGCAAATGGTAGACCAAGTCTTCCTCTTGAGAAGACTGTGCGCAAACAAAACGGATGATCCCGGCTCCCAAACAGGCCAGCGAAACGACGCCGGTTACAACAAACAGCAAAGCCCCGGAAATCATCTGGCTGACACCCAGCACAAAGACAGCGAGAAAACACAGGATCAAAAGGACCGCCGGCAACCGGATATGCCGCGCCGAATAGGCCGGAAACCGGATTTCCAATTCTCCAGCCGGTGAATTGGATACATGGGACGCATATTCGATTGCGGCAGGGGTCGTGATCCGGATTTGTTTGGCAAGTACCGGATGGCGTTCCAAATGGCGGCGAACAGCGAGAAACTGTCCGGGCTCCGGGGCAATCGCATAAAGCGCCTGGTTCCGGTAAAGCGATAACAGGGTCGGGCCAAACTCAGCCTCCCCTATGGCCAATGGCCGGTCATTCAGGGTGCGCAACCGAAACCCGTTTTCCGGCAAAAACGGAAGATTGCAGAGTTCTGCAAAGGCGCTGTAAAGACACTCCGTAGTGACAATGGCGTGGCGAAGCAGATACTCTTCAAACGGGACGCCCTGAACTTGGGCCGCGTCATGAGCCGCTGTTAATACCGATCGGGGAACGCCACGTGACAACAGGATTTCAAGAACACCCGGCAGACTATCCTGCATATTCGCCCCCCCCGCATACTCGATACACGCACTTCTGCCGTAGGGGATTATCAATAAACAAAGCTGAATTGCTGCCCCCCGGCAAACGGGTATTTGGTGTTACTTCCTTAAATTTAGTTGCAATACTATTAACTATAATCGCTATGGTTGCAACTTCTGATTTAGCCCGGGCGGATCAACCAGAAATCGTCGTTCCCAATTTCTGGGATCACAAAGCTGTTTTCGATCGGCCGAACAACATCCCGGACACAATCCAGTTTCTTGCAACGGACAACTTCCCGCCCTTTGTGTTCCGCGATCCGCAAGGCCGCCTAACAGGGTTCAACATCGACTTATCGCGGGCTCTTTGCCAAGAGCTCGCAATCTCCTGTGCGTTGAAAATAAAAGACTTTGAGGTTCTGATCCCTGCCTTGGATGAGGAGGAAGGCGACGCAATCATCTCAGGCCTTTCCCGGTATTCGCCGCAGGCCCGGGATCTGACATTTACCGACGACTACATGAAACTGCCGGCCCGTGTGATCGTTTCAAACTCAGCGGAAACAGACTTCGGCGATGCTCCCAAACCCGGCCAAACAGTCGCGGTTCAAGCCGGAACCCGTTACGAAGCCTTTGCTCGCAAATTCTGGCCAAGCGCCGATATCCTCGACTTCCCCTCCACTGCAGAAGCCAGAGAAGCCGTAAAGGATGGGACGGCAAATGCTTATTTTGGTGACGGTCTCAGCCTCTCGTTCTGGCTGCGCAGCCCTGCGGCGGAGAACTGCTGCCGTTTTGCCGGTGGTCCCTGGCTGGAGCCGGGTTACTTTGGGGAGGGTATGGCGATAGCAACACGGAACGGTGATACCGAGCGGGCCGCAGCATTGAACTATGCCCTAAGGCAACTCCACCAGAAAGGCGTCTATCAGGAACTGTATCTGCGTTACTTCCCGCTCAGTTTCTACTGATTTTCAGGTACCTCACGACGCCGTCCGGACTTAAGAAACGGTATGGCCAGACTGAAAGGTAAACTGTGCGCTTTCGGCGTGAGTTCGGGTCCAAGGCCGAGCTCCATGCCCTCGTGCCCCCGCTCAGGCTGCGGCACATATGTTCCGAAAACCCGATCCCATACGGAAAGATTGAAACCGTAGTTCGAGTCTGTTTCGCGGCGCTTCACCGAATGATGAACCCGGTGCATGTCTGGCGTGACGATCAACACTCTCAAGATTCGGTCGAGCCATCCGGGGAGCGAGGCATTGGCATGATTGAAGAGTGCTGCGCCATTCAACACGATTTCAAAAACCAGCACCGCTTCCACCGGTCCGCCGAGCGCGACAATGACCGCACCTTTCCAGACGAACGAGAGAAGGATCTCAATCGGATGAAAGCGAAGGGCGGTCGAAACATCGACCTCGGCATCTGCATGATGCATCCGGTGAATGCGCCAGAACAGCGGCACCTTGTGAGACGCCCAATGTTGAAACCAGACTGCAAGATCCAGAACAACGAAGGTCAGCAACCAGGCGACAACGCCCGACCAGCCGAGCCAGCCGAACAGGCCCCAGCCGTTGTCGAAGGCCAGCATCGCCAAACCAACACCACCTATTGGAAAGATGAACCGAACCAAAGCTGCATCAAGAACGACGAGCGCCCAATTGGTCGGCCAGCGTTTGCTCCGCCCGAGTGGTTGCTCCCTCTTCGGCAATGCGAATTCAATAGCCGCCATCAGGCCAAATATTCCGGCAAAACAGGCAAGCCGGATTGTGTTAGCATCCAGACCTTTCAGTAATTCAGCCGTCTCCACCTGCACCTCGTATCCCTGACTTGCTTTCCTTGCCGAGCATATGTAGTGCACGGACAAGATTTCCAGCAATTCACATTCGCGCGGCACAGCAGACAAAACGATGACTGATTTTCTTTGGACCCGGCCGGACACAGACACCGTGGCAACACTTCTTCTGGCACATGGAGCCGGCGCACCGATGGATTCCACGTTTATGGAGAAGCTTGCAGGTGCGCTTGCCGAAAACAGCATCGCGAGTGCACGGTTCGAATTTGCTTACATGGCTGGCCGCAGAACTGGCGGCTCCAAGAAACCACCGCCGAAGGCCGACAAGCTGATCGGTGAGTTCCAAACTGCCCTGCAGAAGCTGATGAGTGAGGCAGAAGGCCCGCTTCTGGTGGGCGGGAAATCCATGGGCGGCCGGGTGGCTGCCATGTTATCCGGTGGCGGCTCCTTGCCCTCCCGGGTCAAGGGTGTCTGTTGTTTCGGTTATCCGTTCCATCCCACCGGTAAGCCGGATGCAGACTGGCGGCTTTCCCCTCTTCAGGAGGCAAAACGCCCGGTACTTATTCTGCAGGGTGATCGCGATCCCTTTGGCAATCAGGCGGAAATTGATGCCATCACTCTGCCCGCTTTTGTCACGTTGCGCTATCTGGAAGACGGCAACCACGATTTTGGTCCGCGCGGCAAGTCACCTGCAACACTTGATGGCAACATCAACGCCGCCGCCCAAGCTGTAGCAGAGTTCGCAGTCCGGCTTTGATACTACTCGGCGGGCGTCAATCCCCGTCCGGGTCCATCTGATGGTGGCATAGGCCTATGACGCAGCTGGACAAGACCGGCGATATCGTCGCCAATCTTCAGGAGAGCCGGCACAAGCACCAAAACCAGCGCTGTCGCCGTCGCCAAACCGAACACGATCGTGATGGCCATGGGCAGCAGGAACTGTGCCTGCAGGCTGGTCTCAAACATCAGCGGCAACAGCCCGCCGATGGTGGTCATCGAGGTCAACAACACGGCCCGCAGACGATCGCAACTTGAACTGATAGCAGCTGAATCCAAGTCCTCGCCACTCTTGCGCCGTTCCTCAAAACGGGCGACCAAAATGATCGAGTTGTTGACCAGGATCCCTGCAAGTCCCAGCAAACCGATGAGGCTGAGAATGGTGAGCTTAAAGCCCATCAGGTAGTGGCCGACAATTGCACCGACGATGCCAAACGGAATGATCGACATCACAACGAGAGGCCGGGAATAACTGCCGAAGATCGCTGCAAGGATGATGTAAATTCCGGCAATTGCCATGAGCACACCGGTCAGGAGCTCGGAGAACGCATTCGCCTGCTCCTCTGCCCTGCCCGCAAACGAATATTCCAGACCGTAGGTTCTGGCGAGATTGGGCAGGAAAGCTTCCTGAAGCTCGGCAATGATCTGGTTGTTCGACGACACCGTGCTGTCGATGTCGGCGACCACGGAGACAACCGTTTTGCCGTCCCGGCGCAAGATCACCGAAAAGCCTTGAGCATCGGTCAGATTGACGACTTCTGTGAGCGGCACGAATTCACCGCCCGGTGTTCGCAATGACAACTGCCGAAGGGCGGCCGTGCCATCGACATCGACCTGCTGGCGAACCCGAACGGTCACCTCTTCATCGCCTTCGGCAAACCTCCGGGCGATGTTGCCTTCGAATGCATTGCGGATTTGCCGGGCTGCGCTTTCCACCGTGAAACCAAGCGCCCGACCCCGTGGTGTTAGCTCAACCAGCAATTCCGGCTTGCCATAAGGCAAATCATCTTCAACGCCGCTGGTCCCCGGGAACGCAGACAGTTCCTGCTGCAGCTCTCGTGCCGCGGCCTTCAGATCCTGAAGCGATGCCCCGGTCAGACGGATATCCAGATCCCGCCCTGGAGGACCGCCGCGCCGTTCGGCAATCGCAACGCGGGAGATGCCCGGAATTTCAGGAACAGCTGATCGCCATGCGTTGACGATGGTCGGTGTCCTGACAGTTCGCTCCTCGGACCGGCTGAGCTGCACTGTGATGTTCGCGACATTGTCACCACGGTTGTTGCCCGCAACACCGAGCGTTGCGTAGGTCGCAACGACAAGGCTCGAACCAGCACCACCGGTGAGCTCCGCCTCCGCTTCTTTTAGGGCGTCCTCAATTTTGATGATCCCATCGATTGCCTGATCTTCCGGAATACCCGCATGAAAAAATATTGAGGCGGTCAGGTTTTCCGCTTCTGGCGAGGGAAAGAATGTGAAGCCCACCCGGCCACCACGGACCAGCCCCACAGCAAGCACCATGGCGGCGACCGCGACCGCGAAGGTGACATACCGCCAGTTTACAGCGACTTTCACAAAGGCATGGAACGGATAGTCCCGGACCCAGTTGAAGCCAGCGTCAAATCCGCGGCGGAACCAGCTTGGCTGGCTGCTGTGGCGGGACCCTGCCCGTGACCGGCGCATGACACTCAGAAAGGCTTCAAATCCAACCGCCAGCGTAAAACAGACCGCGACAACAATCGCCTCGAACGGAACCAAACCGACGGTGTCCTTGAGGGCGCGTAAGGGATCATCGATCACATCCAGGAATGGGGGAACGGACATGTCCGGCTGGTTGACCAGCGCACTCAGGAACAGCGCCGGCGCCCCCGCAAGCAGAACGACGCGCCACCAGTTCCAGCGCGGCCGGCTGCCCAGGGCATGCGACAGGTGGCCCGGAAGGATCATGAAACATTCGATCAAGGATGCAATGACAACAGCGACCACAACCACGGGCAGCGTTCCCATTATTTGACCGAGCACATCACTGATCAGGAGGATCGGTATAAAGGCGGCAATGGTCGTCAGGCTTGCGGCAAAGATCGGCGCCAGCATCGTGCTTGCCCCGTTGACAGCCGCGTCTTCAGGACTGTCACCCATGGCTTGCCGGGTCGCCGTATGCTCGCCGACAACAATCGCATCATCAACAATCACACCAAGCATCATGATGAGGGCAAACATGGAGATCATGTTGATGCTCTCACCCATCAGCCACATGATTCCGAGCGTTGCCATCATGGCGACCGGAATGCCAGCTGCGACCCAAAGCGCAATCCGCGCGTTCAGGAACAAGAACAAAATCCCGACCACGAGCACGAGACCTGTCAGCCCGTTTTCAACCAGCAGGTTGATGCGCCCCTTTACGGCATCGGCCCGGACGTCGTATTTCAGGATTTCGAGCGACTGCGGCAGCTGAGGTGTGATCTCAGCCAAATAGTCATCGACGATCTGCGCTGCCTTCAAAGTGTCGGTGGTCTCGGCTCGAAGAATGTCGAGTTCAATTGCGCGCGCGCCTTGCGAAAAACCCTGATTTTCGCTTTCGTCAAAATCCCGAACAACCGTGCCGATGTCCTCAACCTTGGTCTTTTCGCCGGAGGCAAAGGACTTCACCTCTACGCGGCCGACAGCCTCAGGAGACCGGTTCTCAGACAAGGCCCTGATCTGCCGTTCGACACCGCCGTCGAGATTGCCAGCAGGTAAATCAACCGTGTTTCCAGCAATCTGTGTGGCCACATCCGAGACGGTTAGATCCAGGCGGCGCAGTTCGCGTTCCGGTATTTCAACGAGATACTCTGGCGACCGGTACCCCTTGAGCTCAACCTTGTCGATGCCGCGGGCGAGCAGGTCATCGCGCATCTGCCGCGCAAAGACTTTCAGCGCCTGTTCCGGGAATGGACCGCGAAGGGCGAGCGTTGCGACCCCGTCTGAAAACGTTGTGGCAGAAACTTTTGGCGTTTCAGAATCAACTGGCAGCGTTGTCACTGAGGCGACGGCTTGTTCGACATCCGACAGAGCTTTTTGCATGTCGGTGCCTTCGAAAAATTCCATCCGGACCGAGCCACTGCCCTCACGCCCATAGGACGTCAATTCCTTCATTCCATCGATGAACCTGAGTTCCGGTTCAATGACTTCAAGAATGTTTGTAGAGACATCTTCAGCACTGGCGCCCGGCCAGGATACTGAAACAGAAATATTGTCGATTTTGACGGTCGGAAAAAATTGCGTATTCAGCTTCGCAAGGCCGTATGCGCCAAAAAGCACCATGATTGCCATGATCAGATTGGCTGCATTCGGGTGCCGCACCAGAACTTCCATAATGCCGCGGGGTTCCATTGGGCGTGCCATGTCGTCCCCCTTTACTGCGCGACCAAAGCAGAATGATCTGCAGGCTCAGCAGCTTGGTTCGCCGCTGGTTTTTCAGCGTTCACATCGCCGACCAGCAGTCCTTCGCCAGCTTCCGGGATACGCGTCACCAACAAGGTTTCACCAGAATTCAGGTCACCGCGCACGAGGATGAAACCGTCGTCAATTGCAAGTGCGTTCACTAGCCTGGCCTGAAGGCGATTGTCTTCAACGACATAGACAGTCCCCTGGCCGTAGTAGGCTGTTTCCGGAATGCGGAAGCTATTGGCGTAGGTTCTGTCCGGAACCGCCACTTCGACGAAGGCGCCAGGACGCAGCGGAACTGCCGCTCCCGATGCATCAATGCGCGCTATCAGATCAACACCGCCCCGGTCACTTGCGACATCCGCTCCAATTCGCGTGACTGTGGCAGGATACGTGACAGGTTGATCCCCAAGATTCCAGATCACGTCGACCGGCCGCCCGACAACCGTACCGCTGTCTTCGAGCAAGCGTCCATACTGGTTGTCCGACAGAGTTAGCCGGACTTCGAACTCACTGCTGTCATAGAGTGACACGATTGCATCGTTTACGCTGATGAGACGTCCCGGCTCGGCTGCAGAGGAACGTACGATTGCATCGAACGGCGCCGTAAGAACGGTGTTCTCCAACTGGCGCTGAGCGTTTTCAAGGCGCCATTCCAGGCGCTCGACAGTGGCTTTTTGCTGGACGACCTTTGCCTCTTCCAAAGCCAGCGTGTTTTCGGACCGTTCAACGCTTTGCTGGCGCTGAGACACGATCAGCTTGCGGTCGTCAACCGTTCGCTCTGTTGCCGCACCGCGTCCGAGAAGCTCCTCCGCCCGCTCCAGATCACGTTGAGCAAACTCCAGCTGTTCGCCGGCACGAACGAGATTGGCCTTTTCAAGCGCAACACGGCCCTCGTTTTCCACGAGTGCGGCTTGCGCTTCAGCTAGGTTGGCACGGGCTTCGGTCACGGCCCCTTCGTAGTCGAAGCGGTCAATCACAACCAGGGTATCGCCGCGCTCGACTTTGCCGCCTGCCTTCAAGTCAGGATGAACTTCGACAATCTCACCGCCAACCAGCGCCCGTAAATCGACTTCCCGGCCAGCCTGGGTCTGGCCGTAAACAGAGATCAGGGGCGCATAATCGCCTTGTTGGACGGTAGAGGTTTCAACCGCGTAACTTTTTTCCTGAACGGGACGCTTTGGCACATCAGGGCGGGTTGCGATGAGCTGGTTCATGCCCTTGAAGGCACCAAAAAGAATGGCAAACGCCAGTGCCGTTTGAAGCAACGCTTTCAGAACCAGCTTGGTGCGCTCCATCGGTGTCCTTGTCTGGCCTGCGGGCGGAAGGACTTCGGGACTTGGCGGCTTGCCGGTTTCCGGTTCAACGGACTGCAACATACTCAAGCTTTCTCACAGGTGCGAATGCAACGGCTCTAGACTATACGCGAACCGTGGGCATAAGATTACTTTGCACCGCAAAAAATCAAGGTTTTCAGCGCAGAAACGCGTCCATCAGGACGGAATTCGTGTATCCAAATGTATCAACGGATACAGTCTACAGGCCGGATGTCACCAGCCTGTAGTGTGTTCTCAGCGGTCAAATTCGTAAGTGGTGCTGCAGAATTCGCATGTCACAACGATCTTGCCATCGACTGTGACTTCTTTCACTTCGTCCGCGCTAAAGTTTGCCAAAACATTGGCAACTTTGTCGCGCGAGCAACGGCATTTGTCGGCAATCGGCTGAGCATCGAAAAGCCGGACGCCGCGCTCATGAAACAACCGATATAACAGTGTTTCTACGCTGACTTCAGGGTCTGTCAGTTCGACATCCTGGACCGTGTCGACAAGTGCCTTGGCCTCGACCCAGGCATCGTCTTCGTCAATCTCGTGACGCACGGTTCCCGCCGGCGCGTCACCCGGATCAATGTCCGCCTGACGCATCCGTTCTGGCGCTTCAGGCAGGAACTGGATGAGCAAGCCACCGCCGGTCCAGGATTTGACCGGCGCGTCTCCGTCCTGCCGGGTATAGAGTTCACCGACAGCCAAACGAACTTCGGTCGGGATCTGCTCAGATCGCTCGAAGTATCGGCGCGCGACTTCCTCTAAAGAGATACCATTCAGCTCAACCAAACCCTGGTAGCGCTGCATGTGCTTGCCTTGATCAATGGTCATCGCCAGATGTCCATGCCCGAGCAGCGCCTCTGGCGTCGCGGCACCGGCATCGATCAAACCGGCAACACGTTCTGCGTCGAACGTTGCGCAAGCGCGGATCGCGTCCGGCGTTTCGAAATCAACCACCAGCATCGAAACCGGACCATGTGTCTGGGTCTGGAGCGTAAACCGCCCGTCGAATTTCAGTGACGTTCCGAGCAGGCTTGTCAGGACGATGGCTTCCGCCAGAAGCCGGGATACCGGCTCCGGATAATCATGGCGTCCAAGAATTTTCTCAAGGATGGGGCCAAGCGCAACACTGCGCCCGCGAACATCCAGTCCTTCCACGGCAAAGGGCCGGACAGCGTCCAGCCCCGCGGGCTTGATGCCCAGTTCTTCCAAATTTAATGCCACTTTGGCTACGCCTTAAGCTGCGCCGAAACACCAGGCCAAAATGCCCTTTTGAGCATGGAGCCGGTTTTCGGCTTCGTCAAACACGACAGAGTTGGGACCGTCCATGACCTCGTTGGTGACTTCCTCGCCGCGGTGTGCCGGAAGGCAATGCATAAACAATGCATCACCATTTGCCTCCGCCATCAGACGTTCATTTACCTGATAGGCACTCAGCAGATTGTGACGGCTTTCAGCATCGTCGTCGCCCATTGACACCCAGCAATCGGTGACGACACAGTCGGTCCCTTTGACAGCCTCATATGGGTCGTCGGTGACCAGAATGGAACCACCCTTGGCACGGGCGGTCTCAATCAGATCCGGAGGTGGAGCCAGTTCGGCCGGGGTCGCGATGCGCAGCTCGAAATCCAGACGCGGTGCAGCGTGAACCCAGGACGCCAGAACATTGTTGCTGTCGCCGGTCCAGGCAATGCTGCGCCCGGAGATGCCGCCGCGATGCTCTTCGAAGGTCATGATGTCTGCCATGATCTGGCATGGGTGCGAGATCTTGGTCAGGCCATTGATCACCGGAATGGTCGCGTTTTCAGCCAGTTCATTGAGGGCTTCGTGATCCAGGATCCGGATCATGACGCCGTCGACGAACCGGGACAGCACCTTCGCCGTGTCGGCGATGGTCTCGCCTCGGCCCAGCTGCATCTCCGCACCGGTCAGCATCAAGGTATCGCCGCCGAGTTCGCGCATTCCAACGTCAAAAGAAATGCGGGTCCGTGTCGATGGCTGTTCGAAAATCATGGCCAGCACTTTGCCGGCGAGCAGCCCTTCCCCCCGGCGAACGCCGTTGCGGGATGCCTTGATCTTCTTTCCGGTTTCCAGAATAGCGCGCAGATCATCGCCCTCGAATTGGGTCAGATCCAGGAAGTTCTTGTATGCTCCGTTGGCGGTCATTCGGCCGCTCCTTCCAACAACTTTTTCTCAACGGCAACTGCGGCCTTCTCCAGCCGATCTACCGCATCGGAAATCTCTTCTTCCGAGATCGTCAGCGGCGGCAGGATCCGGACAACGTTGTCACCGGCCGGGACCGCAAGAATGCCCGCTTCGCGTGCGGCTGCGACATAGTCTCCCACCGGCGCGGTGCACTTGATGCCGAGCATCAGGCCATTGCCGCGGACAGCCTCAAACACTTTCGGGTGGCTATCGACCAGCCCGGAAAGCTTTTGCTTGAAGGAGAGGCCCTTCTTTTGAACCTCTTCCAGAAAACCATCTGCAAGGATGACGTCCAGAACCGCATTGCCAACAGCCATGGCGAGTGGATTGCCACCAAAGGTCGTGCCGTGGGTTCCAGGTGCCAGCGCGGATGCAACCTCTTCAGTCGCAAGACAAGCACCCATCGGGAACCCGCTGCCAATGCCCTTGGCAACGGCCATCAGATCCGGATCAACGCCAGTCCACTGATGCGCAAACATTTTTCCGGTCCGTCCGACACCCGTTTGGATTTCGTCAAAGATCAGTAGAGCTCCGGTTTCATTACAAAGCTTTCGCAGAGCGCGCAGGAATTCGTAGTCGACTTCCCGAATGCCGCCCTCGCCTTGGATGGGTTCGATCGCGATCGCTGCGGTTTGCGGACCAACCATGGCCTTCAAAGCGTCCAAGTCCCCGCTTGGCACCTGATCGAAGCCCGGAGCTTTCGGCCCGAAACCTTCCAGATATTTTGCCTGACCGCCTGCTGCAATCGTGCCGAGCGTCCGTCCATGGAAAGCACCTTCGAAGGTTACGATCTGATACCGGTCCGGCTCATTGCGATCATAGTGATACCGCCGGGCGCACTTGATCGCCGCTTCCATTGCTTCAGCGCCGGAATTCACGAACAGAACCTTGTCAGCAAATGTTGCATCGGAGAGGCGCTGCGCAAGCCGCGCGCCATCCGGCATCTGATGCAGATTGGAAATGTGCCAGAGCTTGGCCGCCTGGTCCTGAAGTGCCTGGACCAGGTGCGGATGAGCATGTCCAAGCGAGTTTACCGCGATCCCGGACCCGCAATCGAGAAATCGTCGGCCATCACTCGTTACAAGCCAGACACCTTCCCCATGATCGAATGACAGGTTCGATCTTGCGTAGTTTCCAAAAAGCGCGGACGCAGACATACCTCTTTAGTCTCCTTTGGCCGCCGGAAGCGCCACTGGTATCGGACCGTCAGGGCTCCGGGGCATCGCCTTTAAACAGGCCAAAAACGCAATGTGCCGCCAAAGCGGCGGCACGTTGCAAGATCCTTATACACTGCCGAGGTCCCCGCCTGTCAATGGAAATGGCCGTTACCGGGGTTCGAGCTGTTTTATGTAAAAGTCTCAATGACCTCGCATCTGTTGGGGAAAAGTCCGTTCATCCCCAACTCACTGCAGCCTGACGGTTGCTTCATAAATTAACGTTATTGTAACCTTTGACCAATCAGACACGACATCTCGTGCGGTGTATCAATTAGAGGCACAAGATATGCCATAATGGACTTGCGCTTGCTTGTCCAACGACGAGATTCCGGCCAGTCACTGGCCTTGGCAAGGGGTGCGGCAATGAGTTGGACGAATGAACGGGTTGAGCTTTTGAAGAAGCTCTGGGCTGATGGGTTGAGTGCAAGCCAGATCGCGGGTGAGCTTGGCGGTGTCACGCGGAACGCGGTGATCGGCAAGGTGCACCGGCTCGGTCTGTCCGGCCGCGCGAAATCCTCTTCCTCAAGCGCGAAGCCGCGCCGTCCGCGCACAACAGCCAGCACGGCGTCTCAATCGGCACCTAAACGCCCGCAAACACAGCCGCAGACCCAAGGCTCCGCAGCGCTGAAGATGGAGCCGTCACCTGCCCCTGTTGCAGAGATTGAACCGGCTGCCGAACCAATTGCTGACGTGGTTCCGATCTCCAAGCGCGCGACCATCTTGACGCTAACTGAGCGCACCTGCAAATGGCCGATCGGCGATCCGGCAACAGATGACTTTTACTTCTGCGGTCAAGTGTCCGAAGCCGGCGTTCCCTATTGCGCATATCACTGCAAAATTGCTTACCAGCCGGTGGCTGACCGCCGCCGGAGCGCCAACAACAAGACCAGTGTTGCCCAGGCTTCCTGATCTCGAAACACCCAAGAAAAAGCCCGCCGGTTTGGCGGGCTTTTTGTTTGTCTTGAGAGTAGCGATCAGGCTGCCGTGAACTGGTCGTTGAAGGCATAACCAGCACCACGCACCGTGCGGATCGGGTCCTTCGCCTTCCCCTTGTTCCGCGCCTTCCGCAGGCGGCCTACGTGAACGACGACCGTGCGTTCATCCACATAGACATCGTGCCCCCAAACACCATCTAAGAGCTGTTCGCGAGAAAAGACCCGGCCTGGTGCGGTCATCAGGAATTCCAGAAGGCGAAACTCTGTCGGCCCCAAATGAATTTCCTTGGTGCTTCGGCGGACACGGTGTGTTTCCCGGTCAAGTTCGATGTCACCGGAACGCAGCATCGTGGACACCACCTCCGGGCTTGCCCGCCGTAATATCGCGCGGACACGAGCCATTAACTCAGGCACAGAGAACGGTTTGACCACATAATCGTCCGCTCCGGTTGACAGGCCTCTGATGCGCTCGGCCTCCTCGCCGCGCGCCGTCAGCATGATGACCGGCAAGCGCTCGGTGTCTTCGCGTGCCCGCAAGCGCCGGCACAGTTCGATGCCCGACAATCCGGGCAACATCCAGTCGAGCAACAGGAGGTCCGGCTGGGTTTCCCGGAGACGGATTTCCGCCTCGTCACCGCGGACACAGGTCTCGACGGCGTATCCTTCAGCTTCCAGATTGTACCGCAACAGAAGGCTCAACGGTTCTTCGTCTTCGACGATGAGCACCTTCGGCATGAATTCTCGCTCCAATTCCTTCAGCCGGCACCGAAGCGCCAGCCTACAGTTCCTGCTTCACAGCCGTTCAGGCTGGCTCTGGCAACTCACACAGCGCCGGTTTCATCAACCTTGGTGCGGTCTTCCGGAAGCCGCTCGCCCGTCACCATGAAGAAGACGTTTTCGGCAATGTTGGTGGCATGATCGCCGATCCGCTCGATATTCTTCGCACAGAACAGAAGATGCACGCAGGAGGTGATCACCCGCGGGTCTTCCATCATGTACGTCAGAAGTTCGCGGAAAAGAGATGTGTAGATCGCATCGACTTCGGCATCAGCTTCCTGGACGTGGCGCGCTGCCTCCGCATCGCGTCCGGTATAAGCATCCAGAACCTTCTTAAGCTGTCCGAGGGCCAGCTCAGTCATGTGCTCCACACCGATTGCCAGCTTCTTGCTCTGGATGTCGTTGTCGATTGCGATTGCCCGCTTGGCAACGTTCTTTGCAAGATCACCAACACGCTCCAGGTCATTGGCGATCCGGCTGGCAGCTGTGATTTCGCGCAGATCCTGCCCCATCGGCTGACGGCGCACGATCATTGCAATCAGGCCTTCCTCGACGTCCTGGTGCAGCGCGTCAAGACGACGATCCTGATCAATCACGCGGCGCGCCAAATCGGTGTCCCCGGACACGAGGGCGGAAACGGCTTCAGCAAATGCTTTTTCCGCAAGACCGCCCATTTCAGCGATCCGGCCGGCCATGACGTTCAATTCATCATCATAAGCCGTGACTGTATGTTCAGACATCCTGTGTCCCTTCGAAAAAATGTGCGATCCGGTTAACCGAAGCGGCCGGTAATGTAATCCTGCGTCCGCTTGTCCACCGGGTTGGTGAAGATATCCTGTGTCGGACCTTCTTCAACCAGAATTCCCAAGTGGAAGAATGCAGTGCGCTGAGACACGCGAGCGGCCTGCTGCATGGAGTGCGTTACGATCACGATCGTGTAGTTCTCGCGCAGCTCGTCGATCAGTTCTTCAACCTTTGCGGTCGCGATCGGATCGAGAGCGGAACACGGCTCATCCATCAGGATCACTTCCGGGCTGACGGCAATCGCGCGTGCAATACACAGGCGCTGCTGCTGGCCACCGGACATACCGGTTCCTGGTTCGTCGAGACGATCCTTGGCTTCTTCCCACAGACCCGCCTTTTGCAGGCTGGAGGCCACAATGTCATCAAGCTCAGCCCGGTTCCGGGCCAGACCGTGAATGCGCGGGCCGTAGGCAACGTTGTCGTAAATCGATTTCGGGAACGGGTTCGGCTTCTGGAACACCATTCCGACCTTGGCGCGCAGCTGCACCGGATCGACCTTCGGATCGTAGATGTCTTCGCCGTCGATCTGGATGGAGCCTTTGACCCGGCAGATATCGAGCGTGTCGTTCATGCGGTTGATGGTCCGCAAGAATGTCGACTTGCCACACCCGGACGGGCCAATGAAGGCCGTGACCGACCGCGGCTGGATTTCAATATCCACGTCCTTGATCGCGTGCGTGTCGCCGTAATAGACCTGCACTTTATTGGCTGAAATCTTGCTGTCGGTCATATCTGTCGCCTGTTCAATTTTCGGCATGTCATTCATGGGTACGCCTCCTTACCAGCGACGCTCGAACCTGCGGCGCAGGATAATCGCGAGGATGTTCATAGACAGAAGGAAGATCAGGAGGACGATAATACCGCCCCAGGCTTTCTCGTAGAACGCGAAATCGGAACGGGCCGCCCAGGTGTAGATCTGCGCAGGCATCGCAGAGTTCGGGTCCATAAATCCGGATACGAAACCATCCGGATATCCGCGAGCCACAAAGCCGACCATCCCGATGAGAAGCAGCGGCGCTGTTTCGCCGAGAGCCTGAGCAAGCCCAATGATGGTCCCGGTCAAGATGCCCGGCATTGCCAGCGGCAACACATGGTGGAACACGGCCTGCATTTTAGAGGCTCCAACGCCGAGGGCTGCGTCGCGGATGCTTGGCGGCACGGCCTTCAGCGAGGCGCGTGTGGAGATGATGATTGTGGGCAGCGTCATCAGTGTCAAAACAAGACCGCCAACGATCGGCGCCGATTGCGGCAAGTGCATGAACTGAATGAACACCGCAAGACCAAGAATACCGAACACGATGGACGGAACGGCTGCAAGGTTCGAGATGTTCACCTCGATCAAATCAGTGAACTTGTTCTGCGGTGCAAACTCTTCAAGATAGATGGATGCAGCCACCCCAATCGGCAGGGACAGGAACAACACCACCAGCATCATGAAGAACGATCCGACCACTGAGGCCCCGATGCCGGCCCCACCCGGATTGTCCACGCCGGAGTCTGCCCCGGTGATGAACGGCCAGTTGAAGACCGTCTGGATAATCCCGCTCTCGACCAGCACATCGACCAGATCCAGATCGGATTTTTGAAGGAACCGGCTGTCCGTGATGTTGTCCCGGGTCAGGCGGCCATTCATGTAACCGTCAACACGGGAGGATGCCGCCAGTTCGAACGCAACCGGCTGACCGAGCTGGTCCGGGTTTGCCCGGTAGAATTCGCGGATGGTGCTTCCCGGTTTGCCGACGATCCGCTCAATCGCCGCAACATCGAACGGCACCTGGATGTTCTTTTGCTGAAACTGCGTGCTCATGGCTTCGGTGAAGACAACCTCATAAGCACGCGTTTTGAAGAGCTGGCTTTCAGCGTCGTCGAACTGTTCCTGGGTGACCGTAAACTCAACGGTCAGGACAGTCCGTGTAAAGGCTGGAATGCCTTCGCTGATGATTGAGTAGGCCAGGACGACCAAGAAAAACAGGCCGGCTCCGATAGCAGCAATGCCGTAAGCCTGAAAGCGTTTTTCCGATGCATTGCGTTTCTTCGTCAGCTCGTCCGTCGCATACAGTGAGCGCGGCTGTGCAGACGTTTTTTCAGGCGCTTTAGCACCGTCTGGAGAGAGAGTTGCGTCGGTCATCAGTCATACTGCTCCCGGTATTTGCGCACGATGTAGAGCGCGACAATGTTCAAACCGAGCGTCACTACAAAGAGCGTCATGCCCAGCGCAAAGGCGACCAGCGCCACCGGGGATGCAAAGTCTGCATCGCCCGTCAGCTGGCTGACGATCTTCGCTGTCACTGTTGTCATTGCATCGAAAGGATTGAGGCTGAGGCGCGCTGCAGCACCCGCACCGAGTACCACGATCATCGTTTCACCGATGGCCCGGGAGGCTGCCAGCAAGATTGCGCCAACAATACCAGGAAGGGCGGCCGGCAGAATAACCTGCTTGACGGTTTCGGACTTGGTCGCACCCAAGCCGTAAGAGCCGTCACGCATGGCTTGCGGAACTGCGTTGATGATGTCGTCAGAAAGCGAACTCACAAACGGGATCAGCATAATGCCCATAACGAGACCGGCGGTCATCACTGCCGTACCGGACTGCATGATCCCGGCCCCGTCCGGCCCGAAGACCGATACAAGAAGCGGGCCGACTGTCAGCAGCGCGAAGAGACCGTAAACGATGGTCGGAATGCCGGCTAGGATCTCAAGAAGCGGCTTGGCGACGGCGCGCACCTTCGGTCCGGCGTACTCTGAGAGGTACACAGCAGCAAACAGGCCGATCGGGACGGCCACGGCCAGAGCGACAAACGAGATGTAGAATGTGCCCCACAAAAGCGGGATGATCCCGAGTTGTGAATTGCCGCCGCGGCCGGAGAAGGTTGGTGACCACGTCAGGCCGAAGAAGAAGTCGAATGCAGGGTAGAGCCGGAAGAACTCAACCGTGTTGACCACCAGCGAAAAGACGATCCCGGCAGTCGTCAGGATCGCGATCGATGCGGCCGAGATCAAAAGTGCCTTGATGCCCCGTTCAACCGTATTCCTGGCGCGGAAGTCTGCCCGGGATTCGTAAAGCCCCCATGCCGCCCCGGCCAAAGCCGCAAGGATGACGACAATCGACATCATGAAATTGCCGGTGGCGTTCAGGACCCGGTACTCTTGGGCTGCCCGGAGGATCGGCTGCGTGATCTGAGACGTGACGACCTGCCCCGCCTCTTTCAGCCGCGCTGTCACATCGTTGAAGTCGGCACGAGCATTGCGCGCGAAGTCTTCCGTAATCAGCCCTTGGGCAACGGCGTTGTCTAAACCGCGCGCAGCACGGCGCACTTCGGCGAGCACAAGCCCACGCGACGACCCTTCCGCGATCTCACTGTCCGGGATCAAACCTGAAACACTGTTGTTAACAATCAAAGGCTGCACCAGCAGCCATAGGACCAGAATGAGGAAGGCAGGAACCACCACCTTCATTGCGACGTTTGAGCCGTAATACGAAGGAAGCGAATGGAGCTTTATCTGCTCGCCTCCTGCGCTTGCCAAAGCTCGACCACGTCCGAGTACGTACCCCACCACCGCAACGGCGAGTACGATCAAGATGAGCCAGACCACAGGCATCTGCTTCCCCGGATTTTATGTAAAAATTTCCAAAAAGGAGAAAGGGGCGGCGGAATATGCCGCCCCTCATATTCGAACCTGAAGGCTCGATTACTTCATGGTTTCTTCAGCTTCGATGGAAGCCTGAGTAGCAGCCAGCTCCGGATCGGAAACCAGGCCGTACTGAGCCAGCGGGCCTTGCGGGCCTGCGATTTCGTCAGCTGTGAAGAACTGAGCGTACTCTTTCAGACCCGGGATAACACCGATGTGTGCCTTCTTGACGTAGAAGAACAGCGGACGGGAAACCGGATACTCACCAGTGGAGATGGTCTCTGTGGAAGGTGCGATGTCAGACATGGTCGCAACTTTCAGCTTGTCGGTGTTGTTCTCGTAGAACGCCAGACCGAAAACGCCAACGCCGTTCGGGTTGGAATCGATGCGAGCCAGGGTCTCTGTGTAGTCACCGTCGATATCAACGGACTTGCCGTCGGTACGAACTGCAAGACATGCGTCTTCAGCGTCGTCTTCGGACATGCCGCCGTCCATCATCGCCTTCATGGCGCCGGACTCTTCACAGCCAACGAGGAGAACTTTCTCTTCGAAGACTTCACGGGTGCCGTGCTTGGTGCCCGGGATGAAAGCAGCGATTTCGACGTCCGGCAGGGAAGCGTCAACTTCGGACCACTTTGTGTACGGGTTGTCGACGATCGCGCCATCAACCAGGACTTTCGGAGCCAGGGCGTTGTGCCACTGAACCGGTGTGAAAGCGGTGAAAGCCGGGCCGTCTTTTTGGGATGCAAAAACGATCCCGTCATAGCCGATGCGAACTTCCATGATGTCGGTTACGCCGTTTTCTGCGCAAGCCTTGATCTCTTTTTCGCGGATTTTCCGGGACGCGTTTGCGACGTCGATGGTGTTTTCGCCCACACCTTCACAGAAGCGCTTCAGACCAGCAGAAGAACCGCCGGACTCAACAACCGGTGTCGGGAAGTCAGTGTTTTCACCGAAAACTTCAGCCACGATAGAAGCGTAAGGAAGAACGGTTGAGGAACCGGCAACCTGAACCTGATCGCGAGCCTGAGCGGCGCCAACGAATGCAGTGGAAGCAACGGCAAGAGCAGTTGCGCTAACGAGGGTCGTAAATTTCACTTGACCACTCCCTTTGAATGTCAAGGTTTGCAAATCCACGCTGGACGCGATTTCGCCCAAGCGCTGCCCGGAACCTAGGGCCGATGGATGAGAGTTCTATGACAGATTTTTTTCAGTTTTATGACATTATAAGTATATGTATTTGTTGAATATTTTTAGATTTCCGGTTTCGTTTGTGTCATTCAGCGCTTCCGATTGACACAAAATCCATGGAGTGACTGACACGCAGTAGAGAAGCTCTTAGGTCCCCTCACCTAGAACCCGCTTCTTTAGGTAGCAGAACTTGTTCCAGCACGGTTCGCGTGATTAACCGGCGAACTCGCCCCATAAGTCATTCTGACAATAAAGACTTTTGATCCAGCAACCGGATAAGTCGCGGTTGCTCGGCCCACAAACAGACACTAGATCAACAGGCGTTGAATCGGGATCGATCCCACGCCAAAAGCTGACCGCTTTTTAGTGGTAGAGCGTCTTTGGGCGTTTCAATCAAAACACCCGATGCTCTAGCCGGAAATGATCACCTTAAACGTGGCGCCCTTGCCCGGCGCACTCTCCACATCGAGCCGCGCGCGATGACGGGTCAGAATGTGCTTGACGATCGCAAGGCCCAGACCGGTGCCTTTCATGGCCCGGCTGGAATCAACATCAACGCGGTAAAACCGTTCTGTAAGGCGCGGCAGGTGCTCCGGAGCGATTCCTTCTCCGTAGTCACGCACGGCAAGTTCCCACGCCGTCTCGCCCTCGCCTGTCTGTTTGGGGGTCAAGCTGATATCGACGACTTCGCCGGTGCTGCCGTATTTGAGCGCATTCTCGACCAGGTTTTCTGTTACCTGGATCAGTTCGTCCCGGTCGCCCGAAATCATCACCGGCTTCTCGGGGAGATCCAGCCGGATCGTCATTTTCATGTCACGGGCCAGCGGCCCAAGAGCGTCATTTGTGTGCCGGACGATTTCGCAAAGATCGACTGAAGTTTGCGGGCGAACATGGGCACGCAGTTCGATGCGCGACAAGGACAAGATATCGTCGATCAACCGGCGCATACGCCCCGCCTGGTCCAGCATGATCGACAGGAACCGGTCACGTGCCTCAGCGTCGTCGCGAGCTGGCCCTTGCAAGGTCTCGACAAAACCGGTCAGCGATGCGAGTGGGGTGCGCAGTTCATGGCTGGCATTGGCCACGAAATCGGTCCGCATGCGCTCAAGTCGGCGGTTTTCCGTCTGGTCCTGGACCACGACAAGAACAAAAGCGGGCTTGCCGCTGCTCGCCGGTCCTTCCTGAGGACCCGGCTCGTGAATGGGTGCGATATAGGCCTCAAGCCAGGTTTCTGTTGGAACTTTCTCGATCCAATTGATGCGCTCTGCAGTGCCGTTTGAACAGGCCCGATCAAACGCTTCCAAAAGCGATGGAGCCCGCAAGGAGAACGACAGCGGATCTCCCGGTTTCGCGCCGGGGTAAATCTCCATCGCCCGTGCGTTGACATACCGAGTGATGCCACGCGCATCTGCAACGAAGCACGGCGTCGGCAACGCATCGACCGTGACCTTCATGTCCGTTCCCGGCCACATGCGCCGCATTCTGCGCTGCGCATTGATCTTCAGCCGTCGACTGGCGGAGTTGCGGGGAATTGAGAGCGTTGCTGCCAAAGTGGCCGAAAAACAGAGGAACCCCACCCACACAGGGATTTCATACACAACCACGAGACCAGTCAGAATGACCGCGCTGGCCAAGAGCGCCCACCGCGCATCCCTCAACCGGCGCCTCGGTGTTTCCACAGGCGAAATCTGAGGGCTGTCTTCAAAAGGCGGTTGAGACACGGTCATGGGCTTGCGGGTTTGAAACGAACTCTGGGTGTCCGCCGGTTATGGTTATTTCGACACCTCACCTTGCAGGTTAAAGTGTGAAGACATGAAAAGTGCACTCCGCCTAGCACAGAATGCATGTCAGCTAAACGACAGAATGGCGGCTTCCTGACGCAGGCGCATCATTTCCGCTTCAGCGTTTTTGCCGCCTCAACAATGTTCTTCAAAATTCGTGGCCAGCCGTTCGATTGCATCATAAGCTGCATATATTCGCCGCCTGCCTCGCCATGTCGCAGAAACTTGTTGTGTACGACCTCAATTCGCGTCACTTCTCCGGCCTCGCGAAAGTTGAGCATGACCCGGCTAGCTGCGGCTGGAGCAGCGATCAAACTGCCATCCTGCGCAACCTGCCAAGAAATCCGCATGTAGAGCGGTTCTTCTATCGAGAGAACGGTGCCCCAGATGCACCGCTGGCCCTTGTCGTCGATCTGGTAACAGGCGCCGCCAGCAAAGGGTTCTATGCGGACATCAAGGTCACCGCCGGGCGCCTCGCTCAAGGGCGGGTACCACCAAAGCTCCGGATGGTCGACAACCAGTTTGAACGCATCAAGCCGCGCGAGCGGGATTACGCTCTCAAACCGGCATTCGAATTCCGATGCCGCTTGGCTCGTCATGGCAGCGTTGTTTTCGACATCTTGTTTCATCAGGTTTGACAAGATCCCATGTTTTGGGCTCGATGCTTCATCATATGGCCGTTATCCGATTCAAACGTCAATTGCGTGACGTCCGGTCCCATCCTTCAGGAAACATCTTAGCATGAAACATGACCGATCCTTCGATCCGCGCTATGGGGAACGCGTGGAGCTCCTGCCCGGCCTTTGCCGCGTGACAGCAAGAAACCCGGGCCCGTTCACTTTTCATGGCACGAACAGCTACATTCTGGGCCAGAAGCACTTGGTTGTCGTAGATCCGGGCCCGGCGGACGAAGAACATGTAAACACCTTGCTGTCGCTGACGGATGGCGCACAGATTGAGGCTATCCTGGTCACGCACACACATGTGGACCACTCGCCTGCGGCCCGGATACTTCAAGATCGCTCAGGCGCAAAGATCATCGGATGCGCGCCGCACCATGCGGCCCGCGCGCTCATGGAAGGTGAGGTCAATCCACTAGATGCCAGCGGGGACAAAGACTACGCGCCGGATCAGGAGTATCAGGATGGCGATGTTTTTGAAGCAGCAGGCATCACGTTTGAAGCCATCGCCACACCAGGTCATACCGCCAATCACATGTGTTTTGCCCTCCTTGGCGAAGACGTGCTGATCAGCGGGGATCATGTCATGGCTTGGTCCACATCCATCGTCGCTGCCCCGGACGGTTCCATGCGCGACTACATGGCTTCCATCGAAAAGCTGCTTGCGCGCTCCGAGACAACCTATCTGCCAGGGCATGGTGGCCTTGTTTCCAATGCGCTCACATATGTTGACCAACTGAAACAGCACAGATTGTCCCGCGAGGCATCAATCCTGAATGAACTCGGCACGAAGCCACGCAGCATTCCGGAAATCGTTGCCAAACTCTACGCCGATGTGGATCCCAAACTGCATGGCGCGGCAGGGCTGTCCGTGTTTGCGCATTTGGAGGATTTGACCGAACGCGGTCAAACAACAGCAGACCCAAGTTTGGCTCTGGACGCGACGTTCCGGCTGACCGCGTAACGGATGGAAATCAGCCTTCGAGATCATCCAGCTCGAAGGCATCGACAGAGAGCCCTTCATCATCCTCAAAGTAGGGTTTGAAGCTCGGCAGCGGGATGGTTTCCCGATCACGTTCAAAAACTTCCAGAGGGGCGTCCTCCTGAAGGTCGGCCTCTTCAACTGCCAGACGCTCCAGATCGCCGTAGGTTTCAAGGAGTACCCGGTCGACTTCATCCATGAGCCCTCGGATGACATCCGCATTGCCCGAAAACTCACGTAAAGGCGACTGGGATCTGGAGCGGACGTCCAAAAGCGCACCAACAGAATCTGGGCGGACCCTCAGTGCAATATCATGCTTAAGGCCCAGCAACTGGGTGGTTTCCTCGGCCCATAACGCGGTGGGCGCATCCAAGAGGTCGGGCGGAAGTTCGTCAACAACCCGCCAGTTCAGCTCATCAACCGCCTTCTTTGCAGCCGCGTGCAATTCGCCCGGAGTTATCCGGTAGCGCCGTGGAACAATGTCCGGGTAGAGCTCCAATTGAAGCTCCGCAGCTGACCTCTCAGTGCGCATGGCCTCCTGGTATTGGGTCCAGGCCGTGTTCCGGACATGCGACGCCATCCAGACCAAAACAGCCTGATCCGAGTGTGGCAGAGCTTCAACCAGCAACGGTGGTTCGTCCGGATCAGTCGTCACATCGGTGAGCTCCGGATCCACAATTAAAAGTCCCAGAACGGCCGCAGGCGCACACAGCGCGACGGCCCCCAACATGACACCGAGTATGGAAGATCCGATGCCGCCGCCGCCACGGCCCCAAATCCGGACAAATGCGATCAGCCCGCACAGCATGGCCGTGACAGCCAAAACGGCTGCCACAGAGAGGGACAAAACGAATGTATCGGGTGTCAGAAGGTCAAAACGCTGCGTCACCAAGGTGACCAAAGCCAGCGCGAACGCAAGCGCCCCGAGAGTGCGGCTGGCTGGTGCAGCTTTTGACCTGTGAGCCGGGTATTGCTTCATCTGACCTTGCGTTCAGTTTCCAATCGTCTGTTTAGCATTCCTGACCGTGCCGGCATAGCGGGCATGTGCCTGATGTCCCCGGCAATACATCGATCTCCGGCCTGAATTACTTCGCAACCATTGCGCTCACCCGGTTCGTTAAGAAAGCCTTACCGCAATTGTTCACGTTTGAACCAAGTTGGTAACAACCTGACATCCTTTTTGAGTAGCCGAACACGGAACGTCGGGGCATCCTACGTTTATCCGGGTAAGAAAGTGCGAAAAATGGACAAAATGTCATGTAAGCGCCTTATTCCGGCACCACATCACCGGTCGCGGATCGAAACACTCATAGGCCGCGTCCATTAGAAACTGAGACAGAAAGACGGAACGGAACAATGTCTGATCAAACTGCCCGCCCTGCACAAACCGCACAGGCTGGAGCAAAGCTTGAAAGCCTTTACAAGCCAGTCGGCATCGCAGCCCTAAACGCTGCAGCATTGTGCTTGCGTCCGTTCTCAAAAAAGACCTCCGGAAAATAATCCGGCAGGCGTAATCGGAGGCGATCAGGCATCGCATTCTGGTTTCAAAACAAACGACATACCATCAATGCCATTTGCATGCGCAGCAACAGTGCGTGCAAGCCGTCACCGTTTGGATGATCAGTCAACGATGCCTGTTGGTTTGGGTATGTTATTGAAATAGCCGCAATAGTGGTTGCGTGCGCCCAGTTATTTTGGGCAAGCTCACGATTGTCGATTGCATTGCAATCTGGGTGGAGCTTGTCCGAATGATCATTGCCTATTGCCCGTCAGTGAATGGCCTGGAACGCATCGAGCTTGCCGATGACGCCCCCTTGCCATCAACCTCCGTGTGGATTGACCTGATCAGTCCAACGCAAGAAGAGCGGACCAAGGCAGAGCGGTTGATGGGTGCCGAAATCCCGAACCGGGACGAAATCACCTCGATCGAAACGTCCGAGCGCTTCTACCTGGAACCTGGCGCGGTCGTAATGACAGCACAGATGCCGACCGTGTCCCATACATTGGATCCAATCAGATCGTCCGTGACCTTTGTGCTGAATGCAAAACGCCTAGTGACCGTTCGATACGGCGAGCCGAAATCCCTGGCGCTTTTGGCCCGAAAGGTGCAATCGGACGCGACAATCGCACATCTTGGACCTGCGATCATGTTCGCGCTGTTGGACATCATCGTCGACCGCTGCGCCGACGAAATGGAAACCGCATCTGCCTGTTATGACGACCTTGCACTGAAGGTCTTCGGCGACGGCCTCAACACACGGAAAACCGCCAGCTACAAGGACGCTATCAAGGAACTGGGACGGATTGGCTTGAGAGTTGCCAAGATGCACGATGTGTGCGCCGGACTGGCAAGGATGGTGCTTTACATGTCCACGCATGCAAAGCGCTTCAACCTGAGCGACGATCAACTGACCGACTGCAAAATGTATGGGCGGGACATCCATTCCATCAAGGAACACGGCGATGCGCTCGACAACAAACTCACGTTTCTTCTGGATGCAACTGTTGGCCTCGTCTCAATGGAGCAAAACCAGATCGCGAAAATCTTTACGGTTTTGGGGCTGATTTTCTTACCTCCGACGCTGATTGCGTCGATCTACGGCATGAATTTCGTCAATATGCCGGAGCTCCAATGGCAAATGGGGTTCCTGTTTGCCATTGGTCTGATGGTCATCTCCGTCGGAGTGACCTTCTTCCTTTTCCGCTGGCTCCGGCTGCTTTGAGCTGGCTTAGGCCGTGTGGACGAATTGGAGATGCATTTCGCCGGGATTTGCATCGTTCAAGATCAAGGAAATCCGGTGAAGGTGATGCTTGCGCATCATCAAGACGGATTTGCGCTGGAATTGAGCAATGCAAACACGGCCCAAAGGGTGAGACAAGTGCCGGCGATCTGGCACCGCCGGTCCCTTGACCGTATATCGATACGCTCTGCAGGACCGTCGCCGCCATATCTTGGCACTTGTCTCACGAAATACGTCTCCAATTCGTCCACACGGCCTAGGGATAAAGGCGCTCTTTGCTCCACGGCTCGGACGGGCTGGGCCGGGTGAACTTTACACGGTCATGAAGCCGGAAGGGCCGGTCCGCCCAAAACTCAATCTCACTTGGGATCAAGCGCAGACCTGACCAATGCTCGGGGCGCGGTATATCGCCAATACCAAACTTCGCCGTGTACTTGGCCACTTCCTTTTCCAGCGCAAAGCGGCTTTCCAAGGGGCGGGACTGGCGTGAAGCCCAAGCCCCAATACGGCTGCCGCGCGGACGGGATTGGTAGTACTCATCTGCCTCTTCTGCCGAGACCTGAACAATGTCGCCCCGGATACGGATTTGCCGCCGCAGCGACTTCCAATGGAAACACATGGCCGCCTTTCCAGCTGACAACAGCTCGCGGCCCTTGGCACTTTCCAGGTTTGTGTAGAAAACAAACCCGGTTTCATCAAAGCCCTTCAGGAGAACCATCCGCACATTTGGCAATCCGTCCGGATCAACTGTCGAAAGCGCCAAAGCATTCGGATCGTTGGGTTCGGTCGTTTTGGCTTCCTCAAGCCATTCATCAAACAGCTCAAATGGTTTCTCTGCCTCAACAAAGTCACCTTTTGTTAACTCTTCATGGGGATTCTTGAGGTCTGTCATTGGTACCCTGTCGAAGGATTCGATGGCCGGAGGAACGGCAAGAAGATGCCGACCTTGAGAAAGGCTATCAAGTGATGCGCCGTATGCGTTCATATACTGCCAGACCCAACAAGATCCACCCCCTGAAAAGCCAATACGTGGTGGTGTGCGCACTTGTCATGGGGTTGACCTCGTCGGGGTGCAGCCAGGTCGGCATGCAGGTCGGCAACGATGACTTGAAAACACCGACCAATCTGACCGGATCCATTCCCTCTGCGGCTGATGAAGCCTACACTGACCTCAGCGTTGAAGACCGGCAGTCAATTGCGAAAAACTTTGACACCCTGGACCAGGATCTGGCGAGCGGGGCGGGCCTGGAAGACTTGAAACTGCCGTGGCTGAACGGCATTAGCGGAAATTCTGGAACGATTTCCGAAATCAATCCGACTGCTTTTGCGCAGACCGGGTGCCTTGGTTTTAAAACCACTGCCAATACCATCAGCGGTATCAAACTCTACTCCGGCACGGCTTGCCGGGATATCACGCAGAAGTTTGCCGTCACAGCACTTACAGTCGCGGACGCTTGAACAACGGAAAATTCGCTGTAAAAGAACCGAGGGTCCACCGTCGGCGCTCTGGAATTTTTTCCTATCCGTTACGATATCTAAGGTAACGATGGTCGGACAACGATATGCGGGCAGTGCCTTAATGACGGGCATCAAGACCGGTACAAGCGGTCCAGACCGGCAATCTTGTGAACACTGGTGAGACGAATGCGGGATCCCTACAGCGTTCTCGGGGTGGCGAAATCCGCCAGCGAGGGCGACATCAAAAAGGCCTTTCGGCAATTGGCCAAAAAATACCACCCGGATCAGAACAAGGACGATCCGGGGTCACAGCAGCGCTTTTCCGAAGTAAACCAAGCCTATGAAATCATCGGCGACAAGGACAAGCGGGCCCAGTTTGATCGCGGCGAAATTGATGCCGAGGGCAAGCAGAAATTCCAGTCGCGTGGTTTTGACGGCTTTTCCGGATTTGAAGACTTTGGTGCAGCCGGTGGCTCCCGTGGGTTCCGGTCCTCTGGCGGAGCTGCGGGCGGCGGCGGGTTCGATGACATCCTGAATGACATTTTGGGTGGTTTTGGCGGCCGTGGTGGCGCGCGCGGAAGTGCGGGCCCAGGTGCCAGCGGGTTTGCAGGTGCGGGCGGCGCCAAGGCACGCCGGCCCTCCCCCTCCAAAGGCGCGAATGCAGATCTGATAGCCGCCGTGTCGCTGGAGGATATTCTCAACTCCGGCAAGGCTCAGGTTACGCTCCCGAGCGGTAAAACCGTCAACGTCACACTTCCCAAAGGCGTCGTTGAGGGCGAAAAGATCCGGTTGAAGGGTCAGGGTCATCCGGGCGATCAAGGTGGTCCTGCAGGTGATGCCCTGATTGAAGTCCGCTTCAAGACGCACAAGCTGTTTGATGTCAAAGGCTCCGATCTTCATCTGGATTTACCGATCACGCTCTATGAGGCGATCCTCGGCGCTAAGATCCGGACACCGACACTGACCGGTGCTGTCAATCTAACCGTTCCGGAAAACACCTCCAGCGGCAAGACTATGCGGCTCAAGGGCAAGGGCTTGCCAACTAAAAACGGTGGTCACGGCGACCTCCTGGTCAAGATCCAGATCATGCTGCCGCCACATGGCGATGATGAGCTGGACACCTTGATGAAGGCATGGCGCGAAATCACTCCGTACCGGGTTCGCGGTCCTGAATTCGACTAGGACCTCAGCTCAGAACAATGATGGCGGTGCCTGTCACCGCGAGGAATGCGCCCGCAATGGCCTTGGGGTCCGGGCGCATTTTTGTTTTCAACCACAGGATCGGCAGCACAAACAGCGGCGATAGGGACCCCAGCACCGCTGCGATCCCCGCCTCCATGTGCGCAAAGGCATAAAGCAACAGAGATGACGACAACCCGTAGCCAATGACGCCTGGCAAGATCGTGCGCACAAGAAGATAAGCGGTCGGGTCGGATTTTGGTTTGAAGATCGCCGCTGGCCATAGGCCAATCAAAACAACCAGACCGGCTGCCCCAGCAAGGCGAATGGCGGCCACGGCAACAGGCTCCGCACCTTGCTCGAGCATCGGCTTGACGGCAAGAAACCCACCCCCCTGAAGAGCGGCGGCTGCAATTCCCAACAGAACGACTGTGCCCAGACTTTTGCGAGCACCGGTTATGGGCACCTCATCCGCGTGATTGGCCTGGATCGCCAGAACAATGCCAGCGATCACCACGCCTGTCCCTGTGATGTCCGCAAGAGAGAGCGTTTCGCCAAGCCAGATGTAGGCCATGACCGCCACAAGAGGTGCCTTCAGGCACAAAAGCAGTTCCGTCAGACGCGGGTCTCCCCGGCGGAGGCACTCAATCATGGCAAGGTTGCCGAGCAAGACACCACCGACCACGCTCAGAGTATATGCCGGAATGTCGATGGTGGCAGGGACCGGCCACAGGCCCAGCACTGATGAGACCAAAGACATCAAGGCTGCGCACGCGATCAGCTGAATTCTCGTAAACTCAAAAGCACCCAGCTGACGGGCAGGCCACTGGGCCAGGACAATTCCAGATGCCCAACCAAATGACGCCGACAAAGCGGCGACTGCCGGAAGCAACGCTATCATCACAAAATCTCACGCTATTCTTTTCATAGCAATAAAGCGCTATAAAAAGAATAGCAAGCAGACACTGTAATCGAACGCGCAGATGCGAAAGGCACCATTGGCGTTGAGCGCAGCGGCAATTAGGTGGGAGCCAATATCCCGTTAGAGGCCGTATATCAGCACAGCGGCGCTCAATATGATCCAGGTAAGCGTAATCAACCAAAACAGAACGGGTGTTTCGCGTTTGCGAACCGGTTCGATGAGATGCGTTTCGCCAGTGCGAAGTGCCGGAATGGCCCAGGCAAGGAATATCAGCCCCCAGACCCAGGACTGGTCCAACAAAAATGCCCCCCACAACACGGCCAGCGCGGCCGCAGGCTTCCAATTACGGAAAAGGGACTTGGACGCCGAGGCGTCGTTACTCGATGCACCAGCTTTGGGCATTGCCACGAAGAATGCCGCCCCATCCGGGTCCTGCACAAGGACAGCATCATCATCCTCGTAAAGAACCGCTCCGCCCTTGGCCTCGACGGTCGCTTTGGCGCGATCTCTGTCGGCAACAGAAAAATGTATGCCCCAGAACTCGAAAGAGCCGCGGATCGCTTCCGGGGCTTGCACGAGATCTGCGACATGACGGCCATTGGAATTCAGGATCTGATAGTGTCTGTAGGTTTCTCCAACTCCCGATGACGGCTTGAAACGCCAGCCAAACAGGTGCTCGTAGAAACTGATGACCCGGGCAGCCTCTGAGACATAAAGCGCATTCCAGATCATTGAGCCTTCAGGGGCATTATCCGAACGCATTGGCAGGCCGCTGTTCTCAATGACGGTAAAGCCAGCGCCGAGCGGATCCCTGATCAACGCGATGCGGGCACCGTCCTGAAATGGCACCGGACCCAGCTCAACTATGCCACCATTTTCTCGCGCTGAGGCCACCGCCGCATCAGCATCCCCAACCTCGATGTATCCCATCCAGAAGCTGGGGAGCCTCATCTCCTGGAATTTTCTGGGCATTTCAAAAATGCCAGCAGCTTCACCGGCCCTGCTTTCAGCTACGGCATAGTCGGAGCCATCTGGCAGCTGGTTGACCGAATAGTCCCAACCAAAAAGGTCTCGATAAAAGGGCCTGGTTGTCTCAGGGCGCAAGGTGGACAGGTCACACCAAACAAAGTCTCCGACCGCCATCAATCCTCCAACTCTCACTTAGCCCCAAATGGGCGTTGGTAACGCTGGATGCAATGGCAGCAGTTATCCGGCTTTGGCTGCGCGCATCCGTTTCCGCAGATATTTGACAGCCGAACGGTAATGGCTTGCACCCGCGGCTTCAGCGAAGCGTCCTGTGGGCCATTTGCTGTGACTTCCCTTCATCGGCGTACCATAGAGCTGTGTGTCAGTCAGATTTTCGACAAGGGCCAGCAATTCAAAATGGTTGGTCTCAAGCAGTGTGCGAACAGAGACCCAAGAAAAGCCGGATTGACGCGCTCTCAAATCGGCATTGTAGCGCGGCGTTTCCGACCATTTGTAGCCTTCAACGGGGATGTGGACCGGTACGCCTGATTGACCATCCCGATACCATTTCAAGAACAACTCGATCCAGTGCGCACGGTGTCCCACGATGTCCTTGGGGCTGATGCCGTCTTCATCCTTTTCCAGGCGCTGCATTGCCGGAAAGGCATCAAGCACATCGTTGATTTTGCTCCATTCCTGTTCAGTGATCTCAAGAAGCTCTGTTTTAGACCCTGCCGCCATCTATGCCTCCTGGTTTTGATTACCGCACAGTTTCGAAATCAAGGCACAGATTTCTAGAGTGGAGAAAAATCACAACACCCCTATCTTCAAGCCACACCATATGGTCCCAGCGGAACCCTTGGATTTTTGGGTTAGGAGCGGTTGAAATTTGCGCGATTTCCAAAAGGCTAGTCCCGATGTGTTCTTTGCGTTCACACGGACATGGGCAGCAGAAACTGACGCGTTTCGGGCAGCGTCCACCCATAAATTCAACAATGCTGTGCCGACACCCTTGCCCTGGATCTCCGGCAAGAGATTCATATGCAAGTGTGCGGGAAATGCTTGGATGACGCGCTCAGGAACAACATCAGAGCGATGAATCATGCAGATCCGTTTTTGATCGGCCGTCATTTCTCCCTGCACCTTTCCTGGCCAAGGATAATCGCGCCTCAGCTTTGGCCACCAACGATCTTCGAGTTGTGCTTCAAAGTCTCGTGTATTTGCAGCGCCAAGCACAAATCCAAGAACTTGCTTTTGGTTCTCAACGACATATCCGATCGTACGATCTAGAATTAGGTACGGAGCTGCGTAGATGTGCCCCATCAACTTCGGATCTACGTAGAGGCTCGTTGCATCTCGTCCGGCATTGCCGGTAAGCAGGCTTATTTCGTAGACAGCATCGAGATCCGATCGGACCGCCGGGCGGAACTCCAAATCATCGTCTAGCGATCCTGATATCCGTACCACCAGTAGGCTCCTTGCAGATAGAGCTTGCGCAACGAAGGCAGCGGGAAACGTTTGAATGGCTGTTGCAGAGCGGCAGGCAGGTCTTCAGGGCGCGCAGTGCCCAATATCAAACCGGCGGCTTTTTCTCCGGACAAGGATGCCATGGCAATTCCGCTTCCATGCCA
>CALDSI010000480.1 GCA_937911395.1 uncultured Labrenzia sp.
GAACCTGGAGGCATACCGTTTTGCAAGACTTGCTTTCCGGCCCAGTCTTTGACCCGCAGCAAGCGCAGCAGATGGCCCTGCCGCTTCAAGCGCATCAAGCAATTGCGGGATATACGCGGGATTGTTTTCGCCGTCTCCATCAATGGTGGCGACGACGTCACCACGAGCATGCTGAAGTCCTGTGCGCACTGCACAGCTCTGACCGCAAGACTTTTCGTGCCGAACCGGACGCAGCCAGTCATGCGTTGCAGCGTAGTCCTGAAGAACAATGTCGGTCCCGTCAGATGATCCGTCGTCGATCACAATGACTTCAAACGTCCGTCCGCTGAGCGCTGTTTCAATCTCATCGAGAAGAATGGGAAGGTTCTCTGCCTCATCTTTGGCAGGAACAACCACGGTGACGGCAATCCCGCCCTTTGTCGCGGCCAAGGCCTCCAGGTAACTCTGTGTCATGACATCCACTCAGTCCGCCTCGCTGGCCGCGGCCCGGCCCGGAACGATGCGCTGCGCTCCGCGTTGTCCGCGCAAAACCTGCCAAACGGCACGTGCGCTTGCCTTGGCCGAAATGGCCGTCATGTTCGGAACGATATTGCCGTTTTCCGCAATATGAAAACCGATCCGGCGCCGGGCCATGGCACGCACGGTGAAGAAGGTGAAGGTCATGCCGAGCAGTGTGCCGGCAATGACGTCACTTGGGTAATGTGCCCCCGCCATCACCCGGGAGAATGCCAGCCAGAACGCACTGACGACAATCAGCCACCGGTAAGCCGGGAAGATGAAGTAAAGCGCAGTCGCAAGGGCGGCGACTGTTGTGGAATGGCCGGACGGAAAGCTCGTGAACTTGCCGTGAAAAGCAAGAAAATCAAAATGAACGGGGCCGAACTCTTCGTACAATTTCGGACGCGCGCGCCCAAGGCTCCACTTGATGATCAGCACCACAATCCCGGACGCTGCGACCGTGTAGAAGACGAAGGCCGCATAGGTGAAGACGGCGCCGATCGCCATTCTTATCCGGAAGGCGTATCGGCCAGCATCAAGCGCGAGCAGAATAAGGCAAGGAACACCGGTTGAAATCAGGATCCAGTCCGCCTTACCCAGGTCTGTGAAGGAGCGGAAGGCCGTCCGGTATTCGTTCGGTAGAGAGTTCAGCCAAGGATACGTCGGCGCATCAAAGGCAACGACTGCGACACCCACCGTCAAAAGAAGAACAGCAAGGATATCTTGTGGCCGTTGGCCTGGTGGCAATGTCCGCAACTGAGCGGTACCACGCTCCTTGCGGTTGGAATAAAGGATCATGGCGCGCCGGGCATTGCCGCGCATCCGTTCCAGCACCCATTTTGTCCGACTATTGCTGCTCATTGCCGCCTTGTGTGTCTGTTCCGTCTGCGGCCGACTGATAGAGCCCAATATCGACATCATCGCCGCCGTTGATATTCAGGCCGTCTACCCTTTTTCGCACCACGGGGACAAGACCCTTCTCCTTCGCTTCGGCCAAAAACGCCTCTTCATGGCGGCTCTCGATCGCTGCGATCCGGCAAACACCACTCTCCCCCGGCTTAGCTTGGGCGAGGAAGTCGGCGGCTTCAGCCTCCGGAACGATCTTGGTGCTGGTCCCTTCCAAGAAGATGAAGCTCGGTTCATGGAAGCCGGTCGTGACCACTTGCCGGGTATCCCGATTTGCGCACCCCGGGATCTCGTCCATCGCAGTCACAAGTCTCGGACTGACCCAGATCGTGGTCAGTGCCGGTCCTGAAAAACCCCATACACCGATGGCAACGCAAATTGCGGTCAGGGTTGTGGCTGGCAGAGCATATAGCGCTGGTCCACGGAGCAGGCGGCTTGCGGCAAAGACCGCAAACACAGCGCCAATCCCGGTGACAATCGCCCCGGGAGGTGACGGCCAGATACCAAGCGCAAACGGGCCCCCGAAAGCGGCAGCCGCAATTCCTATCGCCGGCACCGCCAACAAGATTGCCGCCACCCAGCGTAGCCACTTCGCGGATTGGGACCCGGCGCCTTCGATCAGGGCCGCCGCCACAGGCAAAATCAGAGCGGGCATCAAGGGCATGGTGTAATGCGGCAGCTTCGTCGCAACGAGTTCAAACACCACCCAGCTTGGGAAAAACCAGCAAGCTGCAAAGATCACCAAAGGGCTTTTCCGCTCCCGCCACATCATCGGCAGTGCAAGCAAGAAGAACGCCGGGAGCGGCCAAAAGACACCAAACATGGCACCGAGATGGGTCAGCGGCGGGGCCCCATGCCCTTCCTGCCCCTCAGAGACCTTGCCGAGCAGATCCTTGCCGATCGCCTCTGTAAAAAAAGTGCCGTCTGTTGCGATCCAAATGGCCACAAACCAAGGCAGAACCAGCAAGAAAAACCAGATGAAGCCGGCCAGCGGGACGGCCCCTTTAAACCAGCTCAAATTGCGGCCAGTGATGATCAGGCCAACAACCGTGAACCCGACGACCATCGGGCCAACTGGTCCCTTGACCAAGACACTTGCCGCAAGCGCGGTCCAGAACACGAAAGCAAGGCCCCAGGCCCTGTCGGAACTGGTCCTCAGCCAAAGGCGCGCCAAGGCGCCCTGGGCAATTACGATTGTCGCAAAAAGGGTGGCATCGGTTTTCGCAAGCCGCGCTTCGACGCCGAGAATGATTGCAAGTACAACAAAGGAACCGGCAACAAGCGCCCCGGACGGCCCCATGAAGGCCCTTGCCAACCAGAACACAGCCAAAACACTTAAAGTCGCGCCGATAATGGACGGCAAGCGATAAACCCAAAGCGACGCCGTCGCATCATGACCTGTCAGTTTGACCGCAGCCGCCTGCAGCCAATAGATGCCGACCGGTTTCTTGTGACGTGCCTGATCCTGGAATCGGATGTCGACATAGTCGCCGGTTTCCAACATCTGCTTGGTGGCTTGCGTAAAACGTGGTTCATCGCGGTCGAGCGGCGGCACGGTCCATTGCCCGGGCACGAACAAAACCAGCGCCAGGGCAAGCAACAGTAGCGGCGCGGTTACATCATGGCCGAAGATGCGCAGCCATATCGGCTTCTTCATCTGATTTCCGGACTTCCCCGGTTCTTGCTCCGGTTGCGCACTTTCCGCCGCTGCCGATTGCGTTTCTGCCATTACGACCCGATTCCGCCGGGACCGAACTGGCCAGGTCCCCGCCTTTACAAAAAGAATGTGTGTGCATCTCCTACATGAGCTTTTTGAAAAGGGAAACACTGCTTGCGCCCAAACTCTGTGAAGCTATCGTCGTGGGTACGATTCCTCGCAATTTTCAATTGGCAATCCTATGGCACTCATTGCACATATTACCGATTTGCATCTTCGTCCGCGCGGACTTGCCTGTTATCGGGTCTCCGATACCAACATGCTCGCTGAACGCGCCATACCAGCCCTAAACGGCCTGGCACCACGGCCAGATGC
>CALDSI010000481.1 GCA_937911395.1 uncultured Labrenzia sp.
GCACCAACGGGCTGGCACTCGACATTTCCCGGCTCGGAAGCCGTAAGGCCCCGGATCCTCTGAAGTTCAATTTCGAAATAACCGGTCTCGAAGATCTGTGATTACCAATTAAAGTGAAACGATGCGTTCATGCATCCGCGAGTGGTTTTTGTGCTGAAAAACACTGATCCAAGTCGGCAATATGCGCGGGCAGGAACTTGAGACCATTGTCATTATTTGCATATGAACATGCCATTGGCTGGAGCTCGGAAACTTTCTTTGAATATTCTGACAAATTTACAGGCTTGTGTTCGTGTTTTCTTTAGTCTTTGCTCTTGAATATGCCGCTTGAGGTGCTGTTTTGCCCTAAAGGAATAGCGCATTTGATCTGATGTGAGTGCCGATGAAGCAACCTGTTCAGTTTGATGAGAACTCCCGCTTTGAAGCTCCGGAATACGATCTCCTGCGTGCCGCTTACGAAAATCTGCCGCAACCTGCTTGGGTTTTCGACAGAGCTGGCCGGTATATTTTCCAAAACAAACTTGATCGAGAAGCCTTCGGAAACCTGATTGGTAAACGGGCCGATGAAACACGCATGCCCAAGGAGCAGGTCGAGCTTTGGGCTTCGATGCACAAAAACGTCTTGGCGGGGGAAACGGTCCATTGCATGACCGAAACCGAGACCCGCCATGGCCGTATCATGTCTGAAACGACCTTGGTGCCGCTTATCATTGGCGGCCGCATCGTCGGCGGAATTGGTGTTGCTACGGATAAAACCGCACTTGTGGCCGCAGAACGGCAAAAAGCTGCGGCACAAGCGCGTCTGGAAACTCTTTTGGCCCTATCGTCCGATTGGTTGTGGGAGGCGGATGCCGACCATCGACTGACGCGCATCCAGGGCGATGATGGCTTGATGGTCAAGCAATTCCCAGACTGGACTGGAAGTAAGCTCTGGGAAATCATAGAAGACAAAGCGGATCCCGACGGCAACTCTGCCAAATTCCATGATGTCTTGACCAAACGGCAAGCCATCGACGGCTTTATCTGCGAGCTCCGAGGGCGCGATGGATCTGCGTCCCATTTTGAGGTCTATGGCGAGCCGCGTTACGATTCCGAGGGTAATTTTCTCGGCCATTGGGGCGTTGCGCGGGATGTCACCCGCCGGGAAGCCTTGACACGGCGTCTCAAGTTTGCAGATCAGATTATCAATGCGACCCGAACGCCCGTAGTCATTGGAGATGCCGATGGGGCTATAGAATGGGTGAATCCAGCCTTCGAGGAGTTGACTGGGTACAGTTTGGCCGAGGTCTGCGGACGCAAGCCTGGCCACTTTTTGCGTTGTAGAGAAACGGATCCCGAGACGGCTGCGCGATTGACCGCAGCCATTAATGCTGGGGAGCCGGTGCGTGAAACAATTCTCAACCGGTCAAAGACAGGCCGAAAATATTGGCTGGATCTGGAAATCCGCCCGCTTCGGAATGAAATCGGCGATGTAACCGGTTTTATGGCGATAGAGGCCGATGTGACCGCCCTGGTTGAAAGTCGGCAACGTCTGCAGTCGATTGTCGACAACGTCACGGCGGGCGTGGTTCTTCATGGTCAAAACGGTGAGATCATTGCAGCCAATCCGGAGGCTTGCCGTCTTCTTCACATGAGCGAAGCGCAAATGCGGGGTCAGGAAATAATGGACCCAACCTGGGGTACAGTATTTCCTGATGGCCGTTCAATGGGTGGAGACGAGATGCCGTCGACCGTTGCGTTGCGCACTGGCGAGCCGGTCATGAACCAGATTGTTGGGGTCAAGCGTCCCGATGGTGGGGTGCAATGGTTGAGGGTGAATGCGAGGCCGACGAGATCTACGCCGACGGGAGAACAAGAAGTGGTGGCCAGTTTTGTGGACATCACAGCTGAGGAAAACCACAAGCGCGAGCTTGAAGAGGCCAGGACGCTCCTGAGGGATGTGATTGAAACAATTCCAGACGCTGTTGTTGCATTTGATAGCCACGACCGTTTGATCATGTGCAATCACGCCTACCGTTCCAACTACGCCGATACGGCGCCTGCCATTGAAGATGGGGTTACGTTCCGCGAGATGCTGATGCATGGCCTCGACATAGGTCTTTATGCAGATGCAGGAGATACTCCAGAAAAACAGGAACGCTGGTTAAATCGGCGATTGGAATCGTATCGAAATCCTAAATCTATCTTGGTGGAAAAACTCAGTGATGGCCGATGGGTCCAAATTCGTGAACGGGTTTCAGACAGGGGTGTCAGCGTTGGTGTACGCACGGATGTAACATCTCTGAAAAGGGCGGAAGAAGAGATCCGCCGGATTGCCGATACGGATTCGCTGACGGGCGCTGCCAACCGGAACGTCATGATCCGGGAGCTTTCCGAAGTAGCGGAAAGAGCAAACGCGACATCAGAGAGCGCGCTGTTCGGTATCGTGGACCTGGATCAGTTCAAATCCGTCAACGATACACTGGGACATGATGCTGGCGACCTGTTGCTGCAGGAAACGGTTGCCCGTTTGGAACAGTTTGTCGATCGGGCCGGTGGCGGCACTGTCGCACGTCTTGGAGGCGATGAGTTCGCATTTATCGTTCCGGGCCTTGGTGGTCTAGATGGTGGGCTTTCCGATATGCCCGACCTCCATTCCGCGCTTTGCCAACCGGTCCAACTTGGGTCGCGAACAATTCCTTCAACGGTTTCAATGGGTTTGGCGCGCGTGCCGGCCGATGGAGAAACCTCAACGGAAATCTTCAAGAGTGCAGATCTTGCGCTCTACCAGGCCAAAGCGTCCGGTCGGAACGGATGGCGATGTTATGACGAGCTTTACAGGCGTAGCCTTGAGCGGCGCCAAGACCTTGCGCAAGGGTTGAAGGCAGCGATCGCGAACGATCAGATTACTGTTGCCTACCAGCCTCAGGTTGAGGCGGCAACGGGCCGTTTGGTTGGTTTTGAAGCTTTGGCGCGCTGGGCGCAAAACGGAACGCCTGTATCGCCCGCTGAATTCGTGGCCATCGCTGAGGATGCGGGCCTGGGTGTTCCCTTGGGATGCGCCGTGATCAAGGCGGCATGCCGTGACTTTGCAAAGCTGATCGATGAGGGATTTGATCCTGGTCGGTTGGCGATCAATCTATCGACGTCTCAGCTGTGCGACCCGGAATTCCCGGATCGCGTTGCGCGCCAGTTGGACAGTCTAAAGGTCCTGCGGGGCCGGTTGGAGTTTGAAATTACCGAAACGGTGCTTTTGGACCAGCGTTTTGAGGAAATTCATCGGAATTTGGTTCGGTTGCATGAATTTGGCGTGCTGATCTCACTCGATGATTTTGGTACCGGCTATGGATCCCTCAAACACCTTTTGCGGCTGCCGATCAACAAGGTGAAAATCGACAAGTCCTTTGTCGAGAACCTTGATACGAGTGAAAGCGCGGCCACAATCGTCAAAACAACCATTATTCTGGCAAAGAGCCTTGGGATGGGCGTTGTTGCTGAAGGGGTTGAAACACGGGCACAGCGGGATTTCCTGATTGAGGCCGGGTGCTCGGATATTCAGGGTTTTCTGATCAGCAAGCCGGATGAACTGGTCAACGCGTACCAGGCTGCGCTGGATGCTGAGCAGGATAACCGTCCGGAAAGCTCCTGGAGCATTTAAGTACATTTCGGCTGTGCATCGGCTGAAATGGTTTTGCGAATCGAGCGGGGGTGGCGGATACCTAGGAGATGGCAAAGCACATCTGCGAACGATTGTTTTCAGTACCCATAACCCGAATGTGGGTCCGTAATGTGCTGGCCGCGCTTCTTTTGTGGCCGCCGGTTGTCCATTCGCAAGAATTTACGCCAAACGAGTCTTCGCTGGGTTCCTTGACCTGCCAGCAGCTTTGGTATGTGGAGCAGGAGGTGCTGGCAAACGGCGGTGTTTGTCTGAAGAGTAAACGCGCGCGGAATGCATTCAGACGGGCAAGGCCATGCATCTCCAATGAGGAAAGTATTTTGCCGGCGTATGCACGTGCTTATCTTGCAGCGGTGCGAAAGACAGCATCCCGGAAGAAGTGCGCCTGAAGGGCCGTGCAATCGTTAAGTCTGTGGACCTTCATCGCTTTTCCGGTGGCGCTTTTGTGCATCTCCCGTTAGTTCTG
>CALDSI010000482.1 GCA_937911395.1 uncultured Labrenzia sp.
ATATCCAGCGATTCCGGGTCGTTGTTGATGGCATCGGTGATGAAAAGGCATCGGGTGTTTTGAGAAAAACCGGCCATCGGTTATCTCGAACTTTCCCGGATGCCCTGTCGATTGCGCGCAAGGAACGCGACGAGTTTCTAATCCTGCTTAAAGGCAGCAGTGATGACGATGTTCAGGACGTAGTTGCTCGCGTGGACGAGGCGTTCCAGGAACCCATTCGGCTTGACGATACGCAGCTGACTTTGCGTCCGCGCCTGGGTTTTGCGATGTCGTCCGATCCGTCCAATGCGGCCGAAGACATCGCACGTCAGGCATCCATCGCGCTTAATGACGTGCGGCAGAATGCTAACAGCAGCTACGCTGTGTTCAATCCTTTGATGCAGGAAGCGGCCTTTGAACGGCTTCGTCTTGCTTCTTTGCTGACAGGTGGGCAGGAGCAGACGGAGTTTTCCGCTCACTACCAACCTATCATGTCATCCAAGGACGAGAGCATTGCCTCATTTGAGGCCTTGATGCGGTTCCGCACACCTGGTGGTGCCTTCCTGAACACCGCCAGCATGATTGAAGCTGCGGAAACCAGTGGGTTGATTACGGAGATCGGTGCCTGGATGTTCCGGACCTCTTTCTCGGAATTCAGCAACTTTCAGGGGATCTCCGACCAGGTTCGTTTGAATGTGAACCTGTCACCCCGTCAGGTGCATGCCAGCCGGATCTATAAGGACATCGAAGACGCGGCCACCAACGCAGAGCTATCTCTAAACCGGCTGGTGTTCGAGGTCACGGAAGGCTTGTTCCTCAGCAACGACCAGGTCACCCTTGACCTTTTGACGTGGCTTCGCAAACGCGGGGCAACAGTTGTCATTGATGATTTTGGAACCGGTTATTCTTCGCTGAGTTATCTGCGCAAACTTCCGGTGGACGGTATCAAGATTGACCGCAGCTTCATCATGCACATGGATCAAGATCCCGATGCGCTTGCTGTTGTGAAATCGCTTCTGGCTGTTGCAAAGGCGCTTGATCTCAGCGTGACCGCTGAGGGTGTTGAGACCGTTGCGCAACGTAAAATTATGCAAGATCTCGACTGCAGCTATCTGCAAGGATATCTCTATTCGAAGCCCTTATGCGCTGCGGACCTGACAGACTTCATCAACAAGGCCGTGGAGCCCGGAGTTGCATTCGGCTGACGGCAATTGCAGTTCCACGGGGTTGCTTCGGTAGGTTTACGCTGATCTGTCAGAGCACCATCACGGGAACAGTTGCGCCTGCGGGCTCAGCCGGTGCAAACGGCGGGCGTACGATCAATCCACCTGATTTTGCCAGGAGTGCCAGCATTGAGCTGTCCTGCTTCGGGAAGGGAGCTGCAATCAGCCGGCCATCAGCGTCTTCACTGAGCGTTGCACGCACATAGTCCTGGCGCCGGTCATTTTCCCCGATTGCCTCGGCCAAAATCGCTTCTTTGGGAGATGTCGATCCATTCGGAGCGCCCAGCATTGCTGCGATGAGTGGCTTTAGGAACAAAAGACCGCACACTAGACTGGAGACTGGGTTTCCCGGAAGCCCAAGTACTTTGGTCTTGCCGAGGCGGCCCGCCATCAGAGGCTTTCCGGGGCGCATCGCGATCCGCCAGAACGACAGATCCATGCCCTGGCTGCCAAGAACGTCTTGAACAAGATCGTGATCGCCGACGGACGCGCCGCCCAGTGTGACCAGAATGTCGGCCTCTTCGGTAATGGCCCGTTGAACGCAAGCCGCCAGTGCCTTTGGTTCATCGGGTGAAATGCCCAGGTCGAGCGGCTCCCCGCCGCAGTCCAACACCATCGCAGCAATGCCGGCATGATTGGACGCAATGATTTGGTCCGGGCCAGGTGTGCCGCCCGGCCGGACAAGCTCGTCGCCTGTTGCAAGGATAGCTACCTTGGGACGTTTAACGACGGGTAAGACCGCATGGTTCATCGCAGCTGCAAGAGCCAGATGCCGATAGTCGAGTTTCAAAGGCGGGTTTAGGAGGATGTCGCCTTTTGAAAAATCCAGCCCGGCCGCGCGAACGAACGCACCTTTTTCGGGATTTTCCAGCACCCTGATCCGATCATTGGAACGTTCAGCGTTTTCCTGGATCAATATAGTGTCGGCGCCTTCTGGAACCGGGGCGCCTGTAAAGATCCGAACCGCTTGGCCCGGACCAACTTGACCGGAAAAACCATGACCCGCCGGAGCATCTCCGATGACGTCCAGATCTTTTTGCGGGGATATCAGATCGGAGTGCCGGATCGCATAGCCATCCATCGCGGATGCCGCAAATGGCGGCTGTGTTCGCGTTGAGGCGAGCGGCCTTGCGAGATACCGGCCATTGGCAGCGTCCAACGGCACAGTCTCCGCCTCCAGAGGAGCAACGCCCTGCAAGAGCTTTTCAAGGGCCTCTGAAACCGGCATCAGGCTCATCAGGTGCCGCCCTCGCTGCCGTCCTTTTCCAATGTCCAGTGCCCGGTTTTTCCGCCAGCCTTCTCAACAAGCCGGATATCTCCAATGACCATGCCGCGAGCGACGGCCTTGGCCATGTCATAAATGGTGAGGCAAGTCAGCGAACACGCGGTCAGGGCTTCCATTTCCACCCCGGTTTGGCCGCTCACTTTTGTGGTCGCCGTAACAACAAGGCCGGGTAGACTGTCATCTGGCTCAATGTCGACGGTCACCTTGGACAGCATCAGCGGATGACAGAGTGGGATAAGCTCGTGGGTTTTTTTGGCAGCCAGGATACCCGCAATCCGGGCAGTTCCGATCACATCGCCTTTTTTGGCGTTTCCGGAATGGATGAGTTGCAGGGTTTCAGCACGCATCGTGATGTGTCCGCGCGCAACGGCGATGCGATGTGTTGTTTCCTTTTCGGAGACATCGACCATGTTGGCCGCACCGGCCGCATCCAAATGTGTCAGGGTCGGTTCAGCCACTTGTCAGCCTGCCTTTGACAATGTTTCTTTGGCAAGAAGCGACTTCGTGGCTGAGGCGACGTCTTGCTGGCGCATCAGGCTTTCCCCGATAAGGAAGGTGGAAATGCCTACCTTGTTCATCCGCGCAAGATCAGTTGGCGTGAACAGTCCTGATTCGCCGACGATGATCCGGGCATTGGGGATCGTCGGAGCCAGTTCTTCGCTGGTTTCCAGTTTGGTCTCGAATGTCTTCAGGTTTCGATTGTTGATGCCCATCAAAGGAGACGACAGCTTGAGCGCGCGTTCCAGTTCTTCCGCGTTGTGAACTTCCAGAAGAACGTCCATGCCGAGCTCAAACGCCGTGTCTTCGAGAGCCTTCGCCGTGTCGTCATCGATCGCAGCGAGAATGATCAGGATACAGTCCCCGCCCCAGGCTCTTGCTTCGAAGACCTGATAGGTGTCGTAGAGAAAATCCTTGCGCAGGGCAGGGAGGCTGACGGCATCACGAGCCGCGGTCAAATACTCTGGCTTGCCCTGGAATGAAGGCGTGTCGGTGAGAACAGACAGGCATGCAGCGCCGCCGGCTTCATATGCTTTCGCAAGCAGCGGCGGATCGAAATCCTCGCGAATAAGCCCCTTTGAGGGGCTCGCCTTTTTGATCTCGGCAATCAGAGCGTAGTCGCCAGCAGCATGTTTGGCTTCAAGGGATTTTTGAAACCCGCGCGGTGCACTCACATCCTGAATTCGTGCCTTTAGATCGTCGAGAGAGACCGCTGCCTTTGCGGCTGCGATCTCATCGCGCTTATAGGCTTCGATTTTTTGAAGTATGTCGGCCATGTCTTATCCGTTCGAGACTGCGACGAGTTCGTTCAATGTGCTTGCAGCAGACCCTGAATCAATAGCCTGGGCGGCCATTGCAACGCCTTCCTTCAGGTCGGTGACCTTGTCCGCAACGATCAAGGATGCAGCTGCGTTGAAGAGCACGACATCCCGATATGCGTTTTTTGCACCAACGAGGACTTCGCGCAGGGCCTTTGCGTTTTGCGCTGGCGTGCCGCCTCTCAGATCCGCAAGTGTTGCTTCAGGCAAACCGGCGTCTGCAGGCGCGACTTCGAACGAGCGGATTTCGCCGCCCGACAATTCGCTGACGAATGTCGGGCCGGTGGTGGTGATCTCATCCATGCCGTCAGATCCATGAACGATCCAGGCTTTCTCTGTCCCAAGTTCCTTTAAGGCCTGGGCGACTGGCTCGACCCATTTGCGGTCGAAGACGCCGGTCATCTGGCGTTTCACGCCGGCCGGGCAGGACAGGGGTCCTAAAAGATTGAAAATCGTCCGCGTGCCCAGTTCCATCCGCGTCGGGCCGACATTTTTCATGGCGGCGTGATGAAGCGGGGCAAACATGAAGCCGATGCCTGCCTTGGAAATACAGTCTGAGATGACCTCCGGCGTGACATCAATATCGACACCGAGCTCGACCAGTGCCTCTGACGCGCCCGACTTGGATGATAGCGAGCGGTTGCCATGTTTCGCGACAGGCACACCGCACCCGGCGACAACCAGCGCCGTGCAGGTCGAGATGTTGTAGCTGCCGGAATTGTCACCACCGGTGCCAACAATATCGATCGCATCTGCCGGTGCATCAACGGGCAGCATCTTCTCGCGCATTGTCGCAACGGCGCCGGTCACTTCAGCAACGGTTTCACCGCGCACCCGCAGGGCCATCAGGAAGCCTCCGAGCTGTGACGGAGTTGCCGAACCGCTCAGGATAATGTCGAACGCGCTCCGGGCCTCTTCAAAGGTCAGGGAATGCCCATCTGCAACCTTGGCAATGTAGTCCTTGAAGCTCTGCATTTTACATTCCGCTGCCGCTGTGAGCCGTTCCATCCGGGTTCAAGCCCATTACCTGGGCTACAGCAGCGCTGTTGATATCAACACCTGCACGGGTTTCCTGTTCTGCGACAAACAGATCCAGCAAGGAATTTTGAACCTGCTGGGAGAGCTGACCTTCCAGCGCGGTGACCTCTGACGTTTCAGGATTAAAATCCGGGATTTCAGAACCGGTGACTTTCAGAACAACCCGGCCGTTTCCGTCAGCCGTTGAGGCTGTCGCAACAGAGCCAGCCGGCGCTTCGAAGATCGCGGTCAGGGCATCGCGGCCGAGATCGCCAGTCGGAACGCTGCGCGTGACACCTTCTGCTGTTTGAACTGAGACGCCTTCGGCCGCTGCAAGGTCGCCCAAGCTGGTGCCGCTCTCGGCTTTCGCCAACAGATCTGTTGCCTTTTGGCTGAGGCGTTCATTCAGCTGATCCGATTTCCAGGCAGCGATAACCTGATCCCGAACTTCGTCGAGGTCACGATCCCGTTCCGGAGTGACGCTGGTCACGTCGTACCAGAGGTATCCGCGATTGCCGATTTGAAGGACGTCGTTTTCAATGCCGATGTCGCTGTCAAACGCGCCAGCAATGAGGCCTTCCGCATCCGGCAGAATGGCATCGGTCTCAATTGTGGTCTTGCCCTCGCGGTCGAAAGAACCGGTGCTTTTGACTGCCAAGGAGAAGCGTTCACCGATCTCGTCCAGTAGGGCGCCGCCCGCGCGGGCATCTTCGATTTCATCGAGGAGATCGAGGATTTCGCGTTCCGCTTGCTCCAGAGCGAGCTCCTCAACAATTTCGTCCCGCACATCTGCGAAGGGGGTCGTATTTGCCGGAATGATTTCTTCAACATTGATAATGACATCTGAAAAACGCCCATCAACGACATCGCTGGTGCCGCCCGCGGAAAGCGCGAAAGCCGCGTCCCCGATCGCATCGTCTAGGAAGTCCACACGGGACATAACGCCGAGCGTAACATCATTGTTGGTCAGATTGCGGTCGGCCATCAGATCCGCGAAAGTTTTGCCGCCTGCCAGGGCCTCTGCGGCGGCCTGTGCATCTTCATCGGAGTTGAACGACAACTGGCGCACACGGCGGCGCTCTGGTTCAGCGAAGTCGGAAATCCTGCGATCATATTCTGACTGGGCATCTGCATCCGTGATGTCTTCAGGACGCGCAAGGGCAGACGGGACAAGTTCGACATACTTGATTTCGCGGTATTCAGGAGCCCGGAAATCAGCCTTCTTGCCGTCATAGTAGGTGACGAGAGCATCTTCTGCAGGGTCTTCGATGTCGCCAATTTGCTCCGCCGCAATGGCAACATACTCCACGGAGCGTGTCTCATTCTGGAAGGCGTCGAATGCTGCAAGGTAGGCTTGTGGCGCGCTCATGCCACCGATGAGGCCTTCGATCACCTGACCACGCTCTGCTTCCTGACGGCGCAGGATCACATATTCGTCTTCGCGATAGTCATTAGCATTCAGGACCTGTTGAAGGCGGCTGCGGTCATACCGGCCGGAAGCGCCCTGGAACGCTGGATCAGACTGGATGATGGCGCCCAGGCGCTCGTCGGAGATGCCGACTTTCAGCTCCTGCGCAGCATTGCTCATCGCCGCCTGGCCAATGAGCCGGGCCAGCGCTTGCTGCGGAATGCCGAGCGATGCACCTTCTTGCGGCGTCAACGGACGTCCGAATTGTTGCCCAAGCCGGTTCAGGTCCTGGCGGTACATACGGTCAAATTCCAAAAGGGAGACTTCCTTTTCGCCGACCTTGGCGACCGTGTTTTGGCCGTAGCCCTGGAGGAAATCTGTCACACCCCAGATCGCGAAGCTGAAGATCAGCAGGGCGATGAACAGTTTTGCAATCCAGGTACCTGCGCCCTTGCGCAATGAGTCAAGCATGACGTCTCCCGTTTCTTTCGTCTCATGCGGGCGCCTTTCGGGCGCCGTGGTCCGGCTCGTTAGCGGAGCGGGCGGATCATAATGAGGCCTTCATAAACGAGCAAGGCGGCAAGAACAAACATCTTCATGACATTTCGCTGACCCATTGCATGGCGGCTTTGCATCTGGTCTATAGGCGCAAAATGCGGATCAGCAGGAGAAATGAATGAGCACGCCGATCAAGCCGATGGTAGCCGGAAACTGGAAAATGAACGGCCTGAAGGCCGGCCAGGTAGAGCTTCACAAGATGCTGGCCGGGATTCCGGACGATTTGGCTGATCGCGTGGATGTGATGATTTGTCCACCGGCGACCTTGATCTCGTCCTTTTCCGAAAAAGTGACCGGCAACGTGATGGCCATCGGCGCACAAGACTGCCATGCGGCGGCATCAGGCGCGCATACTGGGGACCTATCTGCCGCAATGATCGCAGATGCTGGTGCAAAAGCGGTCATTGTCGGACATTCTGAGCGCCGCACTGATCATGGCGAGACGGATGCTGATGTGAATGCCAAGGCTCAAGCGGCATGGTCAGCGGGCCTTGTTGCCATAATCTGTGTTGGCGAAACCGAGGCGGAACGGAAAGCCGGCGACGCTATTGCAGTCGTTGAGCGCCAGTTGGCGGGCTCTGTGCCGGATGGCGCGACTGCTCAGAACACAGTCATTGCATACGAGCCTGTATGGGCAATCGGAACCGGATTGACTCCGACAGCAGGTGATGTTGCAGAAATGCATGAAGCCATGCGGGTCGATCTTGCCAAGCGGTTTGGCTCCGAGGGAAGCGCCATGCGTCTGCTTTATGGCGGGTCGGTGAAACCGGGAAATGCAGTAGAGCTGATGGCTGTGGACAACGTTGATGGGGCGCTTGTAGGTGGTGCCAGCCTCAAGGCCGATGATTTCCTCGGTATCCTTGCGGCCTATCAATAAGTCACCGAACCTTGACGCTTTGAACAAGAAGCATCAATTCATGGGTGGTAAGCGGCCTGCTTGTGGTGTAGAAGGCCGCCAATCTTGTATTTTTGAACTGAACGGAAGCCGATGGAAACCGTAGTCATCGTGATCCACCTTATGGTCGTTCTGGCCCTGGTGCTTGTTGTCCTCCTGCAGCGTTCTGAAGGCGGTGCGCTTGGCATGGGCGGCGGCGGCGGTGGAGGCGGCGGATTGATGTCCAGCCGCGGAACAGCCAACGTGTTAACACGGGCGACGGCCATTCTTGCTGTTGCGTTCTTCGCAACGTCTCTGACGCTCAGCCTGATCGCCTCCAACGAAGACAGCCCGGCATCAATCCTTGATGCTGCTCCAGCTGCAACCAGCGGTGCGCCTGCTGCGCCAGGTGCAGATACCGACACTGGTGCTGGTGGCGGCGGAATTCTCGATTCGCTCAGACAACAGAGCCAACCCTCCGGGCCACAGGTTCCAGCTGCTCAGTAAAGAGCGGCGCCGGAACCCGGCCTATTCGCCTAACATATGCCCTGCGGCCCAAATCGCAGGGCATTTTTATGTGTTAAGAACGTAACTCCCGAATGGTCAAATGACCTTTCGAAAGGATATGGTATTGCTCCATGGCGCGATACATTTTCATCACCGGCGGCGTGGTCTCCTCGCTTGGAAAAGGTCTTGCTTCGGCTGCACTGGGCTCTCTGCTCCAGTCCCGGGGCTATAAGGTTCGGCTTCGTAAGCTCGATCCGTATTTGAACGTGGATCCGGGCACAATGAGCCCGTATCAGCATGGCGAATGCTACGTCACCGACGACGGGGCCGAGACGGACCTTGATCTCGGTCACTATGAGCGGTTCACAGGACGTCCTGCCAACCAGCAGGACAACATCACAACCGGACGCATTTATCAGGACATCATCGCCAAGGAACGGCGTGGTGACTATCTCGGCGGGACGGTGCAGGTGATTCCGCATGTGACCGATGCGATCAAGAACTTCGTCCTCAGTGGCAACGAAGACTACGACTTCGTGCTCGTGGAAATCGGCGGCACGGTCGGCGACATCGAAGGCTTGCCGTTCTTTGAAGCAATCCGTCAGCTCGGGAATGACCTGCCGCGGGGCGATGCTGTCTATGTTCACCTGACCCTTATGCCGTACATTCCGGCAGCTGGCGAGATGAAGACCAAGCCGACACAGCACTCTGTAAAAGAATTGCGCTCAATCGGTATTCAGCCGGACATTCTTATGGTCCGCTGTGACCGTCCGATCCCGGAAAACGAACGCCGCAAGCTGTCCCTGTTCTGTAATGTCCGTGAGACTGCGGTCATTCCGGCTTATGACGTCAAGTCCATTTATGACGTGCCGATTGCCTATCACAAGGAAGGCCTCGACGACGAAGTCCTGGCGGCGTTCGGTATCAAGGGAGCGCCAGCACCTGTGCTCGACCGCTGGAAGGGTATTTCCGAGGCCGTTGCCAACCCTGAGGGCGAGGTCAAAATCGCCATCGTCGGCAAATACACCGTTCTTAAGGACGCATATAAGTCCATGATCGAGGCCCTGGTCCATGGCGGCATTGCCAACCGGGTCAAGGTCAATCTGGAGTGGATCGAATCGGAGACCTTTGAGAAGGAAGATCCGAGCCCATACCTGGAGGGTGTCCACGGTATTCTGGTTCCCGGCGGTTTTGGCGAGCGTGGAGCGGAAGGTAAAATAGCAGCTGCACATTATGCGCGGACCCGGGATATTCCGTATTTCGGGATTTGCTTCGGCATGCAGATGGCGGTCGTTGAAGCGGCACGGAACCTTGCCGGTATCAAGGAGGCGAGCTCCACCGAGTTCGGCCCGACCAGCGAACCTGTTGTCGGTCTGATGACGGAATGGACCAAAGGCAACGCCAAGGAAATGCGCGTTGAGGATGGCGATCTCGGCGGTACGATGCGTCTTGGCGCCTATCCGGCGGCCTTGAAGCCGGGCTCGAAAATTGCCGAGGTCTATGGTTCCACGTCGATTTCCGAGCGTCACCGTCACCGCTATGAAGTGAACATCGATTACCGGGATCGCCTTGAAAACTGCGGTCTGATCTTTGCCGGGACATCCCCGGACGGTGTTCTGCCGGAAACGGTGGAGATTGAGGACCATCCTTGGTTCATCGGCGTTCAGTACCACCCGGAACTGAAGTCACGTCCGTTTGAACCACATCCGCTTTTTGCATCCTTCGTCGGTGCAGCTCTGCGTCAAAGCCGTTTGGTTTAAGGTCGCAATTCAGGAAATGGAGTTGAAGTAATGGTGCGCGGCCTGGATCATGTCGTAATGCCCGTTCATGACCTTGAGGCCGCCGCCGTGGCTTTCGAGCAGCTCGGGTTTACGACATCACCGGAAAACCGCCATTCCTGGGGAACGGCCAACCGGCTGATTCAGCTGGACGGGTTTTTCCTGGAAATTCTCTCCATCGCCGACGACAGCCTGATCACCGAAACAGAGGGCTTAACGTTTTCTTTTGGTGGCTTTAACCGGGAATTCCTGAAAAAGCGGGAAGGGGCCAGTATGCTGGTCCTCGACAGCGCGGACCCCAAGATAGATCGGTCCGACTTCGAACGGGCCGGTTTGCAGCTGTATGACCCATTTTCGTTTGAACGGGTTGCCAACCGCCCGGATGGAACGACGGCGCAAGTGGGGTTTGATCTGACAATCGTTGGAGATCCTGAGAGCCCTGAGATCGGTTACTTCACCTGCCACAACCGTTTTCCGGAAAACTTTTGGCAGCCAGCGTTGCAAAACCATGCCAATGGCGCTCAGACCGTCAAAGCTGTCTATATGCTCGCCAAGGATCCGTCTGATCATCACGAGTTCCTTGGTGGTTTCACTGGCCAGCGGGAGATGCGGGCAACCAGCTTAGGCCTTGAACTTGAAACAGCACGTGGTCAGGTCGTGGTCCTTAATCCGCGCGCCTACAGGTCCTTGATCGGGGATAACGCCGCCGATGTCGTGTCAGGCGACATTCCGCAAATCGCTGCGCTCGAAGTCGGCTGCAAAGGTCTGAAAACGCGCCAAGTGGTGCCTGCAAATGATTTGTTTGGTCTGACGCTTATCCTGACCCCGACCGACTGACTCTCGTTGCTTAGACCACCTCTGCGACGCAGGGATTGCCTTCACCAGCACCAGTCACGTCTTCGCGACAGCCCTTGTTGAAACTCTAAGTCGCAATATATCCGATGAAGAGCGCGATCGGTTTCGTTTCGCGATTTGGATTTCGGAGCGTGTGTTTGTCATGATCAAGATGCGGTTTGAAGCTTTGGGGCCAAAGATTGCCATTGCCACACTTTCAGCGTTTGTGTTGGCTGGCTGCTCGCCGACTGCCAATACGGGCGGGAACCAAAGCGGATTTTCGAATGGAACGTATATTGAGCCGCCGCCACGGCAAGTCGGACGCGGACAATCGGGCGGTGGGCGCTAACATGCACTTACCGATCTATTGCCCAAGTCGGCGCCTAGGTCGATTTGCAGCACGTGCAGTCGCATCTGTCAGTTGAATTGAACGGTTGGTATCTGATGAGACTTGAAAAACTTAAGTATGCATCCCGATTTCTCGTTCCGGTGCTTTTAACCGGTGCTGTCTTGGCCGGATGTTCTCCAACCACAAACAGTGGTCAAAGCTCGACAGGAGAGGTCGGGACTTTCACAAACGGAAAATACAATGCCCCGCCGCCTCGATTTGTCGGTAGCGGGATGGGCGGCGGACGCTGATCTACGCGGGTTGGTCCGCTGTGCTCTCTTGAAAACATGCTCAATTGACTTCAAATTATATCTACCGGGTCAAGCTCAAGTTGAGTGATTCGATTTGTGCATCTTTCCGGATGATTTGGATGGACGTTGTCTCATGAATGCTAATCAGTCCAAAAGGTCACTCCGTGTTCTTGCCCCGACGCTTCTGATCGGCGCGGTATTGGTTGGATGTTCCCCGACAACGGGCGGTGGAACTGGCGCAACGCCAGGCGAGCCTGGCACATATGTCGGCGGCAAATATATTGAGCCGCCGCCTCGGCGAGTCGGACGTGGTGGTGGCCGCTGAGCCGAACATCATGCGAGATGTGTTGCCGTATAGGTGCTTTCGTAGTCGTTGGTGTAAGCTCAGAAATTGCTTTGCCGGTTCATTCGATCGGCCTCTTCAGGACAACAATTCTGCAGATGCTTAGGTCTTTGCTCGGGTGGTTCGTTGAAAATACCTCAGCGGCTTCCGGACCTTGCGCGCTGTGAAAGTTGAATAATCGCTTGTTGAAACGGGAACTCCTTTTATAGTGAAAGGCAAATCACTGGTCTGGCCGGATCGGCCATCACGTGGGAGCCTACCCTTATGTTTTTTGAGCGTTTTAGCCTCAAAACCCGTTTCGCCGCTGCACCGTTATTAGCTGCTGCCGTCCTCGCAGGATGTTCTGATAACGGTGCAAATCAGCAAGCTGAAGCACCACCGCCTCCGGCAGTGACGGTTGCGAAGATCGAAAAAACCGACATTCGACAGAGTGCTCGCTTTGTGGGTCAGGTCGCCGCTGTCGATCAGGTTGACCTGGTTGCCCGTGTCAGTGGGTTCCTGGAAAACAAGGCCGTTCCGGATGGATCGGTCGTCAAAAAGGGCGACCAGCTTTTCACGATTGAAAAAGCCCAGTACAAAGCATCGTTGTTGAAGGCTAAGGCAGATGTCGCCAGCGCTAAGGCTGATGCGGCGCTGAAGGCCGCGGACGAAAAGCGCGACAAGGATCTTTTTGAAAAAGGCCATGTTTCGGAAGCCGCTTACGAAGCGACACTGGCTCAGAAAGAGCAAGCCGAAGCCTTGGTTGAGGCCGCTGAATCCGCTCAGAAACAAGCCGAGCTGAACCTCAGCTATACGGATGTCTCTGCGCCATTCCCCGGCCAGATGGGCAAGACGACCTACAGTGTAGGGGAGGTTGTTGGACCGAATACCCAGCCGCTTGCGAAGCTCATTCGACTTGCACCGGTCTACGTGAATTTCTCTGTGAGCGAGTCTGAGTATCTCAATGCTGTAAAGAACCACGGCATCAACCCATCTGATATTGATGCGAGCAAGTCTCCTGATATCAAGCTGATCCTGCCGAACGGCCAGCAATATGAGGAAGTTGGCAAGATCGTTTATATCGACAACGCAGTTGACCCAACCACTGGGACGATTGCTTTCCGTGGCCAGTTTAAAAATGAGGACATCCGCCTGCTGGCTGGGACCTATGTCACCGTCATTCTTGAGGCTCCGGAAACAGAGACAGCCCTGGTAGTCCCGCAATCTGCAATTCAGCGGGATCAGCAGGGGGATTTCGCACTTCAGGTCGCTGACGACAAGACCGTGAAGCAGGTTTATCTGGATCTGGGTCAGCAGGTGGACACAAACTTCGTTGTCAAAAAAGGCCTTGATGAGGGCGCCGAAGTTATTGTCGAAGGGCTGCAGAAAGTCCGTCCGGGCGGTGAGGTCGATCCCGTTCTTGCCTCACAGCCGGCGGAGAGCAGCTAAATGTTTTCACGCTTTTTTATCTACCGGCCGAAATTCGCGCTGGTCATATCCATTGTGATTACGCTCGCCGGCTTGCTGGGATATGTGTCCCTGCCGGTTGAGCAGTTTCCAAATATTACCCCTCCGGTGGTGAATGTTGCTGCCACCTATACCGGCGCGAACGCCGAGGTTTTGGAAGAAACGGTTGCTGCGCCGATTGAGGCGCAGGTGAACGGCGTTGACGACATGATCTACATGCAGTCAACGAGCAACGACAGCGGCAATTATTCACTCAATGTCACCTTTGCCGTTGGAACAGACCCGGATATCGCAACGGTCAACGTGCAGAACCGGGTCAGCCAGGCGACCAGCCAGTTGCCATCTGAAGTGACGCAAAACGGGGTCACAGTGCAAAAAGCCAGCACAAACATGTTGCTGGTCGTCACGCTTTATTCGCCGAATGGCACCTATGACGAGCTGTTCCTGTCGAACTACGCCTCGATTTACATGAAGGATTCGCTTGCGCGTGTTCAGGGTGTCGGCCGTGCGGATGTGATGACGGATTTTGCCTATGCTATGCGCATCTGGTTGGATCCGGACCGGCTTGCCAGCCTTGGTATGACGCCGACAGACTTCATCAACGCGGTTCGTGATCAGAACATTCAGGTGGCAGCGGGTCAGATCGGGGCGCCGCCTGTCCCGGCCGGACAGCAATTCCAATACACCATCAAGGCGGAGGGCCGTCTGGCGGAAGCCGAGCAATTCGAACAAATCGTGCTGCGGACCGGTTCCGATGGCGCGGTTGTGACGATTGGAGATGTGGCCCGCGTGGAGCGTGGTGCGCAGTTCTACAATGCGAGCGGTCAGTTCAACGGTCAGCCGTCGACCGTCTTGGCGATCTACCAAGCACCGGGCGCGAATGCGCGCGCCGTTGCAGACGCTGTGAAAGCACGTCTTGAGTCGCTCTCGGAAAACTTCCCGGAAGATGTTGAATATGGCGTGCCGTTCGACACCACGGATTTCGTGCAGCAGTCTTTGAACGACGTGATTTCAACCCTGTTCCTGACCTTCCTGCTGGTTGTGTCGGTTGTGTTTATCTTCTTGGGGAATTGGCGGGCGACGATCATCCCAACCGTGGCGATCCCTGTTTCGCTTATCGGGACGTTTGGCGTACTTCTGGCGCTTGGAATGTCGCTGAACACAATCTCATTGTTCGCGCTCGTGCTGGCGATCGGGATCGTGGTGGATGACGCGATCGTTGTCGTTGAGAACGTTGAACGCATCATTGCCGATGAGGGGCTTGGGCCGAAGGAAGCCACCGCCAAAGCGATGGAGCAGATCACCGGCCCAGTTGTCGCAACAACTCTGGTGTTGCTTGCGGTTTTCGTGCCGACTATTTTCATGCCCGGGATCACCGGACAGCTCTATTCGCAGTTCGCGGTCACCATTTCAGTCTCCGTGATCATTTCCTCGATCAACGCATTGACGCTGTCACCGGCGCTTTGTGGCCTGATCCTGAAGGCCCGGTCCGGTCCGCCCAAGGGCATCATGGGCATCTTTGACCGTGGGATCATGTCGATCCGTGATGGCTATACGGCAATTGTGCGGCGCTTGGTGCGTGTTGCCGTCCTGTCGTTGGTGGTGGTCGCAGGTGCGGTGGCCATGATCATGACGCTCGGCAGCACGTTGCCGCAGGGCTTCTTGCCGCTCGAAGATCAGGGTTACCTGATGGTCGATGTTCAGCTTCCGGATGGCGCAGCACTTGGACGGACAGAGGGTGTCACGCAGCAAGTCGTGGATTTGGCGACCAAGACGCCTGGCGTTGAGAATATCGTCCTTGTGAACGGATACTCGATCCTCAATGGGGCCACCTCCTCGAATTCTGCGCTTGTAATTGCGACGATGACCGGGTGGGATGAGCGCCAGGAACCGGGGCTCGATATCAATTCGATCTTGGGCAAGTTCTGGGCGGAATTCTCAACAATTCCGGGCGCGAACATCATCGCGTTTAACCCGCCGCCGATCCCGGGCCTTGGAACCACCGGCGGTGTCCAGGCGATGCTGCAACAGACCGCGGGCGGCAGTCCGCAGGATCTGGCATCTGCCGTCGGCTCGATGGTCTACTCGGCCAACCAGAACCCGGCGATTGCGCGGGCTTACTCAACCTTCCGTGCAAACGTTCCGCAGGTGTTTGTCGATCTCGATCGTGAGAAGGCCAAAACGCTTCAGGTGAACGTGTCGGACGTGTTCACAACGCTTCAGGCCTATCTTGGCTCGTTCTATATCAACGACTTCAATATTTTCGGCCGCGTCTACAAGGTCATGATCCAGGCGGAGGGACAGTTCCGCGACCGTGTGGATGACATTGGCAATCTCTATGTCCGCTCAGCCGACGGAACCATGGTGCCGTTGCGCAGTTTGGTGACAACGGAAAATGTACTCGGGCCGCAGATCCTGACCCGCTACAACATGTTCCGCTCCGCGGCCCTTATGGCCGATCCGGCGCCTGGCGCTTCGACGGGGGTCGTGATCAATGCCGTTGAGCAAGCGGCGGTGGAAGCAATGCCTCCGGGGTATGCCTATGAATGGACAGGCACGGCGCTGCAGCAGCAAGGCTCTGGCTCGATCGTGATGTTCATTCTCCTGCTCTCAGTCATTTTCACCTATCTCTTCCTGGTGGCTCAGTATGAGAGTTGGACGATGCCCGTGGCGATCCTTATGTCGGTGACATTCGCGCTTCTCGGCGCGTTGGTGGCCGTGGCCGTAACCGGTGGGGATGTGAACCTCTATACCCAGATCGGTATGATCATGTTGATCGGTCTTGGGGCGAAGAATGCGATCCTGATTGTTGAGTTCGCGATTGAACAACGCGAAAGCGGCATGTCGATTAAAGACGCGGCCATTGAGGCAGCGCATTTGCGGTTCCGCGCCGTTATGATGACGGCTTTGTCGTTCCTCCTTGGGGTCGTTCCATTGATGACCGCATCAAGTGCCGGCGCGGCCAGTCAGAAAGCGATTGGTTTTGCCGTCTTTGGCGGAATGTTTTTCGCAACCACAATCGGTGTGATGCTTATTCCAGTTCTTTATGCCAGCCTCCAGAGCATGCGCGAGACGGTCAAAGGGTGGTTTGGATCCAAGCCACCGCAGGCACCATCTGAAGGCGATGAGACAGGCGCTCAGCCAGCGTAAACTGTGCGGACACAGTTATCAGAACATAAGGCTCCGGAGCAATTCGGAGCCTTTTTCTTCAGTTAGTGGTGTGCGTCGCTTGCATCCTGTCGACAAAGAACGGGATCAAAACAGATACCTGCGTGTTGTCTTTGGAAAGGTCACAAACGGCTCTTTGGTGAAACCGGCTGACAGCGATTCTGGAACGCAAAAGGGTCTGTAACAGGATGAAGCGAATGGAAGTTTTGTTGCGGTACCTCGAGAAAACTGCAAGCGCATGTTTGACCCGGCACAGTGCATCAACTCAAAAGGTTGCAATAACAAGGATTGCACTTCGGAAGGGATCTGATAATTTTCGCTGAAAAGTTTTGGTGAGCCGACAGGGGTTCGAACCCTGGACCTACTGATTAAAAGTCAGTTGCTCTACCAGCTGAGCTATCGGCTCTCACCAAAACCGACGTTTTTTGGTGCCGCGTTTGCGCCGCATCTCGTCGGTGGCGCTGTGTTTATGCCGTCACCGGACACAATGCAAGAGGCAATTTTGATTTTTTCTAGTGGACTGTAAAAAATGCGGGGAGGGGTGTTGGTAGAATGATCATTCCACGTCAAAACTCATTAGGGAAAGGTGTCAGATAGGCTTGTAAAGTATATCGGTGTTGATGGTGAACATACGCTATTCTGTGTTTCGATGATTACATAATCACGACTTAATTTGATTCATATTTATGAAAATATTTTCTTTTCTACTGCGAAAAATGTCATCTAGCGGCGGGTTCTTTAGTGCTGTAGCTTGATGTCAACATTGAGAGGCTACATGTACACAAATAAGAATGAGACGCAGATGAGCTCGATCGAGTTTGATTTCGTCAAAGGGCATATTGCGGCGACAATGACATTGATTCATGCATTGATTGATCAAGGTGCGCTCGATCGGGAGCGTCTCGACAGTTTTTTTGGTGCATTTGTAAAAGATCTGCCAAATGACCGCGAAACGCTCAGCTTACGTTTGATTATTGATCAGTGGCGTGAAGGTCTTCGGAATGGCGCTTCTGAAGAATCATTGAAAGGCCAGATATTTGCCGTGATTGAAGGCGGGCGCGTCAACTGAGCGTGTGCGCACCAGAGCTAGTGTCTTACAAGGCTCAATTCTGTACCAAGCAAACTGACAATACATCGTGACTTGCTGCTCCACCTGCACCCAGGGGCGCAGCCAACACAAGAGACATGGCAGGGAAAACACACTCCCGGTGGGGAAAGCCTGTTGCCTTATCTGGCCGCAGCTTCATCTCTTTGGTATGGATGCAGCCATAGCATCAGCATTTGGAAGAGGTTGAGTGTGCAACGGTATCGGACACTGGCAGGTGCGCTTGGATGGGGCCAGATGCTCATTTCCATCATGACGCATATCCCAAGTAACCGCAGTCTTATCGCCGTTGCAGGCTTTTGCTGGATTGCTTCGACTGCGCCAGTTGCTTCGCAAGATCAACTGTTCCTGACATTAGCTACAGGTGGTGTGACCGGTGTTTATCATCCTGCCGGCACTGCGATCTGCCGGGCTGTCAACAAAAGCCGGTCCGAGCACGGCGTGCGGTGTGCCGCTGAAGCTGGCAGCGGATCGGTCGGGAGCCTCAAACAACTCCGGGATCGCGATGTTGATTTCGCGATTGTTCAGGCCGACTGGCAACATCATGCCTATTTGGGAACGTCCGTATTTGCTGAATTCGGGCCCATGGCGGATCTGAAGGTTGTTGCCGGACTGCATACCGAAATGGCAGCCATCGTGGCTCGGGCAGACTCTGGTTTCATGGACCTCTCTGACCTGAAAGGACAGCGCATCAATATCGGTCCGGCGGGTTCCGGCTCCGCCGCGACCTGGGGGCAGTTATCGCAACACCTACCCTGGTCGGAGGAGGATCGCGCCGCGATCACCCAAGAAGATCTCTCCGGGCTGGGTGAAGCGCTGTGCTCAGGCGAAATCGACGCGTATTTTGTTGTGATTGGTCATCCAGCGGGCGTCATTGAGGAAACACAAGAGGTGTGCCCGGTTCAGTTTATTGAGATCGGTGCCGGTATCTCAGAGAAGATGGTGGCTGATGCTCCCTATTATCGCGCCGCCGAGATCCCGTCAGGGACTTATGGTGAGCACAATGCGATTGAAACCATCGGGACACGCGCTCTGCTTATTACTGTCGAGCAAATGCCTGCTCATGCAGTTTCAACCGTCCTAAGATCTTTGTTGTCAGACATTGAGCGATTCAGAACGGTCCATCCAGCTCTCACTGATCTGGATGGAGCCCAACTTGTTGAAGCGAAAACGGAAGCACCGCTACATCTTGGCGCAGTGCAATTTTATGAAGATCAAGGTTATTTGCCCTGAAATGGCCTCAACCAACGAGCAAGCGGTGATGATAACCGCTCGCCAAATGGTGACCAGGGCGTGTTTGTGTCGGCAGCTTGAGCCGGATAAAAGACACACATTGGAATAAGACCGCTTCGGCCCACAGGGAATATTTTCTGGAATGATCCAAGACGTCACCATCATCGGGGCCCTCCTTGCCGGGGTCCTATCGTTTGTGTCTCCATGTGTCTTGCCGCTTGTGCCGCCCTATCTTGGGTATCTCGCCGGGGTATCACTGGATCAATTGACGGGTGAAGACGACACGGACGAGGCTGCCTCGCGGCGTGTTTTCTTCAGCGCTCTGGTTTTTGTGCTCGGCTTCTCAACGGTCTTCGTTCTCCTTGGTGCCACCGCAAGTTTCCTTGGTCAGTTCATACGTATGTATCTGGATTATCTTGGATATATCGCCGGAGCTGCCATCATTGTGATGGGTCTGCATTTCCTTGGCGAGTTCAAGAACGGCTTTCTTTACAAGGAGGCCCGCGTGCATGTGGACCAAAAGCCCGCGGCCCGATGGGCGCTTATGTCATTGGACTTGCGTTTGGATTTGGTTGGACACCCTGTGTCGGGCCTATCCTGGCCGCAATCCTGTTTGTTGCCGGGGCCAAGGATACGGTACTGCAAGGAACGGTTCTTCTGACGGCCTATGCCATGGGCCTCGGGATTCCGTTTCTGATCGCTGCGTTGTTTGCCAAGCCCTTCCTGCGGTTCATGAAGCGCTTTCGCAAGCACATGGGCACCGTTGAGAAGGCCATGGGTGGAGTTCTCGTCCTGACAGGGATTATGTTCCTGACAGGGCAGATGGCCGTTTTTTCGTACTGGCTTTTGGAAACATTCCCGGCGTTCCAATACATCGGCTAACTGCCGAGGCGCGGTTGGACGGTGCCAGCTTTAGAAGGTCTGTTGCGGGAAGTCGGACGCAGAAACCATCGGGGCTCCGTTGTAGAGCGCATGCTGGCAGACTTTGGTCACGTCAAGAAGGTAATAACAAGCAGCTGCTGCATCAGCGGCATTTCCAAACGGCCCAATCAGGAGTGAGACGCCGCCTTCAGCAGCGCGTTCCTTTATGAGCGGCCGGAGATCCTGCATGCGTTCTTCATTCTGTTCCCGGAAGTTCGACCAAGCGTTTGCGGCTTCGGCAAGCGACTCATAATGGCCGACAATTGCACCGAAATCACTCCGCTTGAGCGTGCTTGATCCGCCGCCGCGCAGAGTTCCGACGCCGTCGGATGGCGCAATGATTTTGGGCCGCAAACTTGTTCCTGCTGGAGTGCTGTCGAAGTCCTCTTGAGGCAACAGGGTGTCTGTTTGTGGAATGGATCCCGTCGTAATCGGAGCGTTTTCTGCCGAGGGGAGCTGAACGATTTTCACCGGAGCTTGGGAGGTAATTGGCGGCTCGTAGGCTGGTGTTGTTTGCCCGGAATGGATGGTGATCCGCCGGGAAGGCCGACGCCGTTCACTTTGTTGATCTAAAAATGCCGGGGCTTCAAGCATGGCGGTATTCGTGTTTTGCAGCGCATGCGGTTTTGGCAGCGGAGCCATCGGACGTTTGATCTCGGACGCATCCGCAAGATCAGGAACAGAAGGGTCCTTCATGAACAATGCCGTTGTGGAAGAGGTCTGGATTTCTTGCGCCGGGATCGCAGCAACTGGTCGAGACAGTTCCAACTCAAGTGCAGCAATACGGCGGGAATAACCGTCATTCTGCTCACTCATCGTGCTCAGTCGGCGGCGTAAGCGGGCAATCTGATCCTGCAATACTTCAATCTGGCTCTGATCCAACGCCGAGGGTTCTTGAGATGCTGATTGCGCAGGCATATGAAGCACTTCGACAGCGTTCGAGCTCGTGTAGGATCGGATAGATGCCGTGGATCCGACGTCTCCTGCCGGCGGCAGGGCCAAGCCAGCGACCCGTGTTCCTGCCGGCGCAAAGCCGGAGGTGGATGATCCGAATTTGTAGGACGCCATGCCAATTGAGCCCATCACAATCGCGGCGAAAGCCCAAGACAGCACACCGACACGCGATGGCGTGAAGGTGTCGCGGATGTTTTCCCGCACCGGTTTTTTGGCCCTGGCCGCCTGCAACTGTCCTGTTCCCCGATTCTCGCTTCGAATCCTTCGAAAGGTAGTTCATTTGGCGCTGAATATGGTTAATGAAACGGTAATATGCGCCGTAGGCCGTTCAGATCTTTCAATGTTCTGTGGATCGGGGCATATAGGGGCCAAAGTGACTGGGCGCGCCGCCCAAGTTGAGTGAATTGAGGCGTAAATGACATTGCGAAGCTGCCATTCCGTGGTGCTGGCTGCCGGGCTTGGGACCCGCATGAAATCGAACTTGCCAAAGGTCATGCATCCAGTTGGCGGCTTGCCGATTGTTGGCCATGTGCTGAAGGTACTCGGCCGAACCGGCTCAAGCCGGCTGTCTGTTGTAACCGGACCCGGCATGCCGGAGCTTGAAATACTCGTTGGCAAGCTGTCACCCGAAGCGCGGTGTTTTGTGCAGACGGATCGCCTTGGAACTGCCCATGCAGCACTTGCCGCTTCTACTGCTTTGGAGGATGCAGCCGACGACGTTTTGGTTCTTCTTGGAGACGCTCCGCTCGTCACGGCGGAAACAATTAGCAACGTCCGCCAATCGTTGTCTGAAGGTGCAGACCTGGTTGTGGTCGGATTTGAAGCCGAGAATCCATTTGGGTACGGCCGTATGCTCATGAAAAACGGGCGGCTTTTGGCCATCCGCGAAGAAAAGGAAGCCAGCGAGGAAGAGCGGAAGATTACCTTCTGTAACTCCGGCATTATGGGCTTTGCTGGCCCTCATGCACTCGAATTGATGCGCGGGATTGGCAATGCCAACGCGAAGGGCGAATACTACCTGACCGATGCGGTAGAAGTCGCCAATGCCAAACGCCTGAAAGTCGTCGCTGTTGCAGGGACGGAAGCGGAAACCCAAGGCATCAATACACGGTCCCAGCTTGCCGCGTGCGAGGCTGATTTTCAGAACAGAAGGCGCGCTGTAGTTTTGGAACGCGGCGTCTCCCTACTTGCGCCCGAAACAGTCTTCTTTTCCCACGACACGGTCATTGAACCAGACGTCATCGTTGAGCAGAACGTTGTATTCGGACCCGGTGTGACCGTCCGATCCGGTGCACAGATCCGGGCGTTCAGTCATTTGGAAGGCGCCGAGGTCGGAAGCGGTGCCATTGTTGGGCCTTACGCACGTTTGCGCCCCGGAACGGTCCTTGGAAAAGATGTGCGTGTGGGAAATTTCGTTGAAGCCAAGAACGCAAAATTTGGAGACGGGTCCAAAGCCAATCATCTCACCTATGTCGGCGATGCAAGCATAGGCGCGGCAACCAACATCGGGGCAGGGACGATCACCTGCAATTACGATGGCTATTTCAAGCATCGTACCGAGATTGGGGCCGGCGCGTATGTTGGTTCGAACTCTACTCTCGTTGCGCCGGTCTCGCTTGGCGATGGCGCATTTGTTGCCGCTGGGAGCGTCATTACAAAGGACGTTGGCGCTGATGCAATGGCGTTCGGGCGGACCCGCCAGCAAGCCAAGGACGGGATGGCCAAGGTTCTCCGGGACAAGCTGAAAGAGGCGAAGGATCAGAAATCCTAACAAGGTGCCATTCGAACCGGGATTGTCACTTTCTGAAATAAGCTTTGATTTCAATTTGCCACGCCGCCTCGTCTAAACCGGGGCGAACGATTTGGTTTGGGTCATGTGAGGAACATAACTGCATGTGCGGGATTGTTGGCATTTTGGGCGGTGTTGCAGCGGCGCCGAGGCTTGTGGATTCGCTCAAGAGGCTGGAATACCGCGGTTATGATTCTGCCGGGGTTGCAACGCTCGTCGACGGTGAACTTCAGCGCCGCCGTGCGGAAGGAAAGCTGCGTAACCTCGAAGCCGCGCTTGAAAAGATGCCGCTGGAAGGCTCCAGTGGCATCGGTCATACCCGTTGGGCAACGCATGGGGCACCGACGGTCGGCAACGCCCATCCGCATCAGGCCGGGCGCGTTGCGGTGGTCCATAACGGCATCATCGAAAACTATCTCGACCTGCGCGATGAGATCACCGCGGCCGGTGCGATCCTAGATACCGAGACCGACACGGAAGTCGTTGCGCATCTTTTGAATTTCGAGATCTCAAAGGGCGCTTCGCCGAAGGACGCGGTTGCCGCAGTCCTTCCCCGCCTCAATGGTGCATTCGCACTTGCCATACTGTTTGCCGGTGAAGACAATCTTCTGATTGGGGCCCGCAAGGGATCCCCACTAGCAGTTGGTCATGGGGACGGTGAAATGTTCCTTGGTTCTGACGCAATTGCCCTGTCGCCGTGTGCCGACCGGATTACTTATCTGGATGAAGGGGATTGGGCTGTCCTGGCCCGGACGTCTTGT
>CALDSI010000483.1 GCA_937911395.1 uncultured Labrenzia sp.
CTAGAGGGGCAGATCCGGAAGCGAACCGATGAGCTGACATCCGCCTTGCGCCGCGTGGAAGAAATCAACGTCGAGCTCGCCCGCCAGAAAGACATCTCCGAGCGGGCCAACCGGTCGAAAACACAATTCCTCGCGGCTGCCAGTCACGACATCCTGCAGCCGCTCAATGCAGCCCAGTTGACGATCTCGTCGCTCTACGATCTCCAACAATCGGACAAGGCAAGAGCCATGGTTGCGCAGGTCGAGAGGTCTCTCGACACGATGAATGAGCTTTTGCGCACGCTGCTTGATATCTCGCGCCTGGATGCTGGCGTGACGATGCCGCGGTTCACTTCCGTGCCCATCCCCCCAATTCTGGATAGTCTCCTGTCCGATCTTCGGCCCATGGCCGAAAAAAAGGGTCTGAGGCTGCGCGTGGCTGTGACGAACGACTGCGTCTACACCGACCGGCTCATGCTGCGGCGCGCACTTCAGAACCTGATCTCCAACGCCATTCATTATACGGACAAAGGCGGTGTTTTGATCGGCACCCGCCGGCAGGGGGATCGGATTTCAATTGAAGTGATCGATACTGGTCTCGGAATTCCGGAAGACCAGCAGGAAAAGATCTTTGAGGAGTTTCATCGCGGCCCATTGGCAGAAGGAGCGGCGGATCAAGGGACCGGTCTTGGCTTGGGCCTTGCCATCGTCAATCGTCTCGTGACAGCGCTCAATCACGAAGTCTCCGTTCAATCATCTCCCGGCAAAGGCAGCGTCTTCCGCATCAGTGCGCTGAGGGCCTTATCTCCCCCAGCATTGCAAAATCCAGAAACCCAACAGTCGGCTCTACCCGCAGCCAAGGGAAACCTTTCCAGCCGCAGGATTTTGGTTTTGGAAAATGATCCAGCCGTTGTTGAAGCAATGGAGGGGTTGCTTGCGAACTGGGGCTGCGAATTCAAGGTGGGGCGGTCCACACGGGACGCGCTGGAAGCGTTGGAGAGCTTACGCTGGATCCCGGATCTGATCATCGCCGATCACCATCTGGATCATGGCAATCTCGGAACTGAAACACTGGCCCAGCTTTTCACCATCCTGCCAACCAAAGTACCGGCAATCCTTGCGACGGCCGATGTCTCCGAAACTGTTGTTGAAGAAGCCAAGCGGCTTGGTGTTGAACACATGCCGAAGCCTGTGAAACCGGCGCAATTGCGGGCCCTGGCAACGCACATGATCAACGGCGGCGAATAGTCTCTACCAGCTGTTAGACCGGTTCGGCGGGCGCTGTTGCCGTTGACAGCTCGAACGGATTGGCGGTGCCCAGCGCCTCAAGGCGATTGACCTCAATGACAGCCTGCGTCCGGCTGGACACACTCAATTTGCGCAAGATCTCAGACACATGTGCCTTGACCGTGGTTTCGCCAACCGACAGCTCATAAGCAATCTGTTTGTTGAGCAGCCCATTACAGATCATTTGCAACACGCGGATCTGCTGAGGTGTCAGGCTGGACAGCCGTTCGATCATCTTGCGGGTATCATCGTCAATCGGGTCTTCCGCACCATCAGCATAGGTTTCCGGCACATAAACTGCCCCGTTCATAACCTGCTGAATTGCATCGGCCAGCGTCGTCTTCTTCGAGGATTTCGGAATGAAACCAGCTGCGCCATAAGCCAGCACTTGCGCAATGATCGGCGGATCCTCAGCCCCTGAGACGACCACGACCGGAAGACGCGGATAATGGGTTCTCAAATGCAGCAAGCCGTCCATTCCCTTGACCCCAGGCATCGACAGATCCAGGAGCGCCAGATCAAAGCCAGCGTCGTCCTGCAAAAGCTGGTTCGCCTCATCAAGTGACGCAGCATCAAGCGTATCTGAGTTCGGATAGGCAAGCTCAACGGCACTGTGCAACGCTTCGCGAAACAGCGGGTGATCATCGATGATCAGAAATTTGCTGGCGCTGCCGGTCTCCATGGACATTGCTGCGGACCTCCCTTCCGCGTCTTGATATCTGCCGCCTCATGGCCACTGTGCTTGTTATCCGGCCAAGATGCGAGCAGACCTCCAGTCTTTCGCGGTCCCTGTCCGAACTCAACTGTTCTTTAGATCAAGTACAAGAACCGTGACGAACGCGTTGGCCTATAGGTCCGCGACCTTGATCACCGTGGTACCGATTTTGGTACCAGCCTCCACAAAGGCATGGGCTTCGGCAGTCTGGTCCAGCGGGAATGTGCTTGCAATTGGATGCTGCAATTCGTTGTTGGTCAGCCAGCCGGTGATGTCCACAACAGCAGCGGTTCGCGCGGCTTCCGGCAGGACATAGACCAGCACCATCCGCAAGGTCTGCCCGGCAAACATCATTGGGTAAAACGGAAGTTTCGGTTCCGGGTCCGCCATGGAGCCATAGGCAGCAACCGTTCCGTTCTGCGCCAGCACCTTTTGTGTGACGGAGAGGTTGCCTCCGAACTCCACCTCGACGATCCGGTCCACACCCTTTCCATCCGTTGCGTCAAAAATGGCTGCAGAAACATCTTCGGTGCGATAGTTCAAAACGACATCCGCGCCCATTTTCCGCGCATGCTCAGCCTTTTCCTCAGAGCTGACGGTGGTTAACACCCGGGCACCGCGCAGCTTGGCCATCTGGATGGCATAAGAGCCCACAGTTCCGGCGCCGCCGGTCACCAAAATATTCTGGCCGTCGATCGGACCATCGGCAAAGAGGCAGCGGTGCGCGGTCATTGCCGGAATGCCAAGACAAGCGCCCGCCTCGAAACTTGCCTCCATTGGCAGATAAACCGCTTGCTCCTCATGCAGGGCGACCAGCGTGGCGTTTGATCCATGTGGCCGTTTCCAGGCCGCATTCCAAAGCCAGACCCGCTCGCCGATACGCTCTTCATTCACACCTTCACCAACGGCCACGATCCGGCCGGCACCATCGCTGTGCGGAATGATGCGCTCAAAAGCCATAGGCCCGCGCGCACCGGCCCGGGATTTCACATCCGAAGGGTTGGGAGCTGAAGTTGCCACCTGCACCAGAACTTCGCCTGGAGCCGGTTTGGGATCGTCGAGTTCTCCAACGATAATCACCTCGGAGGCAGATCCATTTTTTTCGTAGTACGCGGCTTTCATGTCTTTGTTCCTGCTCTTGGTTTTGGCGGGTGACCGGTTTGCGGGTCATTGAGCACCAATATGGTGTGCGAATAGGACCAAGCCCGAAAATAAAAGTGTTTTCCCGGCATTTTTTCTCATTGCTCCACCCATCACCGCTCCTTCCTTGGAGGAGACCCGAACTCAAGCCGGTAGGCCCGGGTCATCGCACTGGCGTTTTGGTATCCGCAGCGCACGGCGATCTCCGCGATGGTCAGATCGGTCGACTGAACCAGACGGCGCGCTTCCCTGAGCCGGATTGATTTATAGACCGCCAACGGCGTCATTCCGAATTCAGATCGAAAGCGGGTTTCAAGTAAACGCTGGTCAACCTTGAGCCTTCCTGCAACAGTGGGAATGGCAAGGGGCCTTTCGATATTCCGCCGCATCAAGGCGGTTGCTTCGCGCATCAGGGCATCACCGGAACGCACCGGCAACAGGTCCGGACGCTCGCCGCTGCTGCCATGCATGAACAGCGCAGCCACTTCCAGCGCAAAGAGGGGGCTGTGGTCTTTCTTGATAATCTCCAGCATCAACTCGAATGTCGTAGACGCGCCGCCACAAGTGGCAATCCGATCTTCCAGTACAAACCGGTCTTCAACAACATCCACATCAGGAAAGGTTTCAGAAAAACCTGCAAACTCGTCCCAGTGAATGGTGACCCGAGCATTCTTTAGGACGCCGGCGGCCGCGAGCATCCATGCACCCGTGTCGAGACCTCCCAGCAGCTTGAACCGAGCCCGGGCCGCCCGAAGGATCTGATGCAGCTTTGGCGTTGAAAAGGCCTTGAAGCCGTAACTTGGCATAACAAACAAGTAGTCGCCGCCCGGCGGCGCGTGCTGCCACTTGAGCGTTTCAACTGGCAGGCCGCTGGACGACGTCACCGTGCCGCCCTCAACGCTGACATGTTGCCACGAATAAAGCTCTTTGCGCGCGATGGCGTTGGCGGCCCGGAAGGGCTCGACGGCGTTCGCCAGGCAATGGTTCGAAAAGTTGTCGAACAGCAGCACACAGATTGACCGACCCTGCGGAATATTCTCGTTTTCAGTTTTTCTCAAAAATTGCATGATTTCTTACCAAAACTGCACAGACGATCAGCTTGCTTTCTCTCACTCTCAATCCATCAAATCAAGAGAGGCGCCGGCGATGCATTTTGGCCTGACCGAAGAACAAGAAATGATCGTGTCCACCGTACGGTCTTTTGTTGAGAACGAAATCTACCCGCACGAGGAGATGGTGGAGAAGACCGGTCAGGTGCCCCATGAGCTTGGAGAAGAGCTGAAACAAAAGTGCATCGATCTCGGATTTTATGCCTGCAACTTTCCGGAAAGTGTTGGCGGCGCGGGCCTTGGTCACCTCGATTTCACACTTGTGGAGCGCGAGCTTGGCCGTGGGTCCATGGCGCTCAACCATTTCTTCGGCCGTCCACAAAACATCCTGATGGCCTGTGAAGGCGAGCAGAAAGAGAAGTATCTGCTCCCGGCTGTGCGCGGCGAGAAAATGGACGCCTTGGCCATGACGGAGCCGGACGCCGGGTCCGATGTCCGGGGCATGAAATGTCAGGCCGTACGCGATGGCGGCGACTGGGTGATCAACGGCTCCAAGCACTTCATTTCCGGGGCCGAGCATGCCGATTTCTTTATCGTCTTCGTGGCAACCGGTGTGGACGAAACGCCGAAGGGACCGAAAAAAAGGATCACTTGCTTTCTGGTGGATCGCGGCACGCCTGGTTTCGAAGTGCGTGATGGCTACAATTCCGTCAGCCACAAGGGCTACAAGAATTACATTCTGTACTTCGACCAGTGCCGTTTGCCGGATGCGCAAGTGCTGGGTGAAGTGGACGGCGGCTTTGAGGTCATGAACGAATGGCTTTACGCCACGCGGCTGACCGTTGCGGCGATGAGCGTTGGCCGCGCCCGCCGCTGTTTCGACTACGCGGTGAACTACGCTGCCGAGCGCAAGCAATTCGGCCAATCCATCGCCAAGTTTCAGGGTGTCAGCTTCCAGGTCGCCGACATGATCACGGAGATCGATGCGGCGGACTGGTTGACGCTTGCCGGGGCTTGGCGTCTCGACCAGGGCCTGCCCGCCAACCGGGAAATCGCAAGCGCCAAGGTTTATGCGACCGAAATGCTGGCGTGTGTGACCGACACCACCTTGCAGATCTTCGGTGGTATGGGCCTGATGGATGATTTCCCCATCGAACGTTTCTGGCGCGATGCGCGGGTTGAGCGGATATGGGACGGCACCAGCGAGATCCAACGGCACATCATCAGCCGGGACATTTTCCGTCCGCTGGGAGCATAAGGGTGCGGTCCTTGAACCGGCTGCTGAACCCGCGTTCGATTGCGGTCGTGGGCGGGGGCACCTGGTGCGAGAGCGTCCTCAAGCAGTGCCACGCGTTTGGATATACAGGTCAACTGACGGCCATACACCCGAAACGCAGCGAGGTTGCCGGCTTTCCTGCTGTGTCGTCTCTTGATCAGCTGAACGAAGCACCGGACGCGATTTTCGTTGGCGTCAACCGCCATGCGACCATCGAGGTGATCCGGGAAGCAGCTCGATTGGGCGCAGGAGGTGCTGTCTGTTTTGCGTCCGGTTTCCGGGAAGCTGCGGCAGAACTGGAAGATGGCGCCAACCTCCAGGAAGAGCTGGTGACTGCTGCCGGTGACATGCCGATCCTCGGGCCCAATTGCTACGGGTTCATCAACGCGCTGGAAACCGCATCGCTCTGGCCGGATCAGCACGGTCTTGCGAAAGTTTCCAGCGGCGTTGCCATTATCTCACAGAGTTCCAACATTGCCCTGAACCTCACCATGCAGGCACGCGGCCTGCCGATTGCCTACATCATGACAGTGGGCAATCAGGCGCAGTCGGGATTGTCTCACATCGGTGAAGCTTTGCTCGACGATGACCAGGTCACAGCGATCGGTCTTCATATCGAGGGGATCGACGATCTCCCGTCCTTTGAAGCCTTCGCGAGAAAGGCCTGGGCCTGCGGAAAACCGGTCGTGGCGCTGAAGACCGGCCGTTCCGATCAGGCTCAGGCCGCCACGGTCTCGCATACCGCCTCCATTGCCGGCTCGTCCGCAGGCGCAACGGCGCTGTTTGACCGGCTTGGCATTGCTGAGGTTAAGTCTCTACCGGTGCTTTTGGAAACCCTCAAGCTCCTGCACGTACATGGACCGCTTGAATCTGCGCGGATCGCATCGCTCTCCTGTTCCGGCGGCGAAGCCAGCCTCATGGCGGATCTCGGATTGGCCCATGATGTTGTTTTTCCGGACCTTACCCCGATGCAGTCGGACGGACTGAGAAAGGCGCTCGGGCCCAAAGTCGCCCTCGCCAACCCGCTCGATTATCACACCTATATCTGGGGTGACTCGGATGCGATGACGGCCACTTTTGCCGCCATGATGGCCGGAGATCTGGCGCTTGGCCTCGTGGTCCTGGATTTCCCCCGGGAAGACCGCTGCGATGGCGCCGAGTGGGAAAAGGTGATCGGCTCCATCGAAGCGGCCGCCAAACTGTCGAACAAGCCGATGGGCATTGTCAGCTCTCTGGTCGAAGCCTTGCCGGAAACCATTGCGACCGACCTTATCAGGCGCGGCCTCGTGCCGTTTTCAGGCATGGAAGAAGCCCTTGCAGCCATCGCATCGGCTTCGAGTTTGACACCTCCGCCGGTTGACAACGTCTTTACCTCACCTCCGTTGACGAGCCCTGAAACCCTG
>CALDSI010000484.1 GCA_937911395.1 uncultured Labrenzia sp.
CGTTCTTATGTCATCCCATGGCAGGACCATGTGACCCGTCGCTGCCTTTCAGTGAGAAAAGGCTTTCAATGAATTGCCGGACAACGCCCGGCAACTCCAGCATCTAAGGGGCTCTGAAATCACTCAGCCGCTTCTGCAAGACCCGCTAGAGCGCCGCGAACAGCGCCCAAATCGAAGCCCTTGAGCCCGATCACCACCAGTTTCCCGGCGCTCTCCGCACCTGATGCAAACCAGGTCTCAACCCTCGGGCCCACCGCCTGAACCATGGCCGGCGCGGCCTTGCCATCCACCTGAACCGCTCCTTTGATTCGAAGAACACCTTTCAATGCCATGGCCTGAAGCACCTGCGCCTCAGCTTCCTTCAGCGAAGCAAAGATCGGCGCCTCGATCACATGGCTTTCAAAGTCATCGTGGTGGTGATGATCATGATGGTGGTCGTGATCGTGATCGTGATGATGATCATCGTGATCATGGTGATGGTCATCATCATGGTGGTGATGGTGATGTTCATGGCGGGAGGCCATGTCATCCTCAGCTGCTGAGCCGCGGCCGAGCAAGACCTCGATCGGCAAAGTGCCCTTCTCGGAAGAAACGATATGCACCGCTGGGCGGACCTCTGCTGCGATCTTTTCCTGAACGCCCGAAAGAATATCGCCCGCGACCAAATCGGCTTTGTTTAGCACCACAAGATCTGCGCAGCGCAGCTGATCATGGAAAAGCTCCTCAACCGGGCTCTCATGATCCAACGCTTCATCCGCAGCGCGCTGGGCTTCCAGCGCCTCCTCATCCAGAGCGATCCGCCCCTCTGCAAGCGCGGCTGCATCCAGAACCGTGACAACACCGTCCACAGTGACTTTTGGCTTCACCGATGGCCACGAAAAAGCCCGGACCAGGGGCTGCGGCAAGGCGAGACCGGATGTTTCGATGACGATGTGCTCAGGCGGGTTTTCGCGAGCGAGCAACATTTCCATGGTGGGCAGAAAGTCATCGGCAACCGTGCAGCAAATGCAGCCGTTGGTCAGCTCCACCACTTCTTCTGCCGAACAGCTCGGGTCCGCGCATCCATTCACCAGCGAGCCGTCAAATCCCATATCGCCAAATTCGTTGACGATGAGCGCAATCCGCTTGCCGCCGGCATTCTGCAACAGGTTGCGGATCAGGGTCGTTTTTCCCGCGCCAAGAAAACCGGTCACGATGGTTGCCGGGATTTTTTGACCCGGCTTAAGCGTTGAAGAAGTCACAATCCGATCTCCGGTTGATGCGAGGGTTTGAGAAGAAGCGGCTGTCCAGCAGCGACAAGCACGACCTGATGGCACGCCGATGCGATATCCTGGTTCAAACGGCCTTGCGCGTCCCGGAACGACCGCGACAAGCGGTTCTCCGGCACGATCCCCATGCCGACTTCGTTGGAGACAAACACACACGGCCCGGTAAGACCCTTGGTGGCTTCAATCAAGCGCGCCGTTTCCGCAGCTATGTCCTTGTCGGAAAACATCAGGTTGGACAGCCAAAGGGTCAGGCAGTCAACGAGGATAACCCGGTGCGCGGCACTTTCGCGGCTCAGCACCCCCGCGAGATCCAGCTGCTCTTCAATGGTAATCCACGAAGGCCCGCGTTGATCCTTGTGGCGGGCAATGCGGTCGGCCATCTCCTCATCGAGAGCCGCGCCCGTTGCGACATAGACCTTTTCCAGGCCGCATCGAACCGCGAGTTTTTCTGCAAAAGTGCTTTTACCGGACCGGGCCCCGCCGAAAACGAGGGTAGACCGGCCGTGATCAGACTGCGTCACATATGTCTCCCAGCCGTCCGCCCGACAGCCTTGCGGTTAAACTCAATCGACGGCCGGTCTCCTGGCTCGCGGTTCCTTGTGACCAGCACCCCTTCCCGGATGCCTTGAGAACGACGCTCAAAGGTACCCAGTGGGTCATGTGCCGGCACTCGCCGCTCACAGTTGCGGGGGCAGCTCCGGATCAATCCCAATTGTGGATCTACCGGATTCCCGTTTCATCCGGGCCGGATCTCTCCGGCGCCAGAACCGTCTGTTTCCTTCCTAGCCGGAACCAATCGCCCGCACAAGCAGGAGTGTTTAAGGCGGCAAGTCTTCTTATCCATATGTTTGACCGCAAATTGCCATGGCCGGTTGGAAAACGCAGCGTTTTCAGTCCCGTCTTGGCGGAAATGCGGAAATAGGACCGGCGAAGTGCACCTGTTAAAAACCGATAGACACAACTAGGCATCTGAAAAATTTATAGTTTTCCACATACCTGACGAAAAAATAACGATGGAATGAAAAAAACGCATTTCAGGGCTTGGCAAATGGATAAGGGCTGCGTTATACGCATCTCCATCGACGGGGGCGGTGACGCACTGCCCCGGCACGGTGATCCCTGATAGCTCAGTTGGTAGAGCAAGCGACTGTTAATCGCTGGGTCGTAGGTTCGAGTCCTACTCAGGGAGCCACTCTTTTTCCTAAAAACATGCAAATGATCAGTTCGACGCACAATCGGTCATCAGGCGCGTCCGCGATTGAGTCTTGCGCGTTCGAAAACGCAAAAATCAAGGACTGACGGAAACCGCCAGCCCCGCCCTGTCATGGACTGCCGTCGATCAGTCTAGGTTCACTTTGTACTCAGCTTTCAATTCCGCGACTTTGTCAGCGTTTTCGGACATCCAAGAATTAAAGTCCGCAATCAACTCCGGCTTTGTTGTCGTGCTGGCATAATAGTAGTCGCGGGTATGCTTGAGATCCGGATCGAACGAGAGCGCATTCGGCTGCCCCATTTCCCCGAGTTGGTGCTGAATGACCGCTACGTTGGCATAAGCAGCATCGATACGGCTGTTTATGGCTTGCTTGATCAGACCATCCAGGGATTTCACTTCCGACAACTCAACGGCACCTGACGATGTCAAATCGAT
>CALDSI010000485.1 GCA_937911395.1 uncultured Labrenzia sp.
TGTTGCCGTCAAATCTCTTGATTTGCGCCTGAAGATACTCGCGTTCAAAGATTTCCCGCGCCTCGCGCAGAGGAACTGACATCAAGTGTTCTCCAGTGCCGGACGACGGCAGGCTCGGAAGGGTCTCGCCAATTTCGGCGGGCAGAAGGTCCGCAGTAATGGTACTGTCCGGTTCCCCCCGGCTCAGGATCAACAGCCGCTCGACGTTGTTCCGCAACTGACGGACGTTTCCGGGCCAATCGTGTGTTTGAAGGACAGCCATGGCATCATCGCCAATCGGGCGCAGCGGAATGCCGGACGCCGAAGAGATCTGCTCCATAAAGTGGCTTACAAGCACCGGAATGTCTTCCCGGCGCTCGGCGAGCCCCGGCACGCGGAGAGGCACCACGCTCAGGCGGTGATAGAGATCCTGCCGGAACAGGCCAGTTGCAATGTGCTCTTCCAGGTTCTTTGAGGTCGAAGACAGGATGCGGATATCGACCTGAACCTTGCCTGTTCCGCCAACCCTGGAAAAACTCTGCTCCACCAACACTCTGAGGATCTTGCCTTGCGTTTCCGCCGGCATGTCGGCAACTTCGTCGAGGTACAACGTCCCGCCGTGTGCCTCTTCCAAAGCGCCAATCTTGCGCAGGTTCCCGCTCTCATCCTCGATCCCGAAAAGCTCCTCTTCCATCCGGGACGGTGTGATGGTGGCCGCGTTCAAGACAACAAACGGGCTTTTCGCACGCGGAGAGAGATCATGGATCATCCGCGCTGCACGTTCCTTGCCGGACCCCGAAGGGCCGGAAATCAGAATACGGCTGTTTGTTCCTGCAATCTTTTCGATTGTTTGACGGAGGCCATTTGCAGCTGAAGAATCGCCAACAATGTCGCTGGTCTCCCCGCTTCTTTGGCGCAAATCGCGCACTTCGCGGCGAAGACTGGATGCTTCCAGTGCTCTTTCGACAATGTGGACCAGCCGATCAGCCTTGAAGGGTTTTTCGATGTAGTCATAGGCCCCACGCTTGATAGCGGAAACAGCCGTTTCGATGTTGCCGTGGCCGGAAATGATCACAACGGGCATATCTGGATCAGTTTCCTTGAACTGATCCAAAAGCGCCAGGCCGTCCAGCCGGCTTCCCATCAACCAGATATCCAGAATGACTAGCGAAGGCTTACGCTCTTTCACGGCGGCAATCGCGCTGTCTGAGTCATGCGCCGTGCGGGTGCCATATCCGTCATCGTCCAGAATGCCGGCGATCATCTCACGGATATCGGTTTCGTCGTCTACAACCAGAATGTCATGCGCCATGGGCAGTCACTGCTTCTTCTTCGGTTTGGTCTGTTTCAAGGGCTTCAGATGGCTTCATGGAGAGCGTCAACCGGACAAGCGTTCCGGTGTCGCCTGGATTGGCCTTTGGCGCATCCAGCAATTCAATGCCCCCTCCATGGTCTTCCAAAATCTTGCGCACGATGGCAAGTCCCAGCCCTGTCCCCTTCTCACGTGTCGTCATGTACGGCTCCAAGAGCCGCGATCGATTTTCTTCCGGCAGGCCAATGCCGTTGTCGACCACATCAACAATTACCCGCTGCGGATCGTCTTCTGGATCACATTTGACGTGAACGGAGACCGACCCCTTGGGCAAATCCTCACCTGTGCGGGCCGCGACGGCTTCTGTGGCGTTCTTGATGACGTTTGTGAAGGCCTGTCCGATCAGGCGTTCGTCATACGTCGCCAAAACAGGGTTTTCCGGCAAATCCGCTTTTACAGATATGTCCGGGTTTGCCACAGACTGCATGAACGCCGCATTTCGAACCGCTTCGCGCAAATCGCTCGTTGTTTTTTTTGGTTTGCGCATGCGCGCAAAGGACGAGAATTCGTCGACCATCTGCCCGATGTCGCCGACCTGGCGGACGATTGTATCGATACACTGGTCAAAGACTTCGCGATCCTCTTCGATCCGCTTGCCATATCGCCGGCGGATCCGCTCGGCAGACAACTGAATGGGCGTCAGCGGATTCTTGATCTCATGCGCGATCCGGCGGGCAACATCCGCCCAGGCCGAGTTGCGTTGCGCGGACACAAGGTCGGTAATATCGTCCAGCGTCACAACAAACCCGTGTTCCCGACGGGTGGATTGCTCGCTCGTCGTGCGCACATTGATGGTCCGCAGCCGCCCCCCGCGCGTGATTTCGATCTGAGTTTCCGGCATCTTGTCGCCTTGCAAGGCCAGAACATCGGAAAGGTAGTCCGCCAATTCCGGCAGGACTTCCGGCAGCGGCTTGTTCAGAATCCGGATCTCCTCAACCTTCAACAGCTCTTCAGCCGACCGGTTGACCAAAATGATCGATCCCTCATCGTCCACGCCAATCACGCCGGTCGATACCCCAGAGAGGACAGCTTCGTTGAATCGCCGCCTCCGATCTATCTGCTCGTTTGCTGCAAGAAGCGCATCCCGTTGCCCAACCAACTGATCGGTCATCTTGTTGAAACTTTGCCCAAGCTTGGCAAGGTCGC
>CALDSI010000486.1 GCA_937911395.1 uncultured Labrenzia sp.
GAGCAACTCGCTGATTAGGGCTACTTCGCAATCGTTCCAAAAGCTGTCTGGAAAATGAATTGGCCGCTCCGAATTGGGCGGCCATTTCTCGTTTGTGAGGGTTGCGTCCTTGTTTCAAGATGCATAAGGGCCATGCACCAAGACACGCAAGTCTATTTGAGCCGGGCATCTTTCAATGCTTCGAGCATCAATTCGGCTTCCTTGTCCGGATCACCGCCAGAGTCAGGGATTTCCACGTAGGACACTGTTACCGAATTGTCGGGCGAGGCCAGAATAACGGTGAAATAGATCCAGACACCTTTGTTCAGGAATTCCAGGTCCAGCTTTATTCTTGGAAAGCTATCCCAATCGAGTTCAGCCTGTCCGCCCATGGAATACCGTAGCGTATCTTCTTTGAAGAACAGTTCGGCAGAGGTCTTCACAAGGTCGGCGATGTTGGCGTGCTGGTCGAGCCGGATGTAGGCGGCAAAATCCAGAACGTCGATGAGCTTCAAGTCTTCAATGAAACCGGTCAAGGCCTCGGCAATTGCCGCCTGGCGCTTGCGGGTTTTATCATCCGCTTCAGGTTCCATTGCGGCAGCCTCACGCAGCTTACTCATCCAAACCCTCCATTATTCATTGTTTTATACAGCGGTCTTGGATTTGCGTGAATAAACGAAACAGATAATTTCAGCAACAGCACGATAGAATTCAGGCGGTATCATCCGCTCCACTTCTGTCGCTGCGTAAAGTGAGCGCGCCAGCTGCCGGTCCTCGATCACCGGGATGTCGTTGCTCTCGGCGATTTCCCTGATTTTCAAGGCTATCAGGTCCTGTCCCTTTGCCACAACGACCGGCGCCGGGTTTTTCTCACCGTCATACCGTAATGCGACCGCGAAGTGAGTCGGGTTCGCGACCACCATGGTTGCCTGGGGAACCGCCGACATCATGCGGTTGCGGGCGCGGTCGCGTGCAAGCGATCTCTGCCGCGCTTTAACGATCGGGTCGCCTTCCATTTGTTTGTGCTCGTCTTTGACTTCCTGCTTCGTCATCCGCAGGTTCTTGCGCCAGTGAGAGCGCGACCAAAGGATGTCAACGGTGACGAGAAGGATTGTGACAATGCAGACACCGGAAATCAGCCGCAGGGATATCTGCAGAATCATCTCGGGAAGGGCACTTGGATCAGTGAACATGGCGTTGATCAGGTCCGCTTCATGAGTGCGGAACTGAGCGTACACAATTGCGCTGACCGTGCTGAATTTGAAAACAGCCTTGAGAAACTCGACAAAGCCCTGGGCTCCGAAAATCCGCGACCAGCCCTTTTTGAGCGATAGCTTGCTGAGTTCTGGTTTGATCCGGTTTGGAACGATGCTTGGTTTGTTCTGAAGGAAAGCGGATGCAAGGCCGGACGCCGACAAAATGGCGATGATCGGCGCAAGGAACAGCCCAACCTTGATGGAAAGGCTGTGGGACAGCATGAGTGCGTCTGCGCTGTTACCAAGGTCCAATCCTCCAGATACGTCCAGGAGGTGCGCCATGTCTGAAACAAGCTGGCGCACTCCAGATGTTATTGCGAAACCGCCGATCAACAAGGCACCGATCAACATTGCTAGAACAGGAGCTTCCTTGGAGACCGGCGTGTTGCCCTTCTCAATTGCGTCCTGGATCTTTTTCTCGGTCGGTTCCTCTGTTTTTGAGTCCTTATCCGCTTCTTCCGACATCGCCCTGCCGTCTCCTTAGAAACGCACGCCGCCGCAGGGCCGGAACAAGTGGTCCTTATGCAAAATAAGCCCCTTCATCCTGTTTCGGATTTAGCTCGATTTCGCCGCGTCCCGCCATTTCCAGTGCGAGATTGGTGATCGAGCTGCGGGCTTCCAGAACGTCGCGCTGCGCTGCTGGCTCGCCTGCTGCCAGTTCGTGTTCGGCAATCCTGCGGGCACGGGACGTCATGGACGAGAGGACCACTTCGCGGAATTCTGCTGATGTTCCCTTCAATGCAAGGACAATCCGGTCTGCAGGGATCTGATCGAAGATCGCCATCCGGGTACGTGCGTTGAGGTTGCTGATGTCGTCGAAGGTGAATAGGAGACCTTTCAGGAGTTCTGCTGTTTTTGGTCTGATCTCGTTGAGGTTTTCCAGCGCATCTTCCATGTGATCCCGCTCCATCTTGTTCAAGATGTCCGCCATACGCGCATGGGAGTCTGCTTCCAGTGTTCCGGACAGATTGAGCATGAAGTCCTCATGCATCGTCTTTTCCACGTCGCGCATGATTTCCGGGACCACTGCCTTGATCGACAACATGCGCCGCACCAGCTGGTTGCGCATGTCTGCACGAATGTGGCCTAGAACCTTTGCCGCTGCGCTTGGCTTGATTTTCGTAAGGATTAAGGCTGCCGTTTGCGGGTGCTCTTTCAACAGGTAATTGGCAAACACGGTTTCCGATACGGTTGTTAGCCGGTCCCAGATCGATCGGTTCGAATTGCCATGGACATCCGACATTATGTCCGCCAGCTGTTCGTCCGGCAGAACGCCTTCCAGCATTTTTTCCACTTCGTTGGCAGAGCCGAACAAGGTGGTGCCGTTGGAAAACTGATCGATGAACTCTTCGGCAAGCTTGTCCAATTCCGCAGAAGCGACCGTTCCCAGCTGGGCCGCGCTTACAGTGATCATCCTGATCTCTTCCTGATCAAAGTGGCGCAGCAGTTTTTGGGAGCTGGTCCGTCCAAGCGATAGAAGCAGGGCGGCGACACGCTGCACCCCATTCAAACGCCGGATCGGTGGAGCCGGTGGCTTGGGGACGGCGGCAGGAGCCGGGGCAGCTTTGGCTTGGCTTGTCATTCTCGCGTGTTCCTCAAAAGGAGCATGGGCAATCAAAGGGTTCGGGAAATCTGGCGTCCGGCTGGTTGGTTTAGATTTCCAGCGGGCTTGTTTGTGAGCTGATGATCTCTGTCAGGGACACACCGAAACGGGAGTTGTCATCTTCCACGACAACCACTTCACCGCGGGCGATGACGCGGCCATTCACGACAATGTCGATCGGCTCACCAACACGGTGGTTGAGAGGAATGACAGCGCCGCGGCCCAACTTCAAAAGATTGGATACCAGCATGGTTGCAGAGCCCAGAACGACCTGAATATTTACCGGAATGCCGAGGATCGTGTCGAGGTTGCGATCATCGCCCATGGTCTCGCCGGCATTTTTCTTGTCTGGTGCTTCAACCCTGGCGAAATTCGCTGCATCGGCCGTTTTGATGGTTGCACCGGTTTCTACATCAACGTTTTCAACGATCGTGTCGGACATTAGAACGTATCCTTTTGGTTCATAGAGACTGAGCGGAAGGGGCTTCCGAGCGTGTTATCGATTTTGTGCACACGGGTCGGAGCCGTGGGACCACTGGTTCCACGGTGAATAACCGGTCCATCTTGCGGGGAGCTTGCCACAGCCGAAACAGGGGTTGGCTGCGCCGCAGTTTCATCAGTGAACAGATCAAGGTCTTCACGAACAGGCGTAAAGCGGTTTGCCTTCTGCATCAGGGCATGGGAGCTTGAGAGTTCCTTGAGTTCTGCTTTCAGAATCGACTGCTGACGTTTTGCCTCGCGGGTGAGGGCGTCGATCTCAGCAATCAGCTCCCGGGCATCATCCATGCGGTTGCCAAGCGCATTAAGGATCTGGGCGCCTTTGACGTTGATCTCCTGAATGGAGACTTCAATCCCGTCCAGCGCGAGGGCGGTCTGGTCGAAAATGCGCTGGTAATCTTCGTGATAGGAACCCAAGCGGCGGAGATCCTTGTGCATTTGCACCATTCGGATTGTGGTTACGACCAATGCCAGTAGCAGCACGCCGTCAACGATTGCGGAGATCATCGAATAGATCCTTTTCTTCCTCGTGGATGAGTTCTTCAATCTGCAGGGTGTAGGATCCGTCCAGCTGTCCAAGCTGGCAGGTGAATATCGGTTGGTCGTTGCAGGCCAGCGTCACGGGTGTTCGCGCTGTTGCCTGAAGCTCGATCACTTGGCCGACCTTCAGGTTTGACAACTCGCCAAGGTGCATCTCGCGTTCTTCCAGGATCGCTTCCAGCTTGACTTCCGTCCGCTGGATTTCATTGTGGAAGTGCTGTGTCCATTGTTTGTCGCGGCCGGACATTTCGCCGGACAACACTTGGGACAGGGCCTGGCGCAGCGGATTAAGTGTCGCGTGCGGCAGAACGACGAAAACCTCACCACCGCGGCCGATGGCTTGCTGGAGCAGGCGGCCAACGACCGCCGGGTTGTTCCGCCGGCCGACAACCGCAAAATCCATCCGGCTTTCGATCCGTTCGATTTTCAAAGTTGTTTCTGCGATCGGTGCAAACGACTCTGCAAGAGACTTCGCAGCCACTTCAAAAATAGTCCGGGCAATTCGCGTTTCGATGTTAGAAAAGGGCCGCTCCTCATCAATGGGAGGCTCGGTTCCGTCTGCGCCAAACAGCACATCGACAAGGGTGAAGATGAAATCCCGGTCGAAGCCGACAAGCACGCGGGCATCCCATTCCGGAGAGTAAAGAACCGCAACAAGTGCATTGGATTCAAACTCATCCAACACATCGCCAATTCGGTTGTTCTCCACATAACTGACTGAGATGTAGGATGGCGAGGGTGATTTTTGGCGCATCACATCTGCCATCACCCGCGCCATGCGGTCGAAAACCACAGGCAACATCGGCAGCCGGTCTACGGAAATACCCGCGGCGTCTAGCAGGCGGTCCGTGATCATCGCCCGTTCTGAGTTGGAGGCAGATTGCGTGTCTGTTGCTGCATCGAGCATGGTTTATGCGGCTCCCTGGAGATCGGCCGTGCTGGTTTCTGCGCCGCCGGCTCTCATGGTTTCATTCTCGACTTCGTCGATGGTTGGCCGGTCGTATCCGGAGATGGTCTTGCGGCCATGCTCCAGCGCGATTTGCGGGTCAGCGCCGTTCATGAAGGCAAGCAGGGTTTGCTTGACCACGATGTAGTTGCGCAGCCGCGTTTCCCGGACCGATTTGATCTTTGCTGCCAGGGGCCCAAACAAGGAGTAGGAGAACAGGATCCCGATGAACGTTCCCACAAGGGCGGCACCGATCAGGCTACCGAGCAACTGAGGCGACTGGTCGATTGCGCCCATTGCCTTGATCACGCCAAGGACCGCAGCAATGATTCCGATCGCCGGCAGGGCGTCGGCCACGCTGCTCATTGCATGATATGGCTTCATCTGATCGCGGTGGATGGTCTGGATTTCCTCATCGACCAGAGCTTCGATCTCATGAGCACGGGCGTTTCCGACGATGATCAGGCGGAAATAGTCACAAATGAACGTCGTCATGTTGGCGTCGCGCAGGACTGACGGATACTTCTGGAAAATCGGGGATGTGCTTGGGTCTTCGATATGCGGTTCGACGGCATTGCGGCCCTTCGCGCGCAACTCCCGCATCAGGCCATAAAGAAGTGCCAGCACATCCAGGTAGTCACGTTTGGATGGGACCGCATTCCGCAATGCGTCGGAAACGGCAACGGTCGTCCCGAGTATGACTTTCATGGGATTTGCAACGATGAAAGCGCCAATTGCAACGCCGAGAATGATCACCAGTTCCCAAGGTTGCCAAAGGACGAGGACCTTTCCGCCCATGGCGGCGAAACCGCCAATCAGGGATGCCGCGCCGATTATCAGGCCGATAATAATAGTCACCAAACAGCTCCTATCGGGTGAGGTTTTACTGTGTTGGTGAAACGCTAGGGGACGAGACTTGTCCGAAGCTGACCGGACGGCCGTTTGCGACGGTGCGGTCCAGTCAGCTTGGCGTAAGCTCTGGGCGCGAAAGTGTTTTCAAGACACTTACCACTTAAAGGGCGCGGACATGATCAATACGATTACGCAGGTACAGCTGGTTCGGAACAATATGGACCGCTCCATCCAAACCGTCGCATCAGATCCAATGGTGGAACGACAGACCGAGTACTATCGCGAGAACATCAGCGACATAAAATCGATTGATGAGTTCCTATCGAATGACAGGATCTACCGCTACGCCATGACGGCCATGGGACTGGAAGACATGATCTACGCAAAAGCGTTCATGCGGAAGGTTTTGGAAGAGGGCATTTCGAAAAGTGATTCATTTGCCAATCAGCTGACGGACCAGAGATACCAGAAGTTCGCTGAAACATTTAACTTCGCAAGTCATGGTGAGGCGACGACCGCGCTCAGACGAACCCAAGAAGGTATCGTCGACAAGTTTCATCGGCAAACACTTGAAATCCGGCAAGGCGAACAGAACAACGGGGTCCGTCTGGCTCTCTATTTCGAGAGGCAAGCATCCACGATCCAAAATGCCTACACCATTCTTGCCGACCGTGCGCTCGCAGAGACCGTCTACACAGCTTTGGGGCTACCAGATTCCTTTGCAATGACGGACATCGACAAGCAGGCAGCCTATTTCGACAAGCATCTGGACTACGAGAAACTGAGCAGCGATCCAGAGCATCTGGCGGAATTCCTCGATCGGTTTTCTGCACTCTATGACGTCAAGAATGGTCCCCAGGCAGTTTCATCGCCGACACTCGCTGTTTTTGGTACCGGTCCTGGAGTTGTGCCTTTCGGCGAAGGGCTCTTGTCCAGCATCCAGAATTTTAAACTTGGAGGCAGCTGAGCCATGCAGTCAGCTCTATATGTCGCGTTGTCCGCTCAAGTCGCTCTTTCCAACCGGCTGGAAACAGTCTCCCGGAACGTTGCGAATATGAATACTGCGGGCTACCGCGCTGACGAGATCAATTTCGCAGAAATGGTGTCCAAAGCAGGCCCCGATAAAGTCAGTTTTTCAAGTGGTGGCGAGAACTACATCTCGCGTCAGAACGGCAGTCTGAACAAAACGGACAATCCATTAGATCTTGCGATTGAAGGAGAAGCCTGGTTCGCCATTCGGGATGCAAATGGCGGACTTTCCTATACACGAGATGGCCGCCTCAATATCGCTGATGACGGAACCTTGAGGATTTTGACCGGGCAAGTGGTCGTTGGTGCTGGCGGGCAACCGATCCAGCTCAATCCGGACGGAGGAACACCGCTCATAACGCAAAACGGTGACGTCATTCAAGGTGATGAAGACATCGTTGGCCAGATTGGTCTCTTTCTAATCCCGAATGATGCCAAACTGACCCGAAGGGAGAATTCTGCAGTTGTGCCGGACCGGCCAGTCATTCCGGTGCAGGTGTTCGACCAGCATGGGATCCGGCAGGGCTATGTGGAAGGGGCGAATATTAATCCCGTCCGCGAGATGACCAAGATGATCATGATCTCCCGTGCGTTCGAGAGCGCCACCAAAATGATCGACATGGGCAGCGAAAGCCAAAAGACGGCCATCCGCGAATTGGGCAAAACATCATGAGTGCGGTGGTTGGCATAAGCTCGCCCTCAGAGGATCCATCTCCACGGCATGTGTTGCTGAAGACGGTGGAGGCATCACAAAAAGTAACGGACGCCAAAGCACTGGTAAAGGCAGGGTTCGGGTTCTCTGATTTTGTTGATGTGATCAATCCGCTGCAGCACATCCCAGGTGTTTCTGATGTTTATCGCGCAGTGACGAACGACCAGATTTCCGAAGACGCGCGTCGCGCCGGCCGCACACTCTATGGAGCTGCATTGGGCGGTCCGGTCGGCATCGGTCTTATGATGGCCTATGATGCGATAACAACACCTGGAACAAGCAGCACTGCACAGGACACCTTGGATCCTGAAGTTGCGTCGGTTGAGACACCTCGAATAATCCACACCGCCGACACAACTGGTAGGGATGACTTTGATCGCAGCGTCGAACCAAAGGTATCTGGGCCGGCTCCAATCCTCGGTGAAACAGTTGCAAGTGCCGGTGAGCGAACATTGGGAACACCGTTTAATATGCTGCAATTCGGCGAATTAAAACCGAACGCAGTTCCTGCGCCGAAGCCAGACAATAAAAGTTTGGCTGAACGCATACCCGAGCCGGGCATATTATCAACAGGTGACGCCGCTGGAGCCAAACACCCTGATACCAAGACGATTGTACCAAGTAGCAACGATTTGGGCAGGCTCGCAGAGCACGAATCCAACCACCTTTCCCTAGATGTCTTGAAAGCCCTACAGGAGCGTCATGCCAAGCTCTCAGCATCTTAACAGCCTGGATCAAATCACGGCCTCCTTGGCTGCTCTTGATACAGAAATTGGCCGCGTCAAACTGAGCGGGCAGGTCACGCAGGTCTCCGCAGAAGCGATCCGGGTGTCTGGATTGTCGCGCGTGGTTTGTTTGGGTGATCTGATTCAATTTGAAGGCCGGTCAGGTGTTCGTCAGGGCGAGATTATCCGGCTTGAACAAAAGGATGTTGTAGTTAAACCTCTTGAGCGGGTATCGGACATCGGAATTGGCAGCGTTGCCTCGCTGATGGGCGGGTTGGCGATCCATCCTGATCTCAGCTGGCGCGGGCGCATCATCAATGCTCTCGGAGAGCCGATCGACGGGCAGGGGCAATTGCGTCATGGGGTTGAGGCTTTTCTTCTTGACCGAGCGCCACCTCCGGCAATGAACCGCGAAAAGATCACGGAAGGTGTGCGAACAGGTGTTCGTGTCATCGATCTCTTTACGCCGTTATGTGTGGGGCAGAGGATCGGTGTCTTTGCCGGATCCGGTGTCGGAAAATCGACGTTGCTCGGGATGCTCGCCGGGTTTGGGGAGTTCGACACCGTCGTGGTCGGTCTTGTCGGTGAGCGCGGCCGTGAAGTCCGGGAGTTTATTGACGACATTCTTGGTGAAACGATTGCCAATTCCGTCGTTGTTGCCTCCACCGGTGATGAAAGCGCAATGCAGCGCCGCCTCGCTCCGAAGACAGCCAGGAGGGGTGCCGATTATTTCAGTGCGCAAGGGCATAAAGAGCTGCTGATTTTGGATGCTGCGACTCGTTTTGCGCATGCCGCCCGCGATGTCGCTCTTGCCGCTGGTGAGCCTCCCGTCGCCCGTGGGTTTCCGCCAAGTGTTTTTGCAGATCTTGCCCGGCTGATTGAACGCGCTGGACCAGGCGCGACTGGCGAGGGGTCAATAACTGGCATTTTTTCGGTTCTGGTAGACGGGGATGACCACAATGATCCAGTGTCCGACGCCATTCGGGGTTTGCTTGACGGCCATATTGTTCTGGATCGAAAAACCGCGGAAGCTGGAAGATATCCGCCGGTGGAGATTTTGAAGTCAACATCGCGTCTTGCGTCCCGCGCGTGGACAGAAGATCAGCAAGAATTGATACACCGGATCAAAGGGCTGATTTCTCACTATGAAGATACGAAAGATCTTCGGATGATGGGTGGATTTCAGATCACTGGTGATGAGCACTTGGAGAAAGCCTGCCGCCTTGTTCCCAGGATCTACGAAGCAATGCGTCAGGGTGCCCAGCAACCGGTACCTGGCGATCCGTTTGCCGAGTTGGCTCAAGCCTTGGCTGCGGACGCGTAAACCATTTCAAACGAAATCATGTAAAAGTTACTAGGCGTCGCTTTATTTTGCGGCGCTTTTTATATATATCTACGGCTAATTCAGTAAGAAATATTTCTGGATACGTATTTTAATAAAATTACTTATTATTTTTATCTCAATAATTCGGTCGTTTTATTTAGTTTTGCAATTTCCAATAAGTTTTGGCGTTACCAAAAATCTCCAAATACAACTCTCGCGATGGAAGAATTGTTGACGTCGCGATGTGGTAATTTTACCCATACTACATCGAAAATTTTTGGGGGCTAAATCATGTTTATCATCGTTGACGACAGAGAGATCGTCACGAGCGGCTATGCCGCTGCATTTGAGAGAGAGGGGTACGCTTCCCTCGAGTTGTTGCCTGATGAATTGCCTGATTGGCTGGAAACCGGCTGCTCACAAGATCTGGCTTCTGTTGATGCAATTTTGATCGGCGAATGCGCTGAGAGAGCGGGTTTTGTAACTCAGATCAGAAGTCGTTGCCCGGAAGCGCAAATCGTTGCACTTGAAGACACGGCAAGCTTGCAAGGTACACTTGATCTTTTCTCAGCCGGTTTCGACGAGGTGTTGAAGAAACCAGTGCATGTTCGCGAGATCATCGCGCGGTTCGGTGTATTCCGCCGCCGCGCTGTGGCACGTGACACGTCCTCGGAGGCGGGTGCCATTGAAGTGTTTTTTGATGGTCGCGATCCGACTGTTGGCGGGCAGGTCATGGAGTTGCCGCGCCGTGAACGGCGCATCCTTGAATACCTTGTCAAAAACAAGGGGCGCAGGGTTACCAAAACGCAGATCTTTAATGCGGTGTATGGTGTTATGAACGAAGGCGTAGACGAGTGTGTGGTTGAAAGCCATATCTCAAAGCTGCGCAAAAAACTGAAACGCCAACTTGGTTTTGATGCCATCGAATCCACCCGTTACATCGGCTACATGTTGAAAGACACAGCTTCTCCGAAACGTCTCGTCAGCGAAACTCCTTTGCCGAAATCTGCTCGTCAGCCGGTTCGCGCAGCGGTTAACAAGCGGGAATTGGTGCTTGCGGTCGAGAATGTTGGCTAACCGTTTGGGTTAGTCAGATCGTCCAAGCCCATCCCCCCGAGGCGTTTGGACGTCTCTATATTGCCGGGGTCTCCTTTAGGCCTCGGCGACTGCCATGCTGATGGCCAGTTGTTCTTGAAATCTTTTTTGCCCAAGGTGCCGTTCTCTATTCACGTTGAAGTAGCGTTTGTTGCGCGTGCTGCTGAATTTTTGTGCCAAGCCGAAACTTGTCTTTTCAGGTGATCCCCACACTTCGTCTTTTTGGAAGTTTCGTTTTATTATCGCTCACGGCCACTTGTCTTTAGAGTGACATTGGCTGGTTTCAAAAAAGCTCGTGAAAAATGACGTCTAATTTGCGGATATAGGCGTTAGTTACAATTGTCTTTTAAGAAAAATTTAGAAAACTAGGTCAATCTCTTCAAACGAGTTGGGCTTTGAGACTTGTTAAATCTTTTTCCAATGGTCGCACTGACGTTGTTGGAGTTAGAATGATCTGGAGCAAATGTTTGTCGAGCGGGTATCAGTTTTCCAAGGTTAGCCGTCCGCGCATTGGGCAAGTTCAAGTTGGAACCTTGGCACTGGTTGGCCATTTGGCCGCTAAAGCTCCGATCAAGGGGGCAGGGATTTGAGTTCGAGTGCCAGTACGTCTTTACCGTTTGCAGCATCAGAGATGGGCCGGAACAGCCTGTCGCGGACCTTTATTGTTTACACACTCGGATTATTTGCTGTACTCGGCATAATTTTTATCGGTATCCTGACAAAAATCACATGGGACGCGTCGCACGCCCGTGCCATCCGGGTGACGGAGGCGTTTTTCCAAGCGACAAAACGTCCATTTGAGCGCGCTATTTGGACAGTCAATGCAGATGCAACTCTGCAGTTGATCCGTGGTCTGGAAAGCCTAGAGGTCGTCGAGAAAGTTTGGGTTGAAACTCCGGACACAGGCAATTTTGGAGATCCATCTGCGGATGACCGGCGTCAGACTGCTCTTAGTTACACGCTGAATTCGCCAAGCACGATCCTGCACAAGGATATGATCGGTCAGGTCTTTATCATGATCGACCGCAATTCCATTTCCTATGAGATTATTTCGACTGTCGGGTTGATTGTCACGGCGATCATTGCCTACTTGCTGGTTTTGGCGTTTGTGATCCGAAGTATTTTTCACCGGTTGATCGGAATGCCCCTTTCCGAGATCGTTGCATATCTTTCAACACCGCGTTTGATCGAGGATCCGCCCACTGAGGCGTTGATGCCGGGTCGGGCTGACGAGATCGGTATCCTTGCGTCCAGCCTTCAGTCCATGGTGCAGCGGCGCCATTTGGATTTGCAGAAAATTCAAGAGTATCAAACCAATCTTGAAGAGTTGGTCACACACCGCACGGAACAGCTGAAGTTGGTTCAGGAAGAGCTTATCCAAGCGGATAATTTGGCTGCGCTTGGATCGTTGGTCGCCGGTGTTTCCCATGAACTCAACACACCGTTGGGCAATGCACTGATGGCAGCGACCACCATCAAAGACTCCGCAACACATCTGGATGACGAGCTTGAGCGCCAAACTTTGAGTAAGGAGGCGCTTGAAAACGAAGTCGCGCGGATTTCTGAAACCGCGAGCATTATCGAAAAAACTCTGGCGCGCGCCCGCGAATTGGTCGGGAACTTCAGGCAAGTTGCTGTTGACCGGCAAAGTGAAAAGAAACGGGCATTTAATTTCGACCACATTATCCGCGAAACGATCGCAACCTTGCAGCCAACTCTGCAGAAAACTCCATACAAGCTGGAGCTTGATCTCGACGGGGACCAGGTCATTGACAGTTATCCGGGAGCTGTTAGCCAGCTCGTTTCAAACTTTGTCGAGAACGCAGTTAAACATGCTTATGAAGGTAGAGAACACGGTACGATCCGATTGTCGTCACGCATTGAGAAGCGAAGCACTGGTTCTGGCTCCAGCGCTGGTGATAGCACTATAGTGTTCAAGTGCCGGGACGATGGTGTTGGGATACCAGACAAGAATTTGAAGAAAGTCTTTGAACCGTTTTTTACAACGAAATTCGGTAAAGGGGGATCCGGGCTCGGTATGGCCATTTGTTATCAGCTTGCAACCGAAGCTTTGAATGGCACAATCTCCGTGTCATCAAAGGTTGGACATGGTACTGAGTTTACTGTTGAGATCCCGGTGACGGAACCGCAGAAGAAAAAGGCACACATAACAACAACGACGAAGGTGCATTGATATGGTGATGGATTTTCTGGCGCCTTCTGAGCCTAAGACCGGCGAGGAGCTTGAAAAGCCCTGGAAGGTTCTGATCGTCGACGATGATCCGGACGTGCATGAGGTCACACGTATCGCAGTCTCGGGATGCCGGTTTGAAAACCGTCCGTTCCAGTTGTTGCACGCGTTGTCGGCACATGAAGCCAAGCAAATCCTTCAGGAGCACGATGACATTCCGGTCGCGCTCGTCGACGTGGTTATGGAAAGTGATACAGCCGGTCTCGGTCTGGTCAGCTGGATCCGCAAAGATCTGGGCAATCGCTTCACCAGGCTGATTCTCAGAACAGGCCAGCCGGGTTATGCACCGCAAACCGATGTCATCATGAAATTCGACATCGACGGATATGCCGAAAAAGCTGAGTTGTCACGCACCAAGCTTATCACCGCGATCGTTACGGCGCTTCGCGGTTACAAGCTGGTTATGTCAATCGAAACCAACCGCAAAAAGCTGAAGGAATTGAACGCGCATTTCGCGGAAATCGTCCAGCAGAATGCGCTCAGTGAGTTTGCGTCTGCTGTGCTCGAACAGTTCACCGCATTGATCGGCAAACCGATCGACTGTCTCTTGTGCGGGTATGAAACTCTTCCGGAATACGCCGGCTCAGATAAGGTTGGTGTGCGAGTACTATCGGCCCGCGGGATCCACGAAGACAAAGTTGATTTGCCGCTCGATGTGATCAGCAGCAGCGATATTCGCCATGCAGTTGCTCAGTGTATCGAGTCACACGAAATGTGCGCCAACGCGGACGGCGTTGCATTGCCATTGGTCACCCGTAATGGCATGTCCGGCGCTCTTTATCTTGGCACTACTTACGAGGAACTTGAAGAACTCGTCGGTTCGGAAGTCGTCCAGCTTTTTGTTTCGAATGCCGCCCTTGGCTATGAGAAAACCGGGCTGTTGGAGCACATTCGAAATCTCGCTTATGTGGACCGAATGACCGGTCTATCTACTTTTTCCGGTTTTCTGGAGGGGTTTTACCGCAACACACTTACAGCTTCGAAGCTGT
>CALDSI010000487.1 GCA_937911395.1 uncultured Labrenzia sp.
GTGTCATAGTTTCGGGAAACATCTTCCATCATATGGATCGCATCCCGATACCCGAGCTCCCGCGCTCGTTCGTGGCGTTCAGGCGCCAAATGATCAGCGCCAAAACCCTCTTTGCCTTCCTTGCCTTCTTCAACTCGAATGGGCTTGTTAGGGAGCGGAGAGCCGTCGGCTTTTGCGATCCCTTTACGCAGGTAACCAAAGTCGATTGTGCCATTTGATGCGGTGAGGAACTTCCTTCCAGCTTTTTCAACGATCTCACCAGCTACATTTTTAAGCGCTTTGACACCCTTAAACGGGGGCAGCATCCCGGCCATGGCCAAGAGATAATCATCCCATGAGTCCGCTTCATTGATGTCAACGAGTGTACTGAAGCCCGGAGCTGCTGCTGCCAATGGCTCGACCACCTTCCGACCCATGCCTTGAGCGCCACGTTCGCTTAGTCCCATCCATTCGAAGCCTTTCGCGGCAAGGTCCGTGGCATGCTCGCGCAACGTGGTGTCCCGGTTCCGTAGCTCGGCAACCGGATCACCGTTGGTGTCTAAAAAGGGGCGTCGGCTTCCCTTGCCTGGCCTCCCGGGCTGCCGTCCGATGCTGCCAAGCCGCGCAAGACCTGCTCAAGCTTCCCGGAACCATCCATCTGTTGAAGTTGGTTCAGATCCTGCTGGTAGGCCTTCTGATCGATGCGCCCGTTTTGAGACATCATGATGCGGAAATCATCGACGGCCTGAAAGAAAGCCCCGTCAAGAGCATCCTGTTCCTTGGAATAATCCTTGATGCCTGCCTCTGCTGAAAGGTCGGCAAGATCTTCAATGACCTCCTTGCCCGCGGCAAAGAGAACGTTTCCCGGCAGTGTTTGACCTGCCCGTTCGGCGGCCTGAGCTACGGTTGCGATGGTTTGAGTAGTCGCCAATGCAAGACCCCGATCAGGGTTCCCATTCCCCTGAAGGGTTTGCAGGAACGCCGGGGCAGTTTTCATTTCGTAGATGATCTCATAGGCCTTCGCGACGGTCTTATCGAGCAAGGCCTGCTCTTCATCCGAAGCCTGTCGAGGGTTGGTTCCCATCCCTGATCCGGCAGCCGGAGAGCCGCCCTGAACTGGCATCATCTGATCCATGTTTTAAGCTCCTCGATATTGCCGCGCATCAGCACCCCAACGTTCAGCCGGGGTTGGGAATGGCGAGAAATAGATGGTTTCTAGACGCCGCACTGTGGGCTCCGGGGTCGCCTCCGGTTCCGTTGCTGCTGCTGCCTCGTCTTGTTCCGTTGGCATTGTTTCTGAGGGGTCGGTTTCCGCCATATCCGGTGGCACACCGCCACCGACACCTTGGGTCAGGTTATCGATGGTATTTGCAACAACGCTGCCAACAGTCGGGACATTCACATTGTCGAAACCGAGTATGTTTGCCCCGGCGTTGACGGCAGCCGCTGCCGTGTTCACCAAACCAAGACCCGGGACCATACCTGCTGCAACATCGGCAGCGGTCCCGATGACAGTCTTGGCTGTTTTGTTGAGCCCGGTACGTTCCTCTTCTTCGACCTCTTCAGGGGTATAGGTCACGGCAGTTGGGGCCACATCAGTGGGTTGATACGAAGAGATTGAGATAGTTGGAACCGAACGAACTTCCGGTGACAACGCCGCAACTTCCGGCGCTTGCTCTACACCAGGTGTGACTGAAATCGTCTGTGTCTGAACTGACCGGACGTCGGGGTCCAAATATGCGCTTTCCAGTCGATCTATTGAGGCCTGTGCAACCTGAGTTGGGGCACCAAGCACCGTGGCGAGATCAGCCACCGTAGTTGGCATTGCCCCGGCTTTTACATGCTCAGCCAAGGGACCCACAGCATTGTCGAATGAGGCTACCGCTGTAGATGAACCGGGCTTCGTGCCCGGCGTTCCAACGGTCGGACCTGTTTGATTGCTGGCGAAGCTGCGGCTGCCGGGAAGATCAATGTTATCGAGTTCCACACCGGTAGGAGCCATTGCTACATTGAGGTCGCCGGTAAATGCGTTCGGATCTGGCGCCGCTTCTGGAGCAGCTCCTACTGCTGCCATCACATCAGCGCGAGATACGGTGGCTTTATTGCCGTTGACGCCAGCATAGTGGCTCTTCCCGGTTCTGTTGGCAAAACCGGCCCACTCCATAGCCAAGTTGTCAGCGAATTGGTCAGCCGAGATTTTGCCCGCCTTGTGGTCTTTGTACCCGCGTCGGTCCATAAGAGCCGCGCCGATCCGATCTTGGGTCTGCTGATCGAACATCGTTGTGTTGGGGTCGATATCCAACTGCGTAACCATCTCACCGAGGGTTGCCGCCATGGTTTGATATGCGCCAACTGCCGTTGAGCGGTGACCTCTGGCTTTCATCCCCTTCTGATAATCCATGACCTCGGCCACGGTCATGTTTTGAAGCTCTGCGTGCGTTGGCGTTCCTTTCCCCCAAACCAGAGAGTCATACGGGTTGGTTTTTCTTGCCTCGGCCGCAATCGCGAGATCCAGAACAGACCGGTAATCAGCAAACTGATCGGCTCCAAGGCTGGATTTCGAGAACCGCCCCGCCCGCTCCGTTGCCTGAGCATTGTACCCTGACGGATGGGCATGAGCCGTGAATGTATCGACCGATCGCGCATTGCTTGGCGCGGTATAGGTCATTGTGTCCGTCAAGGTGGCCGTTCGTGCCGGACTAAAGGCAGACGGCACAGAGGAAGCTGTGACCGGGTTAAACGCTTCCATCAGGTTGCCTTGAGAGGAAAGCGCTGTGCTGCTGGTAAGGGCTCCCATGATGTCCGCACCAAGGCCCTCAGAGAAGCCACCAGCACTAGAACCCCGACCAGATGAGCTTCCACCTGCCCCAGATGTTGCGCCGGATGTCCCCGTTGCGGTGGCCGATGCAGAAGCAGTGGTGCCGGTAGACTTGCCGGTTGACGTGCTAAAGGTGTCCGAGCCTGACAGGTTGGAAAAACCTGCCTCAGTCAGAGAATTGGCAGCTTCCGTCCTGGCAGCAGCTTCTCGGGCGTTCTGGCCTGCCATCTCGGACAGATCAGCCGCAGCCCCAAGGGCGTCAGAGAACGCGCCGGACACGGCATCAGCAACGCCGCTGAAGCCGCTCTTGCTGCCACTCTTGTCGCTTTCGTTGCCGTCAGAACCGCCATCACCAGACATTTACAGCACCACCCCTGAAACTGACCGCTTGTCGTCCTTCACGCGAACGAACTGAACGAGGTGGCCTTTCCATCCTTTGTCGAGAAGAGTGTCCCGCAGCTTTCGGGCAAGCTCTGAGCCGTGGCCGTAAGGCGCAACAGCATCCACGTTCCAGATGTGTTCGCCGGTTGCCCAGTCACCCGGTTGGAGCTTGCGGGTTTGGTCGACATACCCTTGACCCGCCTCGTCGGTCAGAAGGGCATAGGAAGCGAAACCAACCAGCTTGTCGCCCTCGCGCAGTTCAACAAACTGCCCATACAAAAGAGGCGGCCCAACCAGCCGCCCCACATCTTCAAC
>CALDSI010000488.1 GCA_937911395.1 uncultured Labrenzia sp.
CCCGGCGGTTTGGCGATCCGGTTGCCGCGATGGCATCGGGCTGGATGCGGGTGCGGGCAAGAGCGCGCCAGCGCGGGGCGGAACTGCCACTGATCCTGTCGGACCATGCGGATTGGGACGATCTCTGCCGGACCATTCTGGAAACCGGGGCCGAGCGGATCTGGGTGACACATGGAGCGGAAGAAGCTCTTGTGCATTGGTGCGAAGTGAATGGACGAAAGGCCCGTCCCCTCAATATGATAGGCTATGATGACGGCGAGGGGGCAGACGATACCCAACTGAATGCAGTTGCGGATGCCTCCTGATCCGTCAAGAGCCTGAGTGCAGGAGGCAGGCATGGCAGACAATAGCGACTTCCATCAGACCGGCGATGAAGATGGCACGAGCCAAAACGGCAATGGTGAAGCCGAAGGGGCCATCGCGCAGCTGTTCGATGACTATCAGGCCGGATTCAATGATTATGACATGGAGCGGATCTGCGACTGCTTCGCGCTGCCGGCCATCATCTGGCAGCATGAAAAGGGCCATGTCTTCAATGATGACGAAGAGCTGATCGAGAATATCGAAGCGCTTTTGAAAGCCTTGGAAAAGGAAGGCGTCAGTCATTCCGATTTCCAGGTAGTGTCCAGTCATGTCAGCGGACCGACAGCGCTGGTGACCCTCGACTGGTCGCAGGAGAGTGCGGACGGCGAGGCCGTTTTTGAATTCACGTGCCACTACCAGCTGATCCAGGACGGTCAGGACTGGATGATTTCAGGGATCGTCAACGAATAACCGCGTGCACCGCATTGCATTCAGTTGCTGCAAAGACGCCGTCCCGGCCTTGAGCCGGGGCCAAACAGTCTCCATTACCTGATTGAGTGACCAAGAAGCTCAGGCGCGAAGGCCGGAGGCTTTGGGGAGATCTGATATACGCTGAGATGAAAGACTAATATGGCAAAGATGATCCACTCGATGATCCGGGTGAGCGATGAAACCCGGTCGGTCGATTTCTATGAAAGAGCCTTTGGACTGAAGGTCGCCGGGCGCTATCCGTTCGACGGGTTTACCCTGATTTACCTTGCGAACGCGGAGACAGTCTTCGAGCTTGAACTCACCACCAATGCATCCCGCACAGAGCCTTATGATCATGGCGACGCCTACGGGCATCTGGCCTTTTCGGTCGAGGATATTGACGCCGAACACAAGCGTCTCTCGGGGCTTGGATTAACGGTCGGTGACCTCAAGGACTTTGCATTTGAGGACAAGCCCTTCGCACGGTTCTTTTTCCTGAAAGATCCGGACGGCTACAAGATCGAAGTCCTGCAGCGCTTCGGCCGGTTTCAGTAAGGGGTCCAGCTAGCGAATGTGTGCCGGCCCGTCAGGGCGTAAACAGCCCATGATGCTGCCGGTCAGATGGGTCTTCACAAGATCCGGATCTTGAACGACCTGACCATCTTTGATTGCGGCGTGCAGCACAGCTGGAATGAGGTTACGGATGACAAATCCAGCGGTCTTCAGATCTGGCGCGCTGATTTCGTTTTTTCGGATTTCCAGGAACGTGGTTGCAGCCAGATCAATCTTTTGATGAAAGCCGTCGGGATCTTCCGAAAGCGTTTGGGCCGGGGTTTGTTCTTCAAAAGCCGCGTTGAGCCGGGGGGCGTTCAGGTGCACCTGGAAGTTTGCGTCAACGATTTTCCGGATGGCGTCTGGCAGGGACAGATGTTCCGATGTTGCCATGGCCGTTTCAACGGTTTTGAGGACGTGCGCACGATGCGCAAATCTCAGCTCTAGAATGAGCGCGCCCTTGTTGGGAAAATACTGATAAAGCGACCCGATGCTGATCCCGGCACGCTCGGCGATCATATTCGTGGTCGCACCGCTGTATCCCTCTTCATCAAAGACCTGAGATGCAGCCTCCAAGATAAAGTCGACCATAAGCCGCGAGCGTTGCTGCTTTGGGCGCCGTCTGCGCGTTGGGGCCAAGTCCATAAAAATGCTCCAATGAAAAACCGCTGCCAATAAGATCTGCGGTTGGGTCAAAAGTGTGACCAAAACGCGAGCTGGTTTGATTTAAAGTGAGTTAGCACTTCAGATAAAAGCAAGAAATACAAGAAAAATCAGATAGATAAGATTGAATTTCCGCGGCAGCCTGACTGATCCGAAAACCGAAAACGCGAGTTTTTCGCCAAGCTCCAACGCGTCACTTTCCGTGTGCCAGCCGATCCAGAACGGCGGCTCAACGGAGGTTGTGATAGTGCGAATTTGCTTTGGACGCTCCCCGCGAGCGATTGTCATTGTGGCGATGGTGTGTTGCACGCCAGCAGTTGTTTATGCGGATGACACAGTGCGTGAACGGTCAGATGAAGGGGGAATGGGAGCTCAAAGCGGCATTCATGGAATATTGGCGGTTGGCGTGGCTGCAGAACCTGAATTTGAGGGCGCTGCGGAGTACCTTCCGATCCCACAGGCCTATGCACACATCACCGCCTTTGGATTGGGTCTTGAAATTGAGGGGCCGGAGGCGCGGTTGAACCTGCGGCCACACGCGGCTTTTCAATTCGGTCCGACCGTTGAGTATCGGATGGGCCGGGACGATGTGGCAAATGACGTGATCGACCGTTTGGAGTCAATCGACGGCGCTTTCGAAGCTGGTGGATTTGTCACCTATCAATTCAAGTCCTTGATGGCGCAATCGGATGTTTTTGAAATCTCGGCCGAGTTGATGGCAGATGTTTCTGGCGTCCATGAAGGCGTAATCGGTAAGGTCCGCGCTGGATATTGGATCGCACCCCGAGAGCGGCTGCGGGTGGGCATTGAAACCGAAGTCGGTTTTGCGACGGATGAGTACATGAACACCTATTTCGGTGTGTCAGAAGCGGGTTCGGCCCGCTCTGGACTGGCCGCCTACACCGCTGAAGGCGGGGTCAAGGACATTGGTGTCCAGGCGACCATGACCTACCAACTCACAGAGCGCTGGGGGCTGGTCGGTCGGGCGTCCTATACGCGCCTTCTGGGGGACGCTGCGGACAGTCCCATCGTCAAGGACGAAGGATCGGCAGACCAGTTCCGAGGTGGCGTCGGCTTGTCGTTCAGGTTTTAATTTTTGGTTTGATCGTAAGAGAAAAGAAAAGGCCCGCTGATGCAGCGGGCCGTTGGTCTTACTTTGTCCGGTCCGCTTTGCGCTGGGCGCGGGACGGCTTGTTTTTCTTCGGAGCTTTTTTCTTCGCTCCAGATGGTTTGGCGGACGCTTTTGGCTTGCCCTTGCGTGGCCCATCGCCGTCAGCATCGCGGGGTTTGCGAGCCTTGCGCGGTGCGTCACCGTCATTGGCGAGGGCTTTCATATCCAGCGGTTCGTAAGCTGGATGATGGGGGGCTGCATCGTCATCGTCGCGGCGGCGTTTCTTGCCACGCGGAGCGTCAAAGTCGCGTTTTGGTCCGCGTTTCGGCTTCAGTGTGTCTTCACGGCCCATGTCTTCGTAGTCGGGCGCATCGCCGCGGCGCGGGCGCCGGTTTTGATAGCCGCCCTGGTCGCCCCGGTTACCTCTGTCGCCGCGATCCCTGGGGCCACGATCGCGATCACCGCGTCCACGATTGCCACCACCGCGGAAATTGTCTTCCTTCGGTGGTTGCGGCATCTGGCCGCCGCGGGCGTCCAGCAATTTGATAGTGACGTTTTCCTCGCCTGTGCCTTCACGCTTGACGGTGCTGTTAAAGCGTTCGCCATGCTTACCGGAGATCTCGAAATAGAGCTCGTTCTGGAAAATCTTGATCGCGCCGACTTCCTTCTTGGTCACATGACCAGCCCGGCAAATCAGCGGCAGGATCCAACGCGGTTCGGCGCGCTGGCGGTGACCAAGCGACAGAGAGAACCAGACACCATCTTCGAAGTTGTTTTTAATCTCGGCACTGCGGCCTCCGCGCGACCCGGCATCTCGGCCCTGCAAAGCGGTCTCGTTCAACTCCGAAACATCTTCCGGCGCGGGCAGGCGCGACTGGCGGAGCTTAACGAAAGCGGCAGCCAGTTGCTCCGGGCTGTGCAGCGCCAGCAATTCCATCGCAATGGAGCGCTGTTCGTCTTCCAGCTCGGCGGTCAAAACAGGATCTGCCAGAAGGCGTTCCTTGTCCTTCGCCCAGATCTCGTCCGCGGTCGGTGCGCCCGTCCAGGTCGCCTTGATACCGGCAAAGTGCATCGTGCGTTCGGCCTGGCGGCGGCGGGGGAAGGGAACCATCAGCACACAGGTGCCTTTGCGCCCGGCGCGGCCGGTCCGGCCGGAACGGTGCAATAGGGCTGCCTTGCCGGTCGGCAGGTCTGCGTGGATCACGAGATCAAGGTTCGGCAAGTCGATGCCGCGCGCGGCAACATCGGTTGCAACACAGACACGGGCCGTGCCGTTTTGCATCGCTGGCAGGGCGGCCGTGCGTTGCGCCTGGCTGAGTGCGCCGGAGAGCGACACGATCGCAAACCCTCTGTTTGCGAGGCGCGCTGTCAAACGGCTGACGCCTTCGCGCGTGGCGCAGAAAACAATCGCTTTTTCTGCTTCATGCAGGCGCAACACGTTGATGATTGCGTTTTCACGCTCATTCGGTGCGACCGGATGGGCAACATAATCGATGTCGCCATGTTGTTCGCGGGCATTGATTGTCGACAGGCGGACAGCATCTTTCTGGAAGCGCTTTGCAAGTTCGGCAATCGGTTTTGGAACCGTTGCGGAGAACATGAGCGTGCGGCGGTCTTCCGGCGCGGCGTCCAGAATGAATTCCAGATCTTCGCGGAAGCCCATGTCGAGCATCTCGTCGGCTTCATCGAGCACAACAGCACGGAGTTCGGAGAGGTCAAGCGCGCCCCGCTCAATGTGATCGCGCAAGCGGCCAGGCGTCCCGACAACAATGTGGGCGCCGCGCTCTAGTGTGCGCCGCTCCATGCGCGGATCCATGCCACCGACACAAGAGGCAGTCACGGCGCCGGCTTCGCCATAAAGCCAGGTCAGCTCTTCCTTGACCTGAAGCGCGAGTTCGCGGGTCGGGGCGATGGCGAGTGCGATTGGGGCACCAGGTTTTCCAAGCGTTTCTTCTTCGCCCAAAATGGTTGAGGCGAGCGCGAGGCCGAAAGCTACGGTCTTGCCGGAGCCGGTCTGTGCGGACACAAGAAGGTCGGCGTCGGCAGGCGCTTCGGTCAGAACACTTTCTTGAACGGGAGTGAGGCTTTCATAGCCACGTTTCGCCAGCGCGGCTTTCAGCGCCGGGGCGAGCGACATCAATTCGGTCATTGGATTCTTTCGACTGCTCCGGATCACCTGCGTGCCAATCAGCAGTCTACCGGACCGGGCCATCACCATGCAGGCCCTTGTGGGTCGCGGCTTATACAGGCTTATCGCAGGGACGTCCACCAGAAAGAAATGCTCATATTTTGAGCGATATTGTCAGTATTGGCCGTATTTGAAAAATCGCTTCTTTCGCATCCACGTAATAAATACCGATAGTATAAAGATGTATGGAATAACATCTTTGGGTATATGTAAATTTTTAACCTGCCTCTGCGTTAGATTTGCGTGACAGAATTTCGCTGGGGTTTGGGATGTTCAAATCAATTCGCGCGCAAATTGCGCTTCTCGCCATTGTTCCGCTTCTCGCCTTCCTGATCCAGAGTTTTATCGCTTTGTATGAAGCGCGATATGAAAGCCGAATAGCGTCGGACATTCTGCCAAAAGCTCTGATAGCGGAAAAGTCGGAAGCGGTAATACACGAGCTGCAGAAAGAGCGTGGCCGGACCGCAGTAATGATTGCGTCAGGATACGCTGAAAAGCCAAAAGAGCTTTTGGCCGCTCAACGTGATGCTACCGACAAAGCTATTGCGGATTTTAGTACCTCGGTCGAAGGCTTCGATGTCTACAACACGGTGGTCATGGACGAAGTCCGTAGTATGTCTGGAAACCTCGAAGCTATTGACGCCCATAGGCGTGGTATAGACAACAAGACCATCAGTGGAGCCGAAAACCTAAAGTTCTACTCAGGTAACGTCCGGCATTTGATTTCACTTATTTGGACAGGGGTTCAGGCCAGCGCCGATAGCGAATATGCTCAGGATATGTCCCCGTTCCTGCTGCTTACTGAAGCGATAGAAGCTGGTGGTCTAGAGCGGGCAATTGGTGGGCAGCTGTTCACTATTGTTAGCAAGACTGGTGATGTGCCGATTGATCGCTTCCTCGCTTATTACGATCGCCTGTCGGTAGAAGGCGCGTTTTTGAAAGATTTTAGGGCGATCGCTTTTCCGCATCATGTTGCCTTGTTTGACAAGATGGTTGCCGGTCCGGCAGTTGACCAAGTTGTGGAGTGGCGAAAAGTATTACGATCGCTGCCGCAAACGAAAGATGGGCAGGGCATTGATGGGTCTGTGTGGTTCGGTAAGGCAACAGAGCGCCTGAACCTCATCCGGGAAGCCTCTCTAGAATTGCTTTATGCAGGTGAAAAACGTGCCCACGAGCTCGCAGATGCAGCGAATGGTCATTTCATGGTGGTCATCTGGGAGACAGTAATTGTAGTTTTGCTGACCTTTGCCATTTGCATTTGGCAGGTCCGTAATGTGAACAACATTCTTGCAAAGCTGGCGCAAGGCCTGATGAATATTGCAGACGGCAACGTCGACTTGAAGATGCCATTCAGTGATCGCACAGATGTTATAGGCGACCTAGCTCGAGCAGGTGAAGTGTTCCAGGAGAATGCGCGGGTCCGCGGTGTTCTGGAAACAGAAGCTGCCAAGGAGCGTGACCGCGAGCGGATGCGCCAGAACCAGATGGAAAGCCTTATCGAGAAGTTCCGCAATCTGATGGCCAGTGTCACTGGCGATGTGAACGAAAAAACCGGTCAGATGACCGACATTGCCGCACGCGTCCGCGATATCTCGCAAGGGGCGTCCAGCGCTGCAACTGAGGCGAAAAATGCGTCCTCGTCATCATCTGACAACGTGCAAACCGTGGCGGCAGCGGCTGAAGAAATGTCTGCTGCAATCCAGGAGATCCTCAGCCAGGCAGATCGGGCCAGCAACGTCATTGAAGACGCGACTGGCGTGGCCCAGCAGACGGACGGCAATGTTTCCAGCCTGGCGGAAGCCGTTGAAAAAATCGGTACTGTCGTTGAGATGATCCGAGCCATTGCCGAACAGACAAACCTCCTGGCGCTTAACGCGACCATTGAGGCGGCCCGGGCGGGAGATGCCGGTAAGGGCTTTGCGGTCGTTGCCGCCGAGGTCAAGGAACTCTCGACCCAAACCGCCAAGGCAACTGAAGAAATCTCAAGTCAGATTTCGTCGGTCCAAGGGCTGACGAGCGAAGCGGTTGAATCCATTCGCAAGATCTCCGGTTCCATCGAGATGATCAGTGAAGTGGCCGGTGCGATCACGGCAGCGGTCGGCGAGCAAAGCATTGCAACACAGGAAATCTCGCAAAGCATCACCATGGCAGCCAGTGAGACGGCAAACGCGGTCAACAGTGCGGAGAGCGTAGATCAGGCCATCCAGGCAACGGCCGGAGAGGCCGAGACGGTGGATCACATTGCTGTTGCAGTGAAAAACGTTGCCGACGAAATGTCCCAAGGGATCGAAGGCTTCCTCAATGAGATGGCGCGGGATGTAGAAGAACGCCGCCGCGCAAACCGCAAACAGGAAGCCGGGCAACAAATTCATCTGATCACCGAAAGCGGCGAACACATCCAGACACGCCTGATGAACAGCTCGGAAGGCGGTATCGGCGTGATGAATTTTGCCGGGGCAGCCGAAGGCCTGCATCTCACCTATGAAGACGCAAGCGGATCACAGTATCCGATGGCGGTCAAATGGGTCCATGGTGATACAGTCGGACTGCAGTACTTGACCGCAGAACGGTCAGAGGAAATTGCCGCCTAGGTCCATCGGCTTGACCTTCATTGTCTGAACCGCATCTAATCGGGATAGAGTTGCCTTTGCCCCTCTTTCCCGGTTTTTTATGTTCATGCGCGCTTTTTCCCAATTGCTTGACCGCTTATCACTGGAGCCCAGACGTCTTGCAAAGGAAGCGTTGCTGGTCCGCTACTTTCAGGAAACACCTGACCCTGAACGCGGCTACGCCCTGGCGGCATTGACCGGAGACTTGAGATTCAAGTACGCAAAACCAGCTGTCTAGAAAGCGCTGATTGCAGAGCGTTCGGACGAAACGAAGTATGCCTTGTCCTATGATTTTGTTGGCGATCTTTCCGAGACAATTGCACTCATGTGGCCCGCGCTTCCAGACGACGGCGCAAGCGCTGAGCGTCAACGCATCGAACTCACGGGTGTTGTCGATGCGCTTGAAATCGCGGGAAAGACGGATGCGCCGCGCTTGATCTCGACATGGCTGGATCAATTGGATGAAACCGGCCGCTGGGCTTTGTTGAAGCTGGTTACAGGCGGGCTCCGCGTCGGCGTATCGGCGCGCCTTGCGAAAACCGCTGTGGCACGACTGGGTGATCTTAGTGTTTCCGACATTGAAGAGGTCTGGTTCGGGCTGAAGCCGCCCTATGAAACCCTGTTTGCGTGGGCCGAGGGCAAGGGGGAGCGCCCGGACAATCTGGACCCGGCCCCCTTCCGGCCCGTTATGCTAGCCCACCCGCTTGATGCGGACAGGGATCCCGATCAGCTTGAAGCGACTGATTTCGCGGTTGAATGGAAATGGGATGGCATTCGCATTCAAGCAGCGGCGGGTGAAACGCGGGACGGACAAAAGGTCCGCCGTCTTTTCAGCCGCACCGGCGAAGACATCTCGCGCGCATTCCCGGATGTTCTCGACGCACTGAATTTCAATGGCTGTATAGATGGCGAACTGCTTGTCATGGAGGGCGGAAAGGTTCGCCCTTTCGGCGACCTGCAAAAACGCCTCAACAGAAAAACAGCTGGCCCCAAGCTTTTGAAGGAGTTTCCGGCAGCCATTCGGGCGTACGATCTTTTGTCACTCAACGGTGAGGACCTGAGACCGCTTCCCTTTGAACAGCGCCGCCGCCGCCTTGAAGGGTTTGTGGCTGACTTTGTTCACCCACGGATCGACCTATCGCCACTTGTACAGGTGACAAGTTGGGAGGACATTACAGAGGCGCGGAACACACCGGAAAGCAGGCTGGACAAAGAAGATGCAGCTGCCGTTGAGGGTCTTATGCTGAAGCGCTGGGACACGGCCTACACCGGAGGGCGGCCGAAGGGTCTCTGGTACAAATGGAAGCGGGAGCCGCACCTGATCGATGCCGTGTTGATGTATGCCCAGCGGGGCCACGGCAAGCGCTCGTCCTTTTATTCCGACTACACATTCGGGCTTTGGCGAGCGGCAGAGACTGGCGATGAACTGGTGCCGGTCGGCAAGGCCTATTTTGGATTTACAGACGAAGAATTGCAGCAAATCGATAAGTTTGTACGCGCAAATACAACCAACCGGTTCGGACCTGTCCGAGAGGTTGCCTTCAGCAAGGATCACGGCCTTGTTCTTGAGGTGGCTTTTGAGGGACTGAACAGATCCAGCCGGCACAAATCCGGTGTTGCCATGCGCTTTCCACGCATTTCACGGCTGCGCTGGGACAAGCCTGCAGGAGAGGCGGACCGATTGGAAACGCTAGAGATGCTGTTGGAACCGGTCAGCGGCGTTTCCAACTAATCGCCTATCTGTGGTGACAAGTCCCAAAGAGGTCGTGCTTTGGCCATGGATTTGTGGCAACGGTTACTCCAACGTGCTCATCACAGTGTCTGACTTCACGGAGCCAGGAGAACCGGCATCATGATCCGCAAAAGTAAAACAGCAGCATTCGGCATTTTGGTGTGTCTGAGTGTTTCGGTGAACGGCGTGGCGTATGCCGAAGAGACGGTGACGGAAGAAACCGCAACAGCGGTGACAGACGGCACACCTGAAAGATACTCTCTGGTCTCCGTGGATGGAGACGTCTTGAGAGTGGATCGTCAGAACGGAACTGTTTCTGTCTGCAAACAGAAAAACGAGGCATGGCGATGCAATCCCGTGCCCTTAGCTGAAGAAGCCTATCTGGCAGAAATCAACACACTGGCCGGTGAAGTTGAGAGACTGACCGCCCGCGTGGAAGAACTGGAAGGCGGTAACACAAATGGTCAGTCGCAATTGCCGCCAGGTTCCGCGCTGGATCGCCCTGCTACCGATGCAGAACCTGGAGATCAAACCTCTGGATTGACTTCAGAGGATGAGGAAGAACTCGATCGTGTTCTCGATTTCACCGAGACAGCCATGCGCCGGTTTTTCGGCATGGTCCGCGAGCTTCAAAAAGACCTCGACGGTTCCGGAAACTAACCGAAACCGTCGTGTGGTCAAAAGCCATCTTTGAATTCTAAGAAAGCACCATCTTGGAAATGGCGGATCTTGCCTCTTCCGGCAATTCCACTGCGCGCCGGGCTTCGAGATCCATCGTCAGCGCGACCACATCGAGCGTTGCGGCCAAACGGCTGGTGCGGCTTTCGAAAACATGATGCCGCATTCCGAAAGTCTTGTTCTGGCTGCCGGTGAAGCCGGAGGCCACCACAAGCATGTCGCCGGATTTCAACGGCGAATGCCAAATCAGTTTCATTTCGATTGCGACCCGGCCAAGATTGTGCTGGGTCAGATAAGCTTGGGTTAGCGGGCTGCGCTCCCACACATGCGGAACGCCGTCCGTGCAGCAAGACAAAGCGAATTGATCATCGGCTTTTCCGTCCGCACTGACGTGTCTGGGCATTACGGTCCCACGGAAGCAGAGCGCTCCGTTGCCCTGCAGGAGCTTATCCAATGCCGGTCGGGCGCTGGCTGGACTGGCCGATAGACCACGCGGTGTCGCGTCGGGCGGCATGGGCGTCTGATAATCCGCAAATCTCTGGCGCAGCGATTTGACCGTACTGGGGCTCGGCTCGTATCCATCGATGGCAGTCGCGCTTAACGCGCCCGTGCCGGCGTTGCGCATCTCGTGCACCACTGTCAGCAAATGCGGGCCATCGAAAGCGATCCCTGAATGCACGGTGATGAGTTCTCCAGTCCGCAGCTCCTTATGATAGCGCACATGGCGTACACGGCGTGCCCCTGCAACGGTGTCGCTGAGGCCGGATATCAGCCGGAATTGCTGATCTGCCTCATCAAAGCGGCTGAAATAGAACTGGACGTTCAAGTGATCATTTTCATCGCATTCCCACCGGTTGGTGAAGGAATAGAGAGTGGGTAAAAGCGCCATTCTGAAGAAACTTTGATTAGGGAAAAGAACAATCAGCGACGTGAAGTTATTGTAATTAATTTGTTTTTTGAAGTTCTTATTTGTAGCTTTGTTAATCTGTGGATACCGCTGCTGGTATAAACGTCGCATGGGTCGCAATTGGTGGAGATTAAAACTGCGTTTGAGGGCATGTCTGTTGCGTTGAGTGGTAATAGTTTCGCCTCTGCGTAAGTATAGTGAAGCGGTTAAGCCTTTTTGCGGGGTCTCATGCTTATTTGCGAGACTTATTGTACATCTGACGAGAACGAAGCGCTGCCCAATGGTTTGACTTGCCAACGCGCCTTGAGGCACATACTTTCAAACACTACGAACCACGTCTGCGTAAGTGTGATAGCCTGGCGTAAAGCCTTGGCTTTCGGAGGAGAGCGCGCAGACACTTGTTCGATAAACGGCCTGAAAAAAGAAGGCTGATCTGGGAGGAAAATGTGTCGGCGCCATCGTATCGCTTTGTCATCGCGGATGATCACCCGCTGTTCCGTGGAGCTTTGCGTCAAACGCTGGAAGCTCAATATCCGCAAGCCTCGATCGTTGAGGCGGGGGCGTTGGAAGATGTAACCTCGCTTTTGGAGAAAGATGGCGAGGTCGATCTGATCCTTCTGGATCTGACGATGCCCGGCATGCGCGGCTTTTCAGGATTGATGTATCTGCGTGCGCAACATACTGGTGTACCGGTCGTTGTTGTGTCGGCAAACGAGGACCCTCAGGCGATCCGAAAGGCCATGGAGTTCGGCTCATCTGGCTTTATTCCGAAATCTCACGGCATCGAGGTAATCCGGGAAGCCATAGCTGAAGTCATGCTAGGCAATGTATGGACGCCGCCCGATGTGGATCTGTCTGCCGATGACGGTAGTGGCGACCTTGTGCAGCGCCTTTCTACGCTCACGCCGCAGCAGGTTCGCGTGCTTATGATGCTGTCCGAAGGCCTCTTAAACAAGCAGATCGCTTATGAGCTGTCTGTCTCCGAGGCAACGGTGAAAGCGCACGTTTCTGCCATTCTTCAAAAGCTGGGCGTCGAAAGCCGGACACAGGCCGTCATTGCCGCCTCGAAAATCGAAGCTGGTCAGTGGCAAATGAACGGCGAAGCCGTCGAGACGCCAGACGTTTAGCGAATGTTGGCGATGCTTGTTGCTCTACTGACGAAATTGACAATCGTCAGTTTATAAAAACGATGCCGCAGCTTCCCGTTGCGGCATTAATTGTTGAATACTGACAAATATTTTTTGAACCTTTCTCCTTTACCGTAATTTCATGAGAGGCCAGTTAGGCTTTGTGTCCGCGAATGTATTGGCGCGTGCATCTCGTTGCGTAGTATTGGAGTAAGCATGCGGTTGTCCGCGCACTGGAAAACAATGCTCCAGGTTATATTTCTGGCGTTTGTCCATCCAGGAAGGCAGATCTGGGCGTCTGCCCGCCACAGTGCCACTGGCAAATCTCGGCAAAGCCTGAAAAACTCAATGCAGCCGTTCCTGCTGGCATTTGGTTATCCAGTGGCTGATGAAGATGTCATGCGCAGGGTTCGTGCCGCGCAGATTTCGCATGTGTTGCGTCTGACCCCCGTCATGATTGCGGGCAATCTCATTAACGCTGCGGCACTTACTGCAGTCGGGTTGACGCTTGTGCCGCCAGCATACGTGCTTGGATGGGCTTTGTTGATTGTTCTTGTGATGGCTCAAATGGGCCTGAGATGGCACAAGAGCGGCAGATATCCAATCGAACAGGCTTCCGCAAAGGTCATTGCGCGTGCCGTTCATCATGCCACTATCTTGAGCGCACTTTGGGCCGTCGTGCCTATTGCAGCGCTAGCTGTCGGAGATGGTCAGGGCATCTGGATTGCTTCCATTGTGACGATTGGGATGACCTGTGGCGGCGCTTTTGCACTGGCAACTGTTCCGCAGGCCGCATTTAGATGGTTGCTTGTTTTGTACAGCGTTTCGGCCGTCTCTCTTGCGGTTGTCAACATAGATCAGTCCTGGATCCTGATCACTCTCTTAACGAGCTTTGCCGTTATCATTGTCGGCAGTTCCACATCGACAAGTTGGCTCTTCACATCGCATTTCCTCTCGGAGGGAGAGTTGCGCCAGCGCGGTGATCTCATTGCGCTCATGATGAACGATATCGAAGACAAGGACAGCGACTGGTTCTGGGAGACCGATACAAGCGGAAATCTTCGAAACGTATCTTCTCGGTTTGCATCTGTGAGCGGGCGGGACTCAAACAGACTTCAAGCAATGCGGTTGACCGATCTGGCCTATTCGCTGTCCCATCCGGACGCGCAGGATGGGTACAAAGCCCTGGATGATGCAATCACAGAAATCACAGCGTTCCGGGACCTTGAGATCGGCGTTGATGTCGATGGCGAAGCACGGTGGTGGGCGGTTTCAGGAACACCCGCTTTCGACGAGCGAGGTTACTTCACCGGTTATCGTGGCGTCGCGTCTGACATAACTGAGATGAAGGTTGCGAACGCTCTGGTCACGCAGCTGGCCGAGCAAGATGCGCTGACAGGCATTGGAAACCGCAATTGGTTCTTGAAACAGGCAGACCTTAAACTCGCCGCGCAACTTGAAAGCCACGCCAGCACTATGACCCTGTTTCTGATCGATCTCGATAACTTCAAGGTCGTCAACGACACCAGTGGGCACGCAGCTGGAGATGATCTCCTGATCCAGGTCGCTGAACGGTTCCGGTCAATCAGCGAAGGCCGCACCTTGCTTGCCCGGTTCGGTGGCGACGAGTTTGCAGCTGTCGGGGAGTTCGTCAGCGATCAAGCAGCTGAGGTTTTCGCGAATGAACTTGTGAAAGTTACCCGCAAGCCATTCAAGGTTGGAAAGCGTGAATTTGCGATTGGCGCCACCGTTGGTTTTTCCCGGCTCCGTCAGACAAACACAAGCGTGAATGATCTCATGCGCGAGGCTGACATCGCGCTTTACAAGGCCAAAGAGGGGGGGCGTGGGCAGGCGCTTGCCTTTGCCGAGGAGATGGAACGCGAGGTTCGGGAGCGCCGCGAACTTGAATCCGATCTGCGTGAAGCATTTGAGACAGATGGCTTGACCATAGAGTTTCAGCCGATCGTCGAAGCTCGAAGTGGCCGTGTCGTTTCAAGCGAAGTTCTGGTGCGTTGGCAGCATCCAACCCGTGGGGAAATTGTTCCTGATGTGTTTATTCCGATTGCGGAGCACGCCGGGCTCATACTGCCCATGGGGATGTGGGTGTTGAAAAAGGCCTGCAAGGTTGCCGCGCAATGGCCAGATCTTGAGACGGTCGCGGTAAACCTGTCTGCTGTGCAGTTCATGGATCCAAACTTGGTTGAAACCGTTTCCGACGTCTTGATGGAGACTGGCTTCCCGGGTGAAAGGCTCGTGCTTGAAATTACGGAATCGGTTTTCTTAAAAGACATAGGCTCTGCTTCCGAGAAGCTGGACGGCCTGCGGGATATGGGGATCAAAATCGCGCTGGACGATTTTGGGACCGGCTATTCCTCGCTGCTTTACTTGCGCAATTACAGTTTCGACAAGATCAAAATCGACAAGTCATTCGTTGATGAAATCGGTGAGCAAAGCGAGGGGTTGGCCATCATTGCCGCCATTATCGCGCTTGCTCACAATCTTGGACTGGAAGTGACCGCGGAAGGCGTGGAGCGGCAGTTTCAGGTTGATGCTCTTCGAACACTTGGGTGTGACACGTTGCAGGGATACTATTTCGGCAGACCGGACCCCAATCCAATGCTTATCGGTGAGATTCGAAATGAGGACTGGGATGACCGTGCGCCGAGCACCGCACCAGACAAACGCGGTTCCGTTGAAGCTGCAAGCGAATGATTGGTCTTAACTTTCCGCGACAGTCGGCTTTTTGCCGACCGGCAATGCCTGGGACCCTCCGCGTCGGGGGTATTATTCGGCCGCGGATTGATCTGTCCGGTATCGTCCGAGGGCAGCCCGCAGGGCAGCGGGCTTCAGTGGCTTGTTAAAGAAAGCAATGTCCTTGTCGGCGGCTTCCGTGCGCACCGGGCGGCTTCGATCCGCCGTGATCAGGATGGCCGGAATGTAACTGCCGAATTTCCAGCGGAGCTTCACGATTGCTTCAATCCCTGTGCCGTTGTCCAGGTGGTAGTCTGCCAGGATGACATCCGGCGTCAGATTTTCATGATTGAGCAGAGCGGCCGCCTGCGTATCGTCGCTAGCCGTGATGACCTTGCAGTTCCAGTTTGTCAGGAGATGGCGCATACCTGATAGGATGTCGGGTTCGTTGTCGATCGCCACGACGCAGAGGCCATCGAGCTGGCCTACAATTGCGGCCGGTTGCGGCACCGGTTCTATATCAGGTACGGGCGCACTTCGTGGTAGTTCGACGGAAAAACAAGACCCTTTTCCCAGTGTTGAGCGCAAATTCACTTTGTGATTGAGAACGTGGCTGATCCGTTCAACGATCGACAATCCAAGACCCAGGCCTTTGGCAACGCGCATACCATCATCCAGGCGATGAAACTCCTGGAAAATGGCTTTCTGCTTGGTTTCAGCGATTCCGAGGCCCGTATCATGCACTTCCACGAACACCCTGTTTTCCCGGACACGGCAGCCGACCAGCACTTTGCCTTCACCTGTATATTTGATGGCGTTGGAAACAAGATTTTGTAGCAAACGCCGCAAGAGGCGCCGGTCGGATCTGATCGACATGGTGGTGTGAACGATCCGAAGCTCCAATCTTTTTTCGGCAGCGATGGGCATAAATTCGAGCTCCAAGCCGCGGATCAACTCGTCCAGCCGGAAGACAGTCGGCTCCGGTTTCAAGGCTCCTGTATCGAGCCTTGAGATATCCATGACAGCCCCGAGACTGTCCTCAACCGACTCCAGCGCGGACTCCACGTTCTTGACGAGTTTTCCGTTGTCGCCCTCTTGGAGCTTGTCGACCAGAACGGAGGAATAAAGCCGTGCCGCATTTAGAGGCTGCATGATGTCGTGACCGGCGGCGGCCAGGAAACGGGTTTTGCCTATATTGGCCTCTTCGGCCGCACGGGTCGCCTCCACAAGACGGTCGTTAACGTGTGTAAGTTCCTCGGTCCGTTCTCGAACCCGCCGCTCAAGCGTTTCATTGGCCTTTGCCAAAGCCTCTTCGGCCATCACGCGTTCAGTAATGTCGGTGTAGGTCGTCACAATGCCGCCGTCGGGCATCGGGCTGATCCGCACCTCCAGTACCGTCCCGCTTTCAAACAGGCGCTCCTGATAGGTCTCCTGAATGATGACGAGCTTCTCGATCCGGTCCTGCACAATGACTTCAACGGGACCGTAACCGTGTTCACCGCGTTCCGCGTTGTATCGGAGGATTGCGTCGAGAGTCGTGCCGACCTGTCCATATTCGGCTGGAAGGCCCAAAAGATCCCTGAACTGTCGGGTCCAGCAAATCAGCCGGAAATCCCGGGCAAACACACCTATGCCCTGACGTACTTGATTGAGCGCCGTTTGGAGAAGGTCCCGATTGTGCTGGATCGCCATGGACGCATCGTCGAGCAACTTCACCGCACCCTTGGTCGACGGATCATGCCGTTTTAGCATCAATGTAAGGACAAGGCGGGCGGAGGCGGCACCAATGGCGCTTGCAAGCAGCTGCTCGGAGAACCTCAGAAGGTTCGCATCTGCGATTGTGTTCAGTTCGATCGAGATACCGCGCTCACGAGCAAATTTCTGAAAGGAGCGCTCTGTTCTTTCTTCGCCGAGATAGCGGGCGACGGTTGCCTGAAGATCTCCAGCCGTGACAGACGTCCGCCAGTAAAGGAAGTTGGTCGGATTGCGAAGCTCTGACGGTACAAAGACATTCGCCTGCAGTGTTTCTGAAGGCTGAGGCTTACGCATCAGCGATCCGGCGATGAACAGAACGACATTTGCCGCAAGGCTCCAGAGCGTGCCGTGAATAAATGGATCTGCCTCGATACCGAACAAGGACTCCGGCTTGAGCAGGTCAATGCCAAATGGCCCCGTGCTCATGATGGTATCGGAGATTAACCCGGACTGGGCAAAAGTCGGCAGCAACAGCGTGTAGGCCCAGAGAAACAGGCCGCCACTCAGACCCGCAATCGCTCCGG